>SVES01000112.1 GCA_015057305.1 Pseudobutyrivibrio ruminis | reverse complement strand
AATGCCCAATCTGGGCATTCAAACAGTCAATCGTAATTGTCTTATATTACGATTGACTGTTTGCAAGTGCTATCTCCTCCCTTATATAATTCAACTGCTCCATCTCTCTCTAAATTCACTTCATCCTTGTCATCGAATCTCTCATATAACTCAAAGATAGAGTTCTCAAGAGATTTTCCTGTCTCGTAATCGTATTTATCCAACTGGACGTTATAATTTGATTCCATGTCCTCTGTATGACGATAAATATTAAAAGCTAAGCTTGTGTCTGGATTACCTGGTAGTGTAACTGGGTCTCCAAGGCGGAAACAAGGGTAGACATGGATTGAATTTTGAGGATTAAAAGCTACATGCCGCTGATGCTTTGATGGATCCAAATGCCCTGAATTATGAGTTCCTCCGCAGGAATCACATGTGTATAATTTAAGATAGGCCGCCGCAAATTCCACTGGTGAATCATAACCTACTGCTCCTGCATCGGCAATTGAGTTTTGAGGTATTTCAAAATACATTAATAGTGGTTGAGGTTTATTTCCACCAGTAAAAGTCAAATCATATGCCCAATACCCTTCTTGTGCAATCCATTTACATTCCCAACCATTAGCACCATTATTCATAGATCTCCATGATTGAATACTTTCATCCCATACCATTAAATTACCGCAGTTATTAAAAAAGTCTTCAGTCATTTCAATTCTATAGTGTCCAGTTTCACCTTTAACTTTATATGCTTCATTTGTTTCCATATCCAAAGCGGCTATCTGAACTTGTTCCTTTGTTGGATATTCTCCTTCAAGTAGTGAAATTTCATGCCCAGGTGAATCTTTTGGCCATTGTCCACGACCGCTCTCACCTGCTTGATAAGAATCATAAGATTGTAACCATGCATTGCTAAGTCTCGGAAGAGCTTGAGGCTTTTTCTGCCAATCAGAGCTAAAAAGTGTTTCAGGATTAACAAGCATAGAAAGAAATGGGTCTCGGTCAATAATTGATTGACCGGCTACTCCATGTAAAACAGTACCTAAATCTGCTTCTGTCATTGGCACAAAGTTATAACCAGTTGTCAATTCAGGAGCATAATTATGCCAGACTGAATTTTGATATCCTACGCTTGCATAGTTTGCCCAATATTGAGCTCCAGCTAAATCGTTTCCGTTAAATGCCTTTGCATTAGTAACCCAAGTAGCGATTGCTGACCAATAGAGTTTTAAGATTTGCTCATCAGAACCAATGTATTGGTGTAGACGTTCAACATTCGTAGTAAGAGCAGCTTTATATTCATCTGTTCCTGGTGTATATGCATTCATATCCAATAATTTATTACTATATTTATCATTTTTAGACCAAGCACCCGATGTACTAGCATTATGATTATCAATACATACTCCATACGCGGACGAAAAAGCTTCCACTTTCTTTTGACCAATATAAGGTATAATTGCAACTGTTAATAAAGTTATCCCTAAAACAGCAGCACATACTCTTTTTATATTTATTTTTTTCATTATATTATTATCCCTCCATTTATTGAGATTTCTAGTTCTTTAATAAATATGTCAGATATAGAGGAATTAAAAAATAGATTTATACAATATCTTATAAATTTAACACTTTTATTCTAAACATAAAATATATTCATTGCATAATAAAAAGCTCCTTTTCAAGAGCCTTTTGTACTCCTACTAATGTAGGACTATATAATCTCTTCTATTTAATAAAAAACTCATTGGAATCAACCAATGAGTTTTTTACTATCTGCTCAATCCACCCGGCTGATTCAAATTGAGAATCTGATTACTTCCCATATACTGCTTACCATCAACATACACGTAGTAAACAGAATGGTCACCATAACCAGTAATCTCACATTTAAGACCCAATGCCGTACATAAAGATCTTGCTGTCATTGCAAATTCAGAACAACGCCCTTTTTTATTAATCAAAACAGCATAATCATATCTAAAACCTTCATCGTAACTTACTGCCGAGGTATCATAAGAGGCTTGAAGCAACACCTTTTTAACTTCCTGAGCTCTTTGCATTTCATTCATACTCTGAAAATCTATCGAATTAAGCCAATTGCAATACCATACATACAAATCATTTTCGTATTTTCTTGCATTGTCATAGTCTTCCTGCGTAGTATAGATATGATTGCCAGCAGCATCTACATATTCGCCTACAGGAGCAGCAAAATACTGGTCCATCTGTCCAGTCAACATTGCCTGTATATTATTATTAGCAATTTCTTGTGATGTGTAGTATGGTATTGGTAATCTCAAATTCCAAGCATCAACCATTCCTGCAAGAGGATGCGCTGGATCATAATTGCCACTGTGTGCAACATTACCTGTAGAACCCGTTGCCTGTGTCTGTACTACTCCGTTCACTGTCCAAGCTCCGGAAGAATCTACTGTATAACCATCCGGTGTGGTTGTGTTACTAAGCATATAACCATTACCATCAAAGTAATAGCACTTTCCATCAATCCATTTCCAAGTGTTAGTCGGATAGGTTCCATTGTCTTCCTGATATTTAAAATCATTATTTTCCTGCACCCACTGACCCGCAAAGGAAGTCATACTCATACTGCTTGCCATTGTGGCGGCTAATGCCAGTGCTAAAATCTTTTTTCTTCTCATAATTCTTTTTCTCCTTCCTATAATGTCAAGCCCAAAATGTTGATTTCCTGGACTTTTTCTCAAGTAATTCTTTTCAAAAACAGAGCC
>SVES01000111.1 GCA_015057305.1 Pseudobutyrivibrio ruminis | reverse complement strand
AGGTTACAGTTGATAGAAGTCAGAACTTCATCTGCTCTCTCCAGCGACAGGAAAGTATTCAACTGAACAAATGATGATGATCCAGTATCAATAACCAGATCATCTTCTGATGTAGTGATCAGATCAAAAAGTTTATCCAGCTGACCAACCTCAATGTTTCTTCTTCCTTCCAGAAAATCTACAAACATTGGTTTTAGATTTTTGTAAATAGACAGAGACTGGTTTGTAGGATCTGTATCGACAATCAGAAGCTTAGGATGTTTCTCACGAAGAAACTGCCCCATAATCCAGCTGATGAAAGTTTTACCCACACCACCCTTTGCCTGCATAACAATGTGAACATTTTTACGTTTCATTTTACGACCTTTAAATTAACGTTATTTACTAGAAGTATACTTCATTTTATCAAATATGTATATTTTTTGACATATTATTTATATACAAATATAAACTTATATAAAAGTTTAGACTTTTTTTGTAAGGTTTTTTATTCTATAATTCGGATATGGTTTTACTTTTATCGCACTATGACACACATACCTACTGTAAAACCATTAAGCTTAGTGCTATACAGTAATGTATGGCACTAAGTGTTTCTTAATCTATTTTCCGACCATGCACCACTTTATGAGTTTCTTCAAAACGATTCCTCAGTCTCTTCTCATAAATAGACAATTCAACGATGTTCGCCTGAAAATCAATTAATGCCGAACTTGAAAAAGGAGAATAAGCTGTGGTAAGAGGAAGCTGAGAATATAGTTCATAAAGCTCATTATCCTCAGAAATCAATAAAGGTTTAGACTGCTGCCAGGGAACATCACCTTCTGGATGAATACGAGTCTTATAACGTTTAGGATATGTCTTCGGATATTTAGGATCTGTTTCGTTGAGAATGAACAGATGTTTTGGAATATGTATAAAGTGATGATCTGTAGAATTAAGTTTAATTTCAACTTCTCTTCCATTCTCATTAGATAATTTTTCAATAAGCTCTTTATCTTTATTTAAACGAGCCTCACGCTCTTTTTCGATACTCTCAAAAAGATTACTATTATTTGAGATTTCAGAAGCAGATGAATCATTTCTATCCTGATTATCAATAACATTATCTTGGATTGTAATATTATCTGAATTATCTCTTCCAGCAGGAATATTATCCTTAGAATTCTTTCTTTTCCGAAGATAAGAATAAAACTGAAACAGAGAAATATACGCAGGAAGTTTACCTTCATTGAGAAGCATCTGATAGACGTATTTTTTGCAGAAACCACGAGCTAAAAGAATAGAAATCTCATAATCAAGCTCATTCAGAATAATTGAAGCAATCCCATAACAAAGCTTGACCTTTTCAGCAGACTTATAAACAAATCCGTTCTTTTCAAGAGAGTTTAATAAAGAATTAAGATTCTTATCGAGAATTCTATTATTCATATATTCTGCTCTTATTTTTCTTAACAAATGAATACAGACTGCTTATAGCAATATATTCAGGAAGCTGATTCTCCTTACGGAGATACTTATATAGGAGGTTAACAGAATAACCTGAATTGAGTTTTTCTTTTATCACATCGAAAAGAGAATTAAAAATCACCCTAGCAATATTCGGTCTGACGAACCCTTTATCAGAATAAATCAGACCTAATTTTTCAAGTTTTTTTAAATCTTGTAAAACATCATCATAGGAACTCATAAAAATTACCTAACAGCTAACATATTGAAACATATGTACTTTATTGTGTCAGTTAAAGATATTTACAAAAGTTTATGGTTATTTAAAATTTGCTTATACATATTTTCACATTTTAGGCAAAATTAATAATATTTCAACATAAATTCTGCTTGCTGAAATAATATTTATAAATTATTATTTTGTATATAAGGGCAAGATATGTTTTTGTGCGTACAAAGCCGTCAAAAAACTAAATTTATCGCAACGTGCTCTAAATTTACCTTCGGATATCTTGTTCTACGAAGCTCAGTTACTACCGTAACTCTATTAAGATTTAAAAACGAAGAATGGTGTAAACAAAATGACAGAGGAAAAAGAAAAAACTATCTACAGTAAGACAGTTGAACAGAATGATCTGGGAATGAAAGTAACATATGCCTGTACTGAGGAAAAGACTCAGCAACCTACATATGCTATTCAGGCATACGTTAGTCAAGGCTACAGACAACCATATAAACAGTTTCTGGATCGTAAAACCTATAAATACTACAGACTTGAAGAGTTTTTAGAATTCTGCAAAAAACTTTACGAGTCACTTTTAAGCATTTTTAGAAAACTTATTAGATTTTAGTCATGACTAAAAATAGAAGAATCTACATACGTGTATCAGAGGATGAATTTAATCTTATAAAACTCAATTCACTACAGAATCGAGTAACAATCTCTGATTATGTAAGAGAATTATGTTTTCCTGGAACCAAGTTAGGAGATGATCTGAATCTTGAATTCATACAAGGAATTATTTCGTTACGAGGTGAAATAGGAAAAACAACAGGTATGTTAAAACAGGCAATTTCATCAGATAAATATAACCCTGCAACCTTCAACAAAATTCTTAAAGAATATGATGAATTAAAGAAAAAGGTTGAAATACTGATAAAAACCACAGTTTCTTACCTAAACAAATAATTATGGAGGATAAAGATGAATAAAACACAGAAGTCTAAAACAGCTTATAAGCCAAAGAAAAATAAAGTACTCATTAAAAAGCGGGTTCTCCCAGATGGAAGTATCGAAATCACCAGATACGCATTCCCCTGGGAATACAAATATTGCGATCATGAAAATATCTATGATGAAGAAAGAGAAGATTATA
>SVES01000110.1 GCA_015057305.1 Pseudobutyrivibrio ruminis | reverse complement strand
TTCCTAACATTCTTGAAGCATTAGCTGCCTGCATATTGTGTTGTACTACCATAATTTCTACCTCCTTGTAGATACTCTCACGATTCCATTCATGAGAGATGCGCTTTATCGCATAACTAAGTTAATATTTTTTATTACGTTTCATGACATGGAAACATACATACTTTAGGCTTATTTCCAGTATCTATATTACAAGGGAGTGACCAACCTCCGCGTGTAATCAAGGAAAGAAATTAAAGTAGTTTACCCTTATGAAATTGTAAAGGTACTAGTTGGACAGATATTCTTCCGCGCGATTAAATGAAAAATAACTGTCTAGATGGACAACAAAAATGTTTTAAACCATTTACTGTTTTCATCTAATACAGTTATCGGAAAAGATTTGGGAAACTTTAGATATTAATTTTAAAAAATGACCTTATAAATTTAACAAGCATATATATTCTCCACTTCACATAGAAAGGTTTTCTTGAGAATATATATGCTTGTAAATTACAATATCTAATTATTTTTAACTATTTTCGTCTAATATCGCCTGCATTACATCCATGATTTGAATTACTTTTCCAAGAGATATGGGCACACAAGTATTACCATTAGAAATAAATAACTGATTATTTTTTATTGATAGTTCAATATTACTATCTAATTCTCCATCTATGGATGATGTTATTTCAGTATTAGTGCCCTCATATTCTTCTATTGATTTGTGACGGAATCTAAATCCTGATTCAAGCAAGCTTTTTATCTGAACATCATCTAATGTATCCAATGTGTTCATATCCAGAAGCTTAGCATCAACAGCTGCATTGGCATAGGCTATAAGTGCTTTTGCCCTTCCAACCTTTGATTCTGGAAGATTTCCATAAAACTGCCAAGGTTCCACATTAAAATAATCTCCTAACTGTTCCAAAACACTATAGCTAGGAGCGGAATTGCCATTAACCCAATCGCAAAAGGTTGTGTACTTATACCCCAACTCATTCGCCACTTGTTTGCGAGTCTTCTTTTTTTCCTTAAGTAAATATTTTATGTTGTTTGAAACTCTAATTTTTTCGTCTTCCATTAATTCCATTTATTGCTTTATCATTATTTAATAATCAATCTCAAGTAGTTATATTTAGAACTATTTCAGCATAGATTTGTATCTTTCCCACTCACTATCAGGAATTTCAAGTATTTCTAATGCTTTATCTATGCTTATCCCCAGGTTATTTTTAATATTCTCAATGTCTTTCAAACGCGTTTGCTCTATACCTTGTTCTATGCCCTCTTGTTTAAGTTCCATAACTGCTTTACACATATTATACCCACCTTCCGAATTCTTTCGTGGTAATTTTACAGATGCAAAATCCCACAGCTTTTGCCCTCACCAGAAAATAGTAATATAGTGTAATCTAATTAAAAAACTTGCTATACTCCACACGTTCTTCAGCACGTATATTACTCTCGTGTAATTCTTTATTGAATTCTGTTAACACCATATCTCGTACCTCCGCTTTATGCTTAATGAGGAAACTCGAAAGAATTGTTAAATTCTATTCCAGCATTGATTTGTATTTTTCCCATTCATTCTCTGGGATCTCAAGTATCTTCAATGCCTCATCTATACTCACCCCTAGTTTGTTTGTTATGTTCTTTATATCTCTCAAGTGAGTTTGCTGTATTCCTTGCTGCAAGCCTAAATCTATGCCCTCTTGTTTAAGTTCCATAACTGCTTTACACATATTATACCCACCTCCTGAATTCTTTCTTGGTAATTTTACTGATGCAAAATCCCTAATTAATTCAGCTGTATCTCTTTGAAGATTCGTAAATTTATTGTTAGTTTGAACCAGCTCATACATTCTAGTTTTATCATTCCTAGTATTAAGTATTGAAAACAATTCCCGCAATTCAGTACTAAAACTAGGAAGCTGCTCACAATCGATAATAGAAAACAAATTTATATTATAATCATTGATAAATGGTCTAACAGCATCATCCACATCTGTTAGCATTTCTTGTAAGGATGTAGGTGCATCCCAGGATTTGTCTCCCCAATACAATGTAACTGTGACTACAGGAATGAGCTTGTCAGTTTTAGTAAATCCAGATAAATAACTATCCGCAGAACATTTACCTTCTATTTTATTGAATACTGATATTTCCTCCACTTGGCGCATATAGCCAAGAGCATCATATAGCATATCTCTGACTGGCATGGCGTAATGTATGTCAGACTGGTTCTCTATCCCAAGTATAGCATAAAAAATCTTATCATTCTTCATAATTATGGACTTTTTTATGATATCCCTAAACTTCTGCACTGATTTTGATTTGCGATTACCTGTTGGAATAATTGATAGCATCGAAGTATCTATCTCTTCAAGGGTAGCCCAGTCTATAACTTGCCTTCCACCATATATTAGTCCATTGAAAAAATCAGCAAAAATCACTGGATTTCTCATGTATTTCTTTGTTGCTACATCTTTACTTGCCATTACTATTTCACTTTCAAACATTATTAGTGTACATATATTACGGAAAATCCGTAATATTGTCAAGTGCAAACGGCAATTCAAATCTAATTATGTGGGTGTGACTTCTTGTGGACCACTTAAGGAAAAGGTCTACAAGAACTTAGTTTTGCCAAGCAATATTTTCCAATACTACGGGTAATTTTTATCTTTCCTATTATAGCCGTAGTATTTCTGCCCTCATCGTGGAGATATTCCACATTATCTATATGATGACTATTTTTACTGTGTTATTTAGAGTAAAGTGAACCCCATGTCAAGGACACAGGTTTATTTTTTTAACCGTATTTCATGTCAATGCTGATGGTAGTTTATT
>SVES01000109.1 GCA_015057305.1 Pseudobutyrivibrio ruminis | reverse complement strand
TTTTAATGGTAAATGCAAAACATGTTTTTTATTTGCATTAAGTCTCGGAATATTGCATTTAAATCCCTTATTTACTAGGAAAGAAGTCGAATAATATAAGCAGTGTTATCTTTCCGTTAAATAATCGTTTTGCATATACATGTAACCTAATGTTGCATTTAGGTCTTAAAAATTGTATTATTATCATAGATTTAGGTCTTAAAAATTGTAAAATACATTATTTTCAGTCCACAAAAAGTGTGATTTTCCTTTCGATCTGATGCGAAAAAATGTAATTGGCATATTGGAGGTATAATATATGCAGCGTTTTGCGATGGATAAACTTGTTGAATGGAAAAATAATACAAAACGAAAGCCTTTAGTTATAATGGGAGCGCGTCAAGTTGGCAAAACATGGTTAATGCAGGAATTTGGCAAACAATACTATAAAAAAGTGGCATATATATCATTCTACAACAATACTGCCATGGCTCGTGTATTTGAGCAGGATTATGATATCAATAGAATTATTTCCGCAATCAATATAGAAGTAGGTTTTACTGTATCTGCTGATGATACACTGATTATATTTGACGAAATACAAAATGCCCCAAAGGCATTTGAAGCTCTAAAATACTTTTATGAGAATGCACCTGAATACCATGTAATTGTGGCAGGCTCTCTTTTAGGCGTAGCCTTGCATGAAGGTATTTCATATCCTGTTGGAAAGGTAACAACATTAAATCTTTATCCCCTGAATTTCAGGGAATTTCTATATGCTGTTGGCGAAAAAGGCCTAGCTGATGCTCTTAAAACAAAAGATTATACTTTAATAGATAGTTTCTCTGAAAAATATATTTACCATTTAAAAAACTACATGTATGTAGGTGGTATGCCTGAAGCTGTGAGCGCTTTTTTAAATAACAACGATTACTATGCAGCCAGGGAGATCCAAAGAGAAATAATCCTTCAATATAAAGGGGATTTTGGCAAACACATTTCTGCTAACGAAGTAGTCAGGGTCAATATGGTTTGGGATGGCATTCCAATGCAATTAGCAAAAGAAAATAAAAAGTTTTTCTTTGGACAAATAAAAAAAGGCTCACGTAGTAGCGAATTCGAAAAAGCCATACAATGGCTAGTTGATAGTGGTCTAGTATATCGTGTTCACAAAGTAAATGAACCTCATGTTCCTCTTTCTGCATACAAAGAGCTCTCATTTTTTAAGTTATTTTTTGTGGATATCGGTTTGTTAGGTGCTATGAGTGAATTGGATTTACATTCTATCATCGAAGGCAACAGCCTTTTTGTGGAATTTAAAGGTGCCCTAACTGAACAATATGTTCTTCAACAAATTATTAGCGATACTGAGTATTCGCCATATTACTATGGGACTGAATCGGCTACTTTTGAGCAAGATTTTCTTATTCAAAAAGGAATGGATGCTATCCCAATAGAAGTAAAGGCAGAGACTAATATTCGCTCTCAAAGTTTAAAAGCATATTACGAAAAATTTCACCCTTCTACTTCTATCAGATTATCCTTACTAAATTATAAAGAGCAGGAATGGATGGTTAATATTCCACTTTATGCTGTATGTAATATGTAGTAGCTATGATAGGCTTACATGGAGATATAATTATCTATGAGTAACGAATACCGCAACGAACAAGACATTAAAAATAACACAAAAATAAATGAGCTCTTAAATGATATGCCAGAGTTCTTAGAGGATTTCCATACCCACTTGGACTCAAGGAATCGTTCTACAAACACAATTCTTGGGTATATGTACGAAATCAATGTATTCCTAAGATTTATGACTGTAGCTCTGAAAAAAGAAAATATCAAGGATATCCAGGTTACTGATTTGGATAAAATCAGAATGACCCAGATTGAAAAATACATTGCTGAATCTGAGGATGGAATCAAGCTTAGTGAAACTGCTCGTCGCAGAAAGCTTTCTGTGCTCAAAACCATGTATAAGTATTACCTGGCCATTGGTGCAATCAAAAATAATCCTACACTTCTAGTGGAAGGTCCAAAGCTTCATGAAAGAGATGTGGTAAAGCTCAGTGATTCAGAGGTTTCAGCTTTATTAAATTGTATACAAAATCAGGATAAAATTTCAGAACATGCCAAAGCTTACAATAAACGCATGGTCGATAGAGATATGGCCATCATCATGGTGTTGCTTGGCACTGGTATGCGTGTCTCAGAGCTTGTGGGACTTAATCTTTCAGATATTGATACTACCGAAGAATACAAAGTGTATTTCAGTATCATCAGAAAAGGTGGAGATTATGATAAGGTACGTGTAATCACTCCTGTATACAATGCCGTGGCTGATTACATCGAGTTTTCTCGCCCACTACTGCTCTCTTCTACTGATGAGAATGCCCTGTTTATTTCAACCCAGGGTAAAAGAATATCCGTAAATGCGGTACAAAAAATGCTAAAGAAATACTGTAAGGCTGCTGGCCTTTCTGATAAATACTCTCCTCACAAAATGAGAGCTACTTTTGCTACCAAAGTCTACGCAGAAACAAAGGACATCTATGCAATCAAAGATGCCCTTCATCATAGCAATATTGATACCTCCAAGCATTATATTTCGGACAAGGAAGCTAGAATTGATGCTGCAGCGGAGGCGGCAAGTACATTCTTTAGCTATTAAACGTTATTAAATTAGATATTTCCCTTAGTAACTTTGTAAATATAGTGTCAAAATAATGGCCTTCTATATTAGAGATTTAATATCATCTTCTACATTTGTGATTCCTGATATACCAAAGTTCTGCACAAGAACGTTTGCAACATTTGGTGAAAGAAAGGCTGGAAGTGTTGGACCTAAGTGTATATTTTTTACTCC
>SVES01000026.1 GCA_015057305.1 Pseudobutyrivibrio ruminis | reverse complement strand
ATTATTTATGAAGATAGTTCTTTAGAATTGTACTTGATTTTTGTTAGCAGGTTTTTCTTAGCGAGTGTAGTAGCAAAAGCAATAGGGCATAATCTAGTTCA
This sequence comes from Pseudobutyrivibrio ruminis, assembly GCA_015057305.1. Taxonomy (GTDB): domain Bacteria; phylum Bacillota; class Clostridia; order Lachnospirales; family Lachnospiraceae; genus Pseudobutyrivibrio; species Pseudobutyrivibrio ruminis_F. The sequence goes on along the minus strand of SVES01000026.1, from coordinate 48,941 downwards.
TACATATGCTTTTGAAAAATTGTAATGTCCGCTCTCTACATACTATTTCATCAACGTCTGGATTTCTGCAAGGGTAGGCATTACCTTTAGGGCTCCACGTCTAGTTGTTATTATGGAGGCAGCTGCATTTGCTGTGCGTAGCATTTCCGTTAGGGAGCTTTCGGTGTAGTTGTCGATGCCTGTGTCTAGTACGGAATTTAATAGGCTTCCCATAAAGGTATCTCCAGCTCCGGTTGTTTCGATGGTATTTGGATTTAAGAAAGGGTCGCATTTTACAACGATATCATTGTATAATGCGTAGCTTCCCTCCTTGCCTAGGGTTGCACATACCAGCTTTATTCCATATTTTTCCTTTATTATTTGGGCGCCCTTTAAAATGTCGGATTCCCCTGTAAAGAATTGGATTTCATTATCTGATATTTTCAAAATATCGCATTTACGGAATCCAAATTCCATCTTTTCTTTGGCGATGGAAAGGTCAGACCAAAGTGGAGGCCTTAGGTTTGGGTCAAAGCTGATAAGCTTGCCTTCTGCTTTGGCTGTATCTAGTGCCTTTACAGTTGCCTTTTCTACAACCTCATGAGTCATAGATAGGGTGCCAAAGTGGAATATCTTCGCTTTCTTTATTAAAGAAATATCAACCTCATTTTCCTCTAGCATAACATCAGCTCCAGGATTTCTGTAGAAGGAAAAATCTCTGTCTCCGTCTGCGTAGGTATGTACAAAGGCCAAAGTTGTATGAACCGATTTGTCATATTTAAGACCTGAAATATCAATTCCCAGTTCGTGGACAGTATCCGCAAGCATGTGCCCAAAATTGTCGTCGCCAACCTTGCCAATAAATGCTGTAGTCTTTCCATATTTTTGAAGCATTGCAAGTACGTTACATGGGGCTCCCCCTGGATTTGCTTCAAGTAAGGGATTGCCATGCTCACTGATTCCATTTTCTGTAAAATCTATTAGTAATTCCCCTAATGCAACTACATCGATTTCATTATTCATACAACCTTCACCTCGCAAATTTATTGTAAATCATATTTTACAATCTTTAGTATCGCATCTTTATTAGTATTAAAATAGATTCCATCGCATGAAACATCTGTTGGCAAAGAGGCTGTCATAACATATGCCCCATCCTCAAAGAATACCTCCATGCTGTATCTATCCATTACTATTCTAAGCTTTATAGAGTCATCTTTCCATGGTATAAATGCACGGCGCTGATGAACTATGGCTCTTCTTGAGCCTGAAAACTTTCTGTCTATCTTTGCAATATTTTCCTTTGGTCGCAGAACAATATCAGTATGATATTTTTCATCTGCTGCAATAGATATTACAAATCTGTCAAATAGCTCCTTAGCCTCCTTTGGCTTGACCTCAAGCTCCAAATCAAGGCATCTGCCATTGATTCCCTCTAAAGAAACTCCGCCCTTAATGGACTCGCTATCGCTTTCCTTTAAATCCTTTGTAGCCTCAATAATTACATCTTTATGCTCTACCTTATTGGTTCGCATATTTTCCAGCTCTTTTATAGGCCGCTGACAAAGTCTTCCACCCCGTATAGAAAGCTCTCTTGGCAATGACATTTGGCCGAACCAAGGCTCCTTTTCATCATGAGCACCTGATGTGTCCCAGTTTTGCATCCAGCCAATCATAACACGTCTTCCGTCAATGGTTTTAATTGTCTGCATTGCATAAAAATCAATTCCATAATCAACTGCCTGGACATTTTCCTCTGTAAATGTGTCAGTTGCAGAATCGTATTTTCCGATAATACAAAGATTTCCGTTGCCATTATGGAATTCAAAGCCTTCAGGTAGCATATCCTGAGGACTTACTAATAACACTCCATGGTCCTCCAGCGTAAAGAAATCTGGACATTCCCACATAAGACCATAACGTCTATTATTTTTTGCAAATATTTTTTCAAATTCCCAGTGAATACAATCGTTACTCTTGTATAGTAATAGTTGTCCGCTGCCATCCTCAGCACGATTTGCTGCAAGGCACCTGTAGCTGCCATCTTCCTTTTGCCATATCTTTGGATCCCTGAAATCTGTCTTGCTTGAGTCCTTTGGAATAGCATCAGAATTAATGACAGGATTATTCTCATATTTTTCGTAATCCAAACCATCACCAATAGCAACACACTGAGTTTGGAATTCTTTCATCTGACCATTTTCTGTGGTTCGCTTCATAACACCTGTGTAGATAAGCAAATGTCTACCATCCTCAAGTGTTATTGCACTTCCGGAAAACACACCATCCTTGTCATAAAATTCATCTGGAGCCAAGGCAACAGGAAGAAATTCCCAATGTAGTAAATCTTCACTTACAGCATGCCCCCAGTGCATAGGGCCCCAGTGTGCATCATATGGATGATATTGATAAAACATATGATATTTCCCACCATAAATTGACAAGCCATTAGGGTCATTCATCCAGCCTACTCTTGGGGACAAATGAAATTTAGGGCGGTCATCAGAAGGGATGAGTTTTTCGTGAACCTCCTCATATTTTCTTGCTTCTCGAAGTGTTTGACTGCTCATTAATAATTCCTTCCTCTTTCCAGTAATTCTTATATTTTAATCAATTGATGTGGACTTATCCTTGTGCAAAGTAACTGACAAATTTACCTCATCACTTTCAATATCTTTACCACTAATTAAATCCATCATTATTCGAACTGACTGCTTAGCCAATTCTCCAATTGGTTGGCAGATTGTAGTCATACCTGGGCTGGCCAGACGGCTAACCTGTGTTCCATCATATCCAACCACCTTTAGCTGTCTTGGTATTTCAATTCCCAATTCTTGAGCTTTTTTCATGGCTGACATTGCCATAACATCAGTACCAAAAATACCATCCACATCTGAGTATTTTTCAAAAAACTCATCTATAGCTTTATTTGCGGTAGCCTCCGATAAGTCGTTCATATCAGTAACAATTTCATTATAGCCAAGACCGTTTTCACATATTATTTTTTTAAATACATCATGTCTTTGCCCTGCTGGAGAATCCACATTTGATGAACCTCGAAATTGTAAAACATTCTTACAACCTGCATTTATCAACTCCATAGCCGCAAGGCGACCACCCTCGCTATGGTCAACAGCCACACAAGGTATTCCTCGCCCAAAGGTATGATCTAATGCCACGATTGGTCTGTCTATATCAAAATATTCTGCCCTGGTAATAGAATGGGTGCCGCATATGATACCGTCCACCATATTTCGCTTTAACATATCAAAATATTGCAGCTCATAGCTTCCCTCTGACCATGTATTACAAATCATCGCTTTATAGTCATAGGCGAATAATTCAACAACCACCTTATCCACAAACTCTGCAAAAAAAGGATGAGATATTTGCGGAATAATAACCGCAATAATGCCTGTTCTTTTGTGGTATAGATTTCTGGCAATCTCGTTAGGAGTGTAGTTCAGTTCTTGAATGGCCTCCAAAACCTTCTTTTTTGTTTCCTCCTTAACGTAGCCATTCTCGCTAAGGACTCTAGATACTGTTGCTACTCCTACCCCTGCTTTTTGTGCCACATCCCTTATTGTCGCCATGATGTATTACCCTTTCTTTCGGATACTTTTGATTGTCCTTATATTATAAGGTTTGTTAACCTTTTATGCCAGAAGATGCAATACCTTCTACATAGTATTTCTGCATGAATACAAACATAATTATCATTGGAATGGCTGACAACACCAGTGATGCCATAATTGCACTATAGTGTACCGGCTGAGTTCCAAAGAAGGACTGGACTGCCAATTGTATGGTGCGCCTGTCTTTTCCTGTCATTACTAAAAATGGCCACATAAAATCATTCCAATGAGCTACGAAGTCCAAAATAAAAACTGTAGCATAAACTGTTTTTGAAATAGGCATCACTATGAAAAAGAATGTTCTAACTGGTGAACTTCCGTCAATGGATGCTGCTTCTATCAAATCATCTGGAATATCTATGAAAAAATTATAAAACATATATATTGAAAAGCATTTTGCAATGGAAGGCACCACCAAGGCCTGCATGGTGTTGACCCAGCCTAATTGACTCATTTCAATATACATTGGAAGTAAAATAGCCTCCATAGGCATAACCATAAGTGCCACCACAAAGCTCAGAATAAGTTTTCTTCCTCTAAAACGAAATTTTGCCAAAGCATATCCACACAGTGAATTAAGAAGCAAGTCAAATAATAATATAAGTAAAATATAAAGAATTGTATTCTTAAAAACATTCAGCAAATCGATACGTCTAAAAACTTCTATAAAGTTGTTTAAACTAGCATCCTCAGGAACAAATGTCTTTATGGAATTCATATTAGCAAATATTTTTGCTTCTGGCTTTAATGATGCTGCTATCATCCAAATTAATGGCGAAACAAATATAATTCCTATTATTGTATTTCCAGCATAGAATAAAATTTTATGAAGGGCATTCTGTGCTTTTAAAGATTTCATAACCTACCTCTTTCATTCTTCTGAAGTTAAATTTTGCATTAATAGTGACATAGCCACAACAATAACAAAGAATACAGCTGCAACGGCACATGCATATCCAAAGTTTCCTTTCTGGAAACCTTGTGTATAGATGTAGTAAACCATTGTTTTAGTAGAATTTCTTGGTCCTCCCTGTGTCATTACATATGGTTGGGTGAAAAGCTTCATAGCTTGAATCATTGTTATCATAATGACATATTTAATTGTTCCCTTCAGATTTGGTAGTGTAATAGACCAAAACTGCTGGAAAGGTGTTGCACCATCAACAGAAGCTGCCTCATACTGGTCTCTTGGTATCCCCTGCAAACCTGCCAAAAATATCATCATCTGATATCCTGCTCCTTGCCAAGCGGACATAAAGATAATTGAATTCATAGCAGTCTTCTCATTTGTTAAAAAGTTTATTGGCTCCATACCAAGATTGGTTAAAAATGCATTTATCAATCCAGTGTTAGGATTAGAATTGTATAAAACTGTCCAAAGAACTGATATAACAACCATTGATGTTAGCTGTGGGCTAAAATACATGGTTCTAAAAATAGAGACACCTTTGAATTTTTTTGAAACCAGCATTGCAAGAAGTAGCGCCAATATACATTGCACTGGCACAACCACAACTGTGAAATAAAATGTATTTTTCAAAGAAACCCAAAAATCTGAATCTGAAATCAATTTTTTATAGTTTTCCAGTCCAATAAACAATATGTCGTTAGGTCTCATTACTTGATATTGAAATACAGAATAATACACTGTATATATGATTGGGACACCTAAAAAAACAATCAATAATACTACCGCAGGTAATGAAAAGACATAACCGGCAATACGCTCATCCCTTTTCCTTCCCGACAATTTTTCTTTACTTGCCATAGACATTGCTCCCATATATTCTAAGAAATCTTTTGCTTTATAAAAGTCGCACCGTAATTGATGCGACTTTTATTCATTCATTACTGATTAATTGGCATAGTAGGTATTGTAATCCTCAGCGAAACTGTCTGCTACAGAATCAAGTTGTTCTTTAATGTATGATTCGTCTACAGTCTTTGAAGATGCTGCCTCTGCGAAGATATTTGTCATAGCTTCTGCGTAATCAGTTGAAAAAGTTGCATAAGATGGAGTTCTTGGACGAGGAGCTGCTGTGTTCTGAAGCTGCTCTACGAACATTGCTCTTGGGCCTTCTGCATATGCAGCCATTGCCTCTTCCTCGTATGCTGATGCTCTAGTTGCTGGTTTTGCAATTGCATCTGCGTATGAAGCAACATTCTCTGTGTTCATTAACCAGCTAAGGAACTCACCTGCAGCCTCAACATTCTCACAATCCTTTGAAATTGCAGCTGACCAGTCACCGCATGGAGATACTGCTTTTTTGGTGTCATCTGCAACTGGATAATAGGTTACGCCCCAGTCAAATGTTGCATTTTCCTCAAGAACAGCCACATCCCAAGAACCGCCAAGCTCAGTAGCACATGCTCCATTTAAGAACTCGTCTGTGATTGGGTCAACGTTTGCATATCCCTTAGCAATTAAATCTGCAAGAAATGCTGTTGTCTTAACTGCCTCATCACTATTTACATAGCCATCTGCTGTTGTGCCATCTTCTGAAATGTAATCCTTGCCTTCTGAAATATACATTGGCTCAAGTGCGTAAGGGATTCCCTCGCCATGGTCCATAATGATATGTGTTCCTACGTAGCTATCTGTTGTACATTTTTCAGCAATCTCTGCCATTTCTGACCATGTTATTGGATTGTCAAGTGTTCTCGAATCCAAATCGTCTGTATCAACACCACATTCCTTTAATAGATCCTTGTTGTAGTAGAATGCCACACCAGACTGTGTTGCTGAGATTGCATATAGCTCTCCGTTGTATGTACATTGTGCCTGTGTTGCTGGATCAAAATCATCTATGCAATCACTAAAATAATCTGTTATTGGAACAATAATTTCATTTGCTGCGTAATATGAAACCTGTGGGCCATCAACAAAGAAAATTGATGGAAGGTCATTTGATGTAACCGCTGTAGCAATTTTGTTATCATATGCATATGAATCAGAACGGTCAATAGCCTCTCTAGCAGCTTTCATATCTGGATGTTCGCTGTTCCATTCATCTATCTTTTCTGCCCACCAGTTTTCAATGGACTCCTTATCACTTGGTGACCATATAGTAATCACGGCGTCATCCATATCACCAGCTGTGTTTACTGCTTCACCTCCATTGTCAGTCCCATCTGCTGACTGTGCTGAACCGCATGCAATCATAGATGATGCCATCATCATTGCAAGAACAGTGCTTAAAATTTTTCTTTTCATCTTCTCTCCTCCTATTGTTTCTATTAAATTATGGAACCCGTTCCACACCCCGCCATTAAAAAACGCAGTTTCTTCTGCGATAGGTTAAATATATATTGTGGAACCCGTTCCATATCTTTCATGTTTGTATAATACACCTGTCCACTATTGCCTGTCAAACCTTTTTAGCAGTGAATCAGGGCAAATAGTGCACAAAAATATTTCATGTTTTTTATGTATATTGCTTTTTGCATCTGTTTGCCCTTATTTTATATAATCCTTTATCCTAATCTCCAACTGCCCACCATATATGCCTACAGGAATAACATCTTCAAAGGCATATACATAAGCAAGCATTGGCTCTCCTTGGATATAAGTGGTAACCCGTTCTTTTTCAGGATCAATAATCCAATACTCTTTAACTCCCTGGCACATATATTTATGCATCTTATTATTATAGTCTGCCCTTCTGGTGCTAGGCGATACAACCTCTATAATCCAATCAGGCGCACCAGTAATACCCGATTCTCCCAATTTGCTTTCATCGCAAAGAACCACAATATCTGGGATTAACAAAGTGTTGTCATCATCTTCAAAGTAGAGATTTATGCCTACATTAAACATCCTGCATTTGCCATTATTAGCACTGATATAGGCATCAATAGCTTTCCCTAAATTCTGAACTAAAATCTGATGCCTCACATTAGGCGCCTCATTATAAATCAAATGTCCATCCAAAAGTTCTATTTGCTTGTCCTCTCCTAATTGATGAATATATTCTATTGGAATTCTCTGCTGAGCCAGCGCAAGATTCCCTTCATACCCATCATTATCCATGGAAGTGATATTTTCCTTAAAATATTTCTTTCCAAACTCAATTTGATCAACAGTCTTTTGGGGATTCTTATTTATATATTCTTGCAATGCCTGAAAATATGCATATACACGCCTAACCATTTCCTCATGGTTTAGCACGTCTGCTATTTTTTCAATAGTAGCATATGATGGATTCTTGGTTTCTCCTGTCATGATTTTGCTGACCGTGGACACTGGAAGCTCTGCCTTTTCTGCAAGCTGAGCAGTAGTCAGCTTAAGCTTTTTCTTACGTTCCTTGAGTTTTTCTATATCAAACATTGGCTTCACCTCCATACGCTTATTATAAAATAGCACAAAAAAATAAGCAAGTAATTATACCCGTATCTGGGTAAAAATACTTGCTTTCTAAATCCGTATTAAACAAATCTCCTGAAAAACTCCGCCTCATCCTGATTTATCTTTTTAGCTTCTGCAAGATTCATATTTACGTGGCACACATGTCCCATATATTTCTGAGCTTCAGTGCCATAGCATTTCCACATACATTCAATTCCTTTGCTTTTTAGAAAATCATACATAGGCTCAGCGTTGGCTCTTAAGAAGTCGTAATACGAGGTCATAACATATGTAGCTGGGTAATTTTCAGTTATGTGCCCAAGCACATCAAGCTGGGCTTCAACCTCTTCACCCTCTCTGCCAACATACATTTTGTACAGATCCTGAGTAAATTTCTCGTTACCCTTTCCCCCAGCATCTAATGCAAATTTGTACATACCGCAGTTAAGTCCAATAGCCTTTATGCTGAGTGCCTTTGGAGTCTCAAAAGGAAAAAGCTTTTCAAATTCTGGATTTGTAAAAATAGCTGCATAATGACTACACAGCTGAGCACCTGCAGAGTCACCTACCATGATAATATTGGCTAAATCAATATGATGTTCTCTACCATTGGCTGCAATCCACTCCATCACGCTGTTAATCTCTGAAAGCTGAAATGGAAATTTAGCCTTTGGCGCCAAATGGTAATTAAAATTTACAACTACAAAGCCTAGTGATGCAAGATATGCCGAGTAGTGCTTGTACACTTCCTTTGTACCGTAGATATATCCGCCTCCATGGATACTAACTATTGTAGGCTTCACCCCTGTGGTGCCCTTTTCATAGTTAATATCCATAAGGTTCATTTTATCGCCGTTACCAAGATAATTGATGTCGCGCTCCACCACTATATTATCTGGTATGACCAGCTTGGCGTCACGCTTCTTATCCCCTTTCGCGGCCATGTGCTTAAACATAAATGTTTGAAATGACATACTCTCCCTCCTTGTTTTTTTTGAAGAAATACCATTGAAAATTTTGCTTCGCAACTGGCACTTCTAAAAATATTTTAGGCCCATTTCTTAATTAGCATTGGATAAATTACCACTGCAAAAATTGACAGTAGGAATCTAGCTACAAAATTGCCCCAGTTATCCCCTAGCATTATAGCAAAAATTGCGGCGCCCATAAATTCTTTCCAGGATAATACAATTACAATTCCGATAAAACCAAGCATTGGCAGATTCTTTGAGGCTTCTGGAATTTCATATTTAACATAATGTCTTTCTATGTAAGAGCCAATTACAAAACCTAGAAACATTCCCGCTGATTTAAATGTGTCCTTCATCATTTTAACTGGATCCACAAGAAGCACCCCATCCACATAGTCCATAGGATAAGGCTTAACCTGAATATAAATAATAACTGCAATCACCAGCAGGATTCCTGCAATTGTCAGCATGTCCTTAGCCTTTTCATTCCCCTCCAGCTTATCCTGCACCTTGGCAATGATATACATCAAAATAGCAGTTGCGCCAAAGCCCACCAATACATCCTGAGGTGTATGAACCCCTAGGAAGTTTCTAGAAAATCCTGTTAGCACCAGCATTACGATACATATTACTGAAACCCATCTTCTCTTGTTCCACTGCCATACTGCTGCGCCGCCGTAGTGTATTGTGGCATTAGTGGTGTGTCCGCTAGGGAAGGAATAGCCCGTGGCAGCCACCTTGGAATCACCAGCCGGCTCAATTAAATCCGACCTTATCCACGGTCTGTAGGCGCATGCTGTCAACTTAATAACACCATTTAACAGTTCTCCTCCATTGTACCATGCTAAAAATCTGTAGCCCCATTTCTTGTTAACGCACCAATAAACAACAAATGGAAGCATTGGCATAATATCCACAGCTATCTTGGAAATTGCATTGAAAAATTCGTCAAATATGCCTCCCGTAGCATTTCTCAAATCCTGTAATAACAATAAATACTGAATATCAATCTGCATACTCTCCTCCTATTTTCCCTTTAATCCTTCATAATCTGGACTAGAATAATATGTAGATTATTGTATAGAATAATTGTTAAAAATTAGTGTTAATGACTGGGGCTTTATTGGCAAATACGTGAAAATGGCAATAAAAAAATAGGTTCTAGTAATTAACAAGCTATATATATTCTCAAGTGACGCTTTCTATGCAAAGCGGAGAATATATATGCTTGTTAATGTAACGAGAAACCTATTTTTTCTATCTGGCTATCAGTTGATTTCCATCGCTATCGATTGTAATTGTAGCGCCTTCACCTATATCACCACCAAGGATGATTTTAGCAGCCATTGTCTCTACATTCTTTTGGATGTATCTTCTAAGTGGCCTTGCTCCATACACTGGGTCATAGCCCTGGTCGATAACAAATTGTTTAGCTTCAGGCGTAAGCACAACCTTTAGCTGTCTGTCTGCGAGCCTGTCATTCAGCTCATTCATAATCAAATCTACAATACCACCGATATTGGCTTTTGTAAGAGGCTTGAACATGATTATTTCATCCAGTCGATTTAAAAACTCTGGACGGAATGAATTTCTTAACTCAGTCATGACCAGCTCATTTGTCGCGTGAGTGATTTCGCCTGTGTTCTCATCAATACCTTCTAGAAGATACTGAGAACCTAGGTTACTTGTCATGATGATAATTGTATTTTTGAAATCCACTGTACGTCCCTGAGAATCAGTAATTCGACCATCATCAAGAACCTGGAGAAGCACATTGAACACATCAGGATGTGCCTTTTCCACCTCATCAAAAAGTACTACAGAATATGGCTTACGGCGCACTGCCTCTGTCAGCTGACCGCCTTCATCATAACCTACATATCCTGGAGGCGCTCCGATTAGTCGGCTGACGCTGAATTTTTCCATGTACTCCGACATATCAAGTCGCACCATAGCATTTTCATCATCAAAAAGTGCCTGGGCTAATGTTTTTGCAAGCTCTGTCTTTCCTACACCAGTTGGTCCTAGGAATAGGAAAGAGCCAATTGGCTTGGTTGGATCCTTGATACCAGCCTTTGAACGGATGATTGCCTCGGAAACAAGCTTCACCGCATCATCCTGTCCCATTACACGCTTGTGCAATTCTTCATCAAGATGCAAGGTCTTGCTTCGCTCTGTTTCATTTAATTTTGCAACTGGTATGCCTGTCCATCTAGAAATAATCCTTGCGATTTCATCCTCTGATACATTTTCATGAACAAGGTTTGCATCTCTGGCCTTTAGCTTTTCTTCTGCTGCTGCAAGCTTGGCCTCTAGCTCTGGCAGTCTACCATACTGTAATTTTGCAGCTTCCTCAAGGTCGTACTTTTGCTGGGCAACCTTGATCTGGCTCTGAACATCATCAAGTTCTTCCTTTACCTTTGCCACATCCTCAACCAGCTTCTTTTCATTGTCCCACGCAGCCTTTTTGGTGTTGTACTCATCCCTTAGCTCTGACAATTCCTTTTGTAAATCTGCAAGTCTATCCCGTGACAGCTTATCAGTTTCCTTCTTAAGGGCAGCCTCTTCAATCTCTAGCTGCATTACTCGCCTGTTCATCTCATCAAGCTCTGCTGGCATGGAATCAAGCTCTGTCTTAATCAATGCACACGCCTCATCCACAAGGTCGATTGCCTTATCTGGCAAAAATCTGTCAGATATATATCTATTTGAAAGAGTGGCTGCCGAAACAAGGGCACCATCTGTTATTTTTACTCCGTGGAATACCTCGTAGCGTTCCTTAAGTCCTCTAAGGATAGAAATGGTATCCTCTACTGTAGGCTCATCCACCATTACTGGCTGGAAACGTCGCTCAAGAGCTGCATCCTTTTCAATGTATTCCCTATATTCATCAAGTGTGGTTGCACCAATGCAATGGAGCTCCCCACGGGCAAGCATAGGCTTTAGCATATTACCTGCATCAAGTCCGCCGTTGCCGTTCTTACCAGCACCTATGATTGTATGGAGCTCATCTATGAAAAGGATAATCTCCCCATCAGAGTTTTTAATCTCATCAAGGACAGCCTTTAATCTCTCCTCAAATTCACCCTGATATTTGGCGCCAGCAATCATGGAACCAATCTCCAGTGAAAATACCTTTTTGTTCTTTAGTGCATCTGGCACATCTCCTCTAACAATACGCTGTGCCAAGCCCTCTACAACTGCTGTCTTACCAACGCCAGGCTCACCTATTAGCACTGGATTGTTCTTAGTCTTACGGCTAAGGATTCTGATTACATTTCTAATTTCCTCATCACGACCAATAACCGGGTCAAGCTTGTTTTCACGAGCCCTTTCTACAAGGTCATAGCCATACTTTTCAAGAGTATCATAGGTAGCCTCTGGATTATCCGTATTTACGGTTTGGTTGCCTCTAACTGTAGCGAGAACTGCAAGGAAAGCATCCCTAGTAATACCAAAGCTCTTAAAAATATTCTTAACTGGAGTGCTAGGCTTTTTAATCATGGCAAGCATGAGATGCTCTACTGAAACGTAGCTATCACGCATTGCCTTAGCCTCATCCTCAGCATAAGTAAGCACGTAGTTTAAATGCTGACCTATCCTAAGGTCGCCTCCCTGTACCTTGACTCTAGCTTGAAGTGCTGCGTCCACAGCATTTGTAAACTGAGCCACATCTATATTCATCTTGCTAATCAATGAAGGAATCAATCCGTTTTCCTGACGAAGCAGTGCCATCAAAAGATGCTCCTGCTCTATCTCCTGATTGCCATAATCCATTGCAATCTTCTCACAAGCATTGATTGCCTCTATTGACTTTTGTGTAAATTTCTGGATGTTCATAAATCTCACCTCCACCCCTTTTGTCTGTAATTATGTTTTAACACAAAAATTAGCACTCGACAAGAGCGAGTGCTAATAATTTATAATTATTTAATATTTTATTTCAATTTAACTCTGTGATTTCAAAATTACCACTAGTATTTTGCCTTCCTACTTAGGCAGTGGTAATGCCATATTTACTTAGCCCCAAACAATATACTATACTATCTATAAAATATTCAAAGAAGGTCATACTGATGAAAAAAGGATTAGTTATGGAAGGCGGTGCCATGAGAGGCATGTTTACCTGCGGTGTAATTGATGTTCTCATGGAAAATGGAATTGATTTTGATAGTGCAGTGGGCGTTTCTGCTGGTGCTACTTTTGGCTTGAATATTAAGTCAAGACAGATAGGCAGAGGTATTAGATATAACAAGAAATTCTGCAAGGACAAGAGATATGCCAGCCTGCGGTCATTGATAACAACAGGTGATATCTATAATGTTCCATTTTGTTATGGCACACTTCCTTATGAGCTGGACAAGTGGGATGTGGAAACCTTCTATAGTAATCCTATGGATTTCTTTTGCGTTGCCACTGATATAAAGAGTGGAGATCCCGTGTATCACAAATGTGAGAATTACGACACTACTCCAAATGGAAAGGACATCAGCTGGATTAGAGCATCAGCATCTATGCCAATTGTTTCAAGACCAGTAGAGATTGACGGGGGACTATATCTTGATGGAGGCATGTCGGATTCCATTCCTCTTAAATTTATGGAAGAGCAGGGCTGCGACAAGATTCTCGTAATAGAAACCCAGCCAATTGATTATGTTAAAAAGCCTCAGAAATATATGGGGCTTATCAAGCTTATGCTACGCAAATATCCTAAAATGATAGCCACAATGGCTGATAGGCATAACATGTATAACAAGCAGAAAGCCTATATAAAATCCAGGGAAGAATCCGGTAATGTCTTTGTTATCCGTCCAGATGCACCCCTCAACATCGGCGCCACTGAAAAAAATCCTGACGAGCTGCAAAGAGTTTATGAGGTGGGCAGGCGTATAGCAATGGATAATCTAGAAGCCCTAAAAAATTATTTAAAATAAACTCTATTTAGTATTTTTCTTGTCCCTCCACCACTATATATGCTATTATAAACATAAGGGGAGGGGTTGCGATGGTGAAAAATGATTCATTATTCAGCACACATTTAAATTATCAGCTCAACGCCAATCAAACGAAAGGCGATGATATTTCTGTGCCGCCAGAGCAGCTTGCTTCTATTGACCTTACCCACTGCACCTTCAAGGATTTCTCCATGGTCATCGCTTCTTCAAAAAAAGACGGTGCAGATTCTGGATTTATGGATTCTATTGTGGCGGCAATCAAGCCTGCCGATTTCTCCGAAGATAAAAGATATAATTTTATAGACCTTACGGAATATGCCAAGCACACCGCCATCAATATAGGCAATATGACCTTATTTGTGGAGTTGCAAAAGATTTCAAGCTACCTAGAGGCTTTTGCTGCTAGTCATGGCCCTACCAAAGCAGACTCATCTCATACAGTTCTGCCTTTTAGCGACTATAACCTATTTGAAATCAATGAAACACCATATGCCCTAGAAGAACTAGGAAGTTGCGTCATCGGCGGCGGCGTTGATGGCGCCATCAAAATCACAGCCACCTTCCACGAAAGCAGCAGCTTAGAGCATCCTATTATATCAATTCGTTTTTATTCTCTAAACAATAACGTTTATCTAACCAATCGAGACATCATTAATATTGATAACATTTACAAATCCAACGCAACCCTTATGGAAACCTTTGCTTATATGAGCTATCATGATTACCAAAATAATCACTTCAATTATTCCTTTGACCAGCTTTTGTTTAGTGGCAAATATGAAATTGACAGCCTTGATGATATGTATACCAAGCACTACGACCTTCGAAAATATGATGAACAAAAAAACTAGGTTCCTTGTTACATTAACAAGCATATATATTCTCCAGTCAGCATGGAAAGCTTCCTTTGAGAATATATATAGCTTGTTAACTACAAGGAACCTAGTTCTTTATTTATTCACAATAAACTTTTCAAATTCTTCAGGTGGTACCGGTCTTGAGTAATAGTATCCTTGGATAATATCCACTCCAGCTTTTTTGAGGAGTTCATGCTGAGCTTCAAGTTCTACCCCTTCCGCCACAACCTTTACTCCAAGGAGCTTGGCAATCTCCATTACAATTTCCACCATCTTGTAATCCCGGTCATTTTCATGAATATGGCGGACAAATCCTATATCCAGCTTGATTACATCTATAGGCAAGGATGAAATCATATTTAAGGATGAATAGCCAGTTCCAAAATCATCCATTTCTATATGAAAACCCATGCACCTTAGCTCGTTGACCTTTGCCAAAATTCCAGCGGAATCCTCTGTGTAGGCAGATTCAGTAATTTCCAGCAGATATTCCGTTGGGAAAATTTCTGCCTCCTTTACTATTTCGCATATGTCCTCAACAAAATTGGACTCCAACAAATCTATTCGTGACACATTAACAGATACTGGAACAGTTACTCCGAATTTTTTCTTCCACTCCGCAATCTGCCCTGCAACCTTCCACCAAATATAATGGTCCAGGGCGTGAATCATTCCGTTGTTTTCAAAAACAGATATGAATCTTTCTGGATTTATCATTCCAAGCTCAGGATGCTTCCAGCGAACCAATGCCTCAGCTGAGGAAAGCACTGTTTTCGTTCCTTGAATTGCATATTTAGGCTGATAGTATACTACAAACTGCCCCTCAGATAATGCCTTGTCCATTTCCATAATCAGCCGTTCTTCATAGGCTTCCTTTTCATGCATAGCCTTGTCGTAATATGCTATGCTAGCCTTGTAATTGCCTTTTACCGAATTGCATGCCAGTAGTGCACAATCAAATCGTTTCTCTATTTCCAAGGACTTATCAACATTGCTATAAATGCCCATTCTAATTCTGGTTTGAGCATCTTCAATAGTGTCCTCCAGTTGAACATGCACCTGCCAAAGCAGCTCCTCAGGATTTTCCTGATGAGGCACGTAAAGATAGAACATATCTCCATTGTTTCGGCAAGCCACACCTCGATTGCGCTCAACGTAATTTTTCACGCACATGCCAACCTCTGACAATACTAAATCTCCATAATCCCTACCGTGTATCTCGTTTATGATATGGAAGCGATTTATGTTGAGGACAATGATGTCCCGCTGAATGTCTGGTGCATAATTATCTGCTATCTCCACATAATTCATAAAGTAATCCCGTTGAAACAGCCCGGTCAAAGGATCTGTCTTGGTTGCCGAAATTATACGATTGCTTTCATACAGCTGAATGGTTCTTCCGATACGAGCCAGGATAACCTCCGGCATCTCGTAGGGCTTTGGTACGAAATCTGCTGCCCCCATCTTCAGGCTCTTTACCTCGGCAGACTTTTCGCTGGTAAGCATAATGACAGGGATGGTTTTAAGCTTGTCATTCTTCATCATTTCATGAAGCACCTCAAAGCCATCCATCTTTGGCATAATCAAATCCAGCAACACCAGGGAAAGGGTTTCATGGGTTTTCTTGATGATATCCAAAGCCTCCTGCCCGTCAGCCGCCACCAGCACATCATATTTTGCCTTAAGCATGTGGGCAAGCATACGGCGCTCCACTTCTTCATCATCCACCACCAGTACTTTTCTTTTTAGTTTTAGCCTTCCTTCTACGAACTCCTTCATAGAACCCCCATTAATTTAAGAAAATCACCTAAACTCAATGCTATGATAACACTTAAATAAGGCTAAATAGTGAAAATTTGATGTTATGTCTAACTGGGATTAGCTTTATAAAACGATAATAATTACTATTTTTATGTTGACATTTACATGTAACATGATATTATATAGATAATCATTATTAATTTATTGCTAATAAGGCGGTATGTTATGAATTACAGTAGGCAAAGAGAATCTATAAAAGAATATTTAATGTCTACCAAGGAACACCCTACAGCAGAGGTTATTTATCAGCATGTTAGGGAAGATTATCCAAAAATTAGCCTGGGTACAGTTTATCGAAATCTCACTCTCCTGGTAGAGCTTGGGGAGGTAAAAAAGATTTCCACAGGTGATGGCACCGACCATTTTGACGCTGATACCTCAGCACACAGCCATTACTACTGTAGATGCTGTCACAAGGTTATGGATTTGGAGGTTACTCCTAGTGTTGAGCAAATTCTCTCAGCCTCTAGTGCAGGCCTTGGAACTGTTGAAACCGCAAGTCTTTTATTCACTGGCGTTTGTAAAGACTGCGTTCGAGAACAGGATTCAATTTAGTTAATAATGATAACCATTATTATTTTAAGATGAAAGGAGTTTAGTTATGGCAAAGTATGTATGTTCAGTATGCGGTTATGTTTATGAGGGTGACAATCCACCTGAGGAGTGCCCAGTATGTCATGCGAGTGCAGACAAATTCAAGAAGGTAGAGGGCGAACTCAAGCTTGCCGCTGAGCATGAATTTGGCGTTTATGGAAAGACAGTAAAAAATAACCCGGACATTGATGATGAGACAAAGAAGTACATTCTTGATCAGCTCAAATCAAACTTCACAGGTGAATGTTCTGAGGTTGGTATGTACCTATGCATGGCTCGTGTAGCTCATAGAGAGGGCTATCCTGAGATTGGATTATATTGGGAAAAGGCTGCTTATGAGGAAGCAGAGCATGCAGCAAAGTTTGCTGAGTTACTTGGCTCAGAGCTAGAGGTTAATATGACAGATTCTACAAAGAAGAATCTTGCATGGCGTGTTGATTGCGAGTACGGTGCTACTTCTGGTAAGTTTGACCTGGCAGCTTGCGCTAAGAAGAACAACCTTGATGCTATTCATGATACAGTTCATGAAATGGCTCGCGACGAGGCTCGTCACGGAAAGGCTTTAGAGGGACTTCTTAACCGCTATTTTAAATAAAATATAAGTTAGACAGTAAAAAAAGACCTATCACAGATTCACTCTGTGATAGGTCTTTAATTTTGGTTAATTATTTATTTGACTTTGTAGGGTTCTTTGCATTTGCTTTCTTCTTAGCGTATGCTGTGCCGCCTGCAACAGCTGCGATAAGTGCAAGGAGCCATCCCCACCATGTTCTTGCGAAGAAGTTGCTCTTTTCGCCACCAGCCTTTGCTGTTTCCTCATCAGCGATTGTAACCGACTCATCTTTTTCCTCAGCTACATCCTCTGCTGTGTCACCTGCAAGTGGTGTCTCAGCATCTTCGATTGTTGTAGCATCTGCATCTGCATCAGCATTTGCATTGGCTGTTCTTGTAGTTCTGTTTGTTCTATTTGCTCTGGTATTTGTTGTATTGCCAGCTGCTGGAACTGCCTCATCAGTGATTTCTGTAGTGTCTGCCTCTACTACCGCATCAGTTGTTGTAGTAGCCACTGCATATATAGGTGTTTCCTCTGCAGCTGCACCACCGCCATAGTTGTAGCCACCAGCATTTGCTGCTGCTTCTGCTGCACGTCTTGCTGCTTCGTCATTAGCTTGCTTCTTTGCTACAGCATCATCAACAGTTGTTGAAGCTGAAGCAATTGTTTGTCTAACTTCACCTAAGTTATCCTCGATTGGTTCAATCTTCTGTAATCCTGTAACAATCTCTTTGATTGCTCCGATTACAGTAGCGATATTATTCTTGAATGTATTAGCCTTAGTGCTTGCAGCTTCTACAGTAGCAGTATCTTCAGCAACAGTTTTGGTGTTAGTGTATGTGGTCTTTGCGTCTGCTGTAGAGATATCTGATGTCTTCTGTAGGTTATCGCCATCATCATATGTTGTCTTTGTGCCATAGATTGGTGTTGGTGCTACAGCATCCTGAGCGGCAGTATACTCTGTATACTTATCTGCGGCGTACTGGTTGTTAGAAATAACTTTTGTAACTGTTTTATCGGAAATATTTGTTTCATCATAAGTGATTTCATACCAATAATAAGTCTTTGCACCTATACCAAATAATCCACCTCTTTTTTCGCTTTTTAACTTCAGTACAACATTGGTAATATTATCTCCTAGTCCAGCAACTAATTCATTTGCAGCTGCCAGTGCATCGTCCTTATTCCTTGTTGCTGAAGTTGTTTCAGTTTTATGCTCCACAACTGTTGTTGTTTCTGTAAACTCCTGTGTTACAGTCTCCCAAACACCATCCTCAGCATGAGTAATAGGTTTAGTAGTATCATCAATTGCATTCGTAGATATTGAATATGAATCTACTGTTCCAAAAGTAACCAACCATTTTAAAAATGCGCGAACATCAACAAACCAATTATCCTTGGTATAATCATATGTTTGATCACCAGAAATCCATGAATGATATGTAATTGTAACCGTATAACCCTCATTAACTAATTTTCTTACATCTTCATGCATTCCCCATGGGCTATTATATTCTTCATTCTCAGCACCAGTCTTCTGTTCATAACCATCAGTAACCTCATACTCACCATATGAATAAGTAGTTTTCTGAGTATTATCTTTAGCTGCATAAGAAACAGTTGTAGTTATATTTCCATTTTCAGATGTAGTAGTTTCTACACTATCAACATTTCCCTTGACAACTGGTTCACTACTAATATCAATAGCATAAAAACCTGCTGCTTCGTTATTAGAGTCAATATCTACTGTTTTAGTGGTTTCAGTACTAGTGTATTCTTTTCCACCAACTGTTTCCCATTTTTTTTCTACAGCTTCTTGTCCATCATCATTATAACCAATTATGTTATCAGTATCTTCTACACCCTCTGTAATCACCTTATTAACAATCTGTACATCCTCGTCCTCAGATACAGAATAATTAATATTAGCTGTTGCATCAGTCTCTTGTCCATCCTCACCAACAACCTTATAAGAAGCTACATAATAGTACTCAGACTCAGCTAATTCTTTTCCATCAACACTTGTCACCTTAGTAAGTGTAAGACTTCCTGGCTTATAACCTTCAACATTTGTGCTAAGGTAATATTCATATGTAAGTCTTGCAAGTTCATCTTCACTTGCTACTAAAGCAAGCTTTTCCTCATCTGTAGCATTTTCTGCTTTTGCAATCTCAGCAGCGCTATTAACCAAATCCTGCTGCAAAGCAATCTTTGTTAATAAATCTTCTTGCTGTAATCTTGCTACTTCTGCGGCAGCAGCTTCTTGTCTCTGAGCAGCTGCCTCAGCATCAGCCTGTGCTTTCTTATATGCTTCATTAGCATTATAAATTGCTAAATATGTGTTGCCTGAAAGGCTATTTAATAAATCAGATGTATATGGATTGCCATCTTCATCCTTTTCTCCTGTGAGGGCCTTGCCAAGTATATCTAAATCCTCAGCGGTAACATTCTCCAAGCCGTTAGCCTTAAGTAGTTTATCCAATTCACCATTAGCAGCCTCTACTGCATCATTTGCTGTTTCTAAAGCTGCATCTGCTTCTGCTAAATCTGTGTTGGCTGCTTCGATAGCATCATTAGCTGCATTTATATCACCCTGTGCTGCTGAGTCTAAAGCTGTCTCGGCAGCTTCTGCTGCTGTTTCTGCAGATGCTTCTGCTTCTGCCTTTTTATCACCTGCTTCAGTAATAGGAGCAACTGTAGCCTCCTGTGCATCCTCAACTACCTGAACCTCATCCCCCAAAGCGTCTAATGCTTCAGCTGCTGCTTCAGTATATTCATCTGCGGTCTTTTCAACTGGCACTTCCACTGGAGTCTCAGTTGTGTTATCTGCTCCCCCATTTTCTGCCTCATCAGCTAAAACTGTTACATTCATTGTGCTAGCGATTGTGATTGCTGATAGTCCAACGGACATAGCCTTTACTACTCTCTTTTTCATATAAAATCCCTTTCCTATAAAAAAATAACGTTCACTCACACAATTTTGAATTTTGTGTAAAGCTTATGTGACAATTGTGTGAACCCTATCTGTTACTTAATATAACAAATAAAAAAGTTATATACAATAACTTGGCAAGAAATAACAAATTTTGGCAAACAGTTTTATAGAAATGGTTATTTGATTTTTTTCTGTCACACCAGCAGGACTATAAAACCGCTTTGTGACAGTCAAAATTTAAGCTTAAATGGCGAATGTCACAGATTCAGCGCAAATATTTCCTTTATTCAGATGGCTGTGACATTTTTCTATTGCAAAGGCTAAATTTAGTCCACAGATTTATTATATTGTTGCAGAAATCAATGTAATTTGCAGCAATCCCGCTCAATACTGTCACAAAGGCTGTGGCTATCCCATATTTATCGCATTAATTGTGACAGCACAACATGGCAGCACAACATGACAGCACAACATGACAGCACAAAATAATCTCCATAATTTGTCACACAACAACATCTCCGCCCAATGAATTGCCCATAATCAAAATCCATAATGCCCTCAAACATAAAAAAGGATTCCAAGTTTCCCTGGAATCCATAAAAATCATCATTGTTCAATTACTGATTTAATTTGTCTAGTAGTTTCATTGCTGCCCTGCGCTTTGCTTCAAGTACGCCGACGCCAACACCAGCCACAGCAACTCCGCCAAGCCCTACGAACCATTTGCCTCTGGCTAGAAGCCCTGCCACGGTAATGCCAAGTGGTGTTTCTTCATCAGGAATAGTAACTTCCTCTGGAACTACTTCTGGCTGAACCACCTCAGGCTCAATAGTCAGTTGTGGCAAATCCTGTGCCATGCCATCATTTCCTGCAGCACCACCTACAGAAGCTGGAGCTATAATTGACAACAGATCTTCATCTTCTTCGTCCTCGTCTTCCTCTTCTAGCTCCGCTTCTTCCTCCTGAAGCAAATCCTCAAGGACTACTTCCTCTAAGCTAGCTTCACTGGCTGTCTCATAAGAATATTCCACAGGCACTACAGCAAATCTAGATTCGTATGTAGCCTTGGCATTAGCCAGTGCAGTCTGTGCTGCTGCGAGATTGTCCTTTGCTTCATTATAATTTGCCTGAGCCTTTTCAAGCTCTCCCTGAAGCCTTGCAAGGGTAGCTGCCACATTAATATCACTAGCGGCGTCAAGCTTTTCTATCTTTTGTTGCAAATCAGCAACCTGCTTTTTGGCATTTTCATAATCAGCCTTTGCAGATGATACTTCATTTATAAGGTCATTATAATAAGAAAGCTTGTCATTCAATGACTGAATATATGTGGTGTATTCTTTATTTGTACTGCTAAATACTTTGCTGAAGGCTTTTTCTACATTGGCATATACTGTCTGCTCAGAAATATCTATATTAGAATTCTTCTCATCTATTCCCTTAGCTTGATTATCCCTCCTTGCCTGGGAGGCAATTGCTGCTAAAGCTTCCTCATAAGAGCTGTAATGATTAGCCTTGATATAATCATCTACCTCATAAGTCTGAATATAGCTGATTATTCCACTATAATACTCCTGTGAGGAGCTGATGACTATGCCACCACGGGCATTTATGTAATCTACCATATCGGCATAAGAATAATTTGCCAACAAAAAGTCTAAAGAAAAGCCTGACACAACAGCATCATAGTATATATCATAGTCAATATTTAGTTCATTTGTACGTCCACGCTGGGTGCGGGTGCCACGTAAGAAATCCGCCTTGGCATTATAGTAGTTGAGATAATCACTATTGTACTTATCCTCTAAATAATTCTTGCCTTGATTGATTGCCTTGGCATCGGAATAGCCATCCACGGAAATATATCCATGATAATGGTCAAACACACTGTATCTAGGAATGTAAAAGCCTGTAGCTGTCCAGTAGCTATCGATTGCAATCTGTCCAGCAGAAAGCTTTTCAGCCTCTTCCTTTGAGATTTCTACAGTCTCTCCATCCATATTTTTGTATGTATATACAAGTCGATTATCGTATATACTGATTTCTCCAGTGGTTGAATCTATCTCATATCCATAATCTGCACTAACATGGCGCAATACTGTGGTGCCATCTGCTGCCATTATGTCGTAGGAAATGGTGACATAATCCTCAAATGTCCCCTCTACATTTACATTGGTAATGCTCTGGTCATCTGCCACAAGCTGAGACTGTGGGCCGTAGTAATACTGAACTATTGTTGCAATATATTTGGAAATATCAGTAGCTTTGTCAGCATCAGCTGTAACAAGAGCCCCAGCCCCTGAGCTAACAAAAGTATCCTGAGCTTCTTTAACCTCTCCCTCAAGCTGGCTAAGCTTTTCTTCCGCTGCCTCAAGGCTTGCCTCTACATCAGCCAAATCATTGCTTGCTGCCTCTTTGTTCTTATTATAAGCTGCAACCGCTTTGTCATAATCATCCTTTGCAGCCTGGTATTCATTTAATTTATCATTATAAGCCTGCTCAGCCTCATTGAATTTTGTCTCGGCTTCTTCTACTGTGGCTTCTGCATTGGCTATTATGGCATCTGCCTGGGTCTGATTTACGCTGGCATCTTCTACCGCAGATTCTGCTGCCTGAGCAACCTCCTTGGCTTCTGCTGTGGTTTCAACAACTGGAGCCATTATTTCTGTAGCAGCCTCTGCCGCCTCAGTTGCACCTGCTTCAGCCTCATTCATGGCAGCCTCAGACTTTGCAATATTTTCTGTGTCAGTCACAACCTGTGACATATCAGC
The DNA here is from genome assembly GCA_015057305.1 of Pseudobutyrivibrio ruminis. GTDB lineage: Bacteria > Bacillota > Clostridia > Lachnospirales > Lachnospiraceae > Pseudobutyrivibrio > Pseudobutyrivibrio ruminis_F. The sequence continues at coordinate 25,528 of SVES01000026.1, read as the reverse complement.
TGCATTATTTTCTATATTTTCTGTAGCATCAGCCTCCACTGGGGCTATAGTCTCTGCCGTTTCTAGCGCCTCAACTGTTTCGCTGACTGCCTCTGCCTCATCTGCCACCTGCTGTTCTTCTGATACTACTTGTGTTTCAACGCTTTGTTCAGGCACAAAAACAAGGCTCTCAGAATCATCGAAAGCCTCTGCTTGTACTGGAAATGTAACAGTACCTGCTAATGTAATTGTCGACAATCCGAGTGCTGCCACTCTCGTCGAACGCTTTTTCATAATCAATAAGCCCTTTCAAAGCAAAAAACATTTTTCTCTAGTATTAGATTAACAGAAATAGGCTTAGAAAAGAAACCCTTGGCAAAATCGTATAAATTTTGGCAAGATTATTATCTGGTACTAAACTGATAATCCTTTATCTGCTGTGAAATCTCTGCAATCTTTCTGGCAGAAATTGGATAGATATTCTTGTCATCCATATAGACATCACCACCATCAACATGGTCAATAAAATCCATATTGACTATGATGCCCCTGTTTATCATAAGGAAGCGCTTGTCCGTGCCTGTCATCTCTAAGAACTCACCAGAAGTAAGTCTCACCCTGATGGCTGGCTCGTCACATTTATTTATCTCAAGATAGTGCCCATCTGTTGTGACAGAAATAATGTCCTTGAGGTAAACACGTTCATCAATGGAGCCTGTGGTAAGCTTTATAAATGTCTCATCCATTGGGGTGTGCTCGATAATTTCCGTCAAAACCTGATCTATTCTATCCATATTAAATGGTTTGGTTACATAATCAAAGGCATGCAGTGAAAAGGCATCTGGATAGTGCCCCTCTGATGCTGTCATAAATATTAGGAAGGTACGCTCAGTCAGCTCTCTAAGCTTTCTTGAGGTCTCAATGCCATCCATATCTGGCATATAAATATCCATAAAGACTATATCGTAACGTCTCTCCTTTAGCGCCTCTATAAAATCCGGACCATTTGCAAATTCCTCAACCTCCAAAGGAATCGCCTTGCTATCAGAAAGCTTTTCAACCATCATTTTAAGCTGCATACGAAATATGCTTTCGTCATCAATTACCGCTACTCTCATAAAATTCCCCTTAATTAACAGTTTTGTTTGCTGACATTATAAGAGTTGCCAACAAGAATCCTATTTTTTAGGACATAGAAATGATACCACAATTCAGACAAATTGATAATGAAAATGTAAAAATTATCTTATATAATGTTGTCATGGAAATTATAATACAAAACATGATTTATATAAACATTATTATACTAATAGCCGGAGTCACATCTATTCATCTTGGGGCAAGCTTTCTCAAAAGAGAGCGTGACACAAAGGGCTTTTTCAAATTCTCAGTCTTCCTTCTCGCATTGGGAAACGGATTGTGTTGTTTGGGTTACTCTACTATGTCCCTCAGCACAAATCTTAAAATGGCCTACTATTTTAGAGTGGTTGGTCTTACCGGCATAGATATCTATCTGGTTGCAGAAATTATTCTGGTCACCAGCTGTCTGAATTTTAGTAAGGTGGCTGAGCTTTTGATTATTGGTCTTTCATCACTGGCAGCTATGTTTGATGTTATCATCTACGGTCACCCGGATACTGATACCTTCGTCAGGTATGAGACCTTTACCAGCTATGTTCGTTCAGACCCTTACAGGCATTTGTTTCACTACACTTACCTGGCTGTGCTTTCGATATGTATGCTTATTATTGCAATTGTCTGGGCCTTCAATGTGAAATACAGAAGGGAGAAGCAACTTGTTTTCTTTGCCTTTGTATCTAATTTTATTCTTGCGGCTTCATCCCTGCCAGATGTATTCAAAACCGAACACGATTTTCCTTTAGCCCACATTGCATATTGCACAGGAATTTTCCTTGCCTTTATTGTCTTTTATGCCGCAGCCAATAATTATATGGTGTTTTATATCACAGTCGCCAGTATAAGTCGTGATATATTTTCCACCCTTGCCACTGGGCTTTTGGTTTTTGATACCAGCTACCATCTAAATCTTTCCAACGAATATGCTAACAAGCTTTTAGGGCTTGATAAGGAGCCTAATAGAATTCGCCTGAAGGAAATCTTCCAGCTAAAAAGCGGCGAGCCTCTTAGCATGTTTGAAAAAGCAACAGAGGGAATAGCCATAGATTATCGTCTTACATCTGAGGTAACTAACAAGGTAATTCTCGTTAATTTTTCATGCAAGATGGACAGAAATAACGAGCCTATGTGCTACATATTGGTTGCCACTGATCTTACTGAGGAAAACAGACTGATTGAGGAGGCTCAGGCAGCCAACAAGGCCAAGTCTTTGTTCATCAGCAATATTTCCCACGAAATCCGTACCCCTATCAACATTATCTCTGGTATGGACGAGCTTATTAGGCGTGAATGTACCGATGAAACCATTCTAAAATACGCTGAAAATATTAACATAGCATCCAGAAATCTTACTTCATTAATAAATGACGTTTTGGATTTCTCCAAGATTGAATCTGGCAAGCTGGAAATTATCACAAGCAAATACAAGGTGAAAAATCTTCTTGCAGACCTTTACACTCTGTTTTCAAAGCCTGCCATGGATAAAAACCAGACACTTTCTGTCGTTTGTGACGAGACATTGCCTTCTACTCTATTAGGTGATGATGTGCGTATCAAGCAGATATTATCCAACCTGCTGTCTAATGCGGTAAAATACACACCTGATGAGGGAAATATCACCATTGAAGTTGGCTATAAAAAGGAAGGACCAAACTCTATCCAGCTTATTCTAAAGGTTAGGGACACTGGAATTGGCATCAAAGAGGAGGATATACCACACATTTTTGAGAATTTCCAGCGCTTAGAATTGTCTAGAAACAGGACTATAGAGGGTACAGGACTTGGATTATCCATTACCCAAAATCTTGTAGATTTATTGCATGGAACCATTCAGGTGGAAAGCATCTATGGCAACGGTTCTGTCTTTACTGTAGAGCTGCCTCAAGCCATTGCAGATGCAAAGCCAATTGGCAACATAAATCTATGTCACATCGCCAAAATCAGCAATTACAAATCCAGCTTCACCGCACCAGAGGCTAGCGTACTTGCAGTTGATGATGTGCAAATGAACCTGGACGTTTTTGTTGGTTTACTAAAGAAAACCAAGATTTCCATAGATGTTGCACTAAGCGGGAAGGAAGCCCTTTCCCTACTTGGCCAGAAAAAATACGATATTGTTTTCCTTGACCATATGATGCCCGAGATGGACGGTATCGAAGTGCTTAATCGTCTGAAGGCAGATAGCTCAAATCCAAACCTAAGCACACCTGTTATTATGCTGACAGCAAATGCAACAATGGGTGCCGACAAAAACTATCTTGAAAATGGCTTTGACGATTATCTTTCTAAACCAATTAAGCCTGCTGATTTGGAAAATATGATTTTAAATCATCTTCCAGACCACAAGATTATACTTTCAACTGAAACTGAGGTGGCAGCTACTTCTGCTGTAGCCACTTCTCAATCTTCTTTTATAGAAAAATTAGCAGATTTTCTTGACGTAAAAGCAGGATTGGAATTTGCTGCAGGAGATGAAAATTTTTACAAACAGATTCTTAGCACATATATAGCTGAGGATAAGCGCCCTGCCCTGAACGATTTTCTTTCCAAAGAAGATTGGCCAAATTATCAAATATTGGCCCACTCCCTTAAGGGCACTTCCCTTACTATCGGCGCCTCAGAGCTTTCTGCCGCCGCACGTGAGTTGGAATTTGCCGTAAAGGAAAACCGCCTGGAATACGTAAAAGAGCATCATGCTGAAGTTATGAAACAATATGGGGAATTATTGGAGAAATTAAAGGTTGCAATTTGATTTAAAATAACTTATACTTTAGCGCAATAAAGAGGTTGTGCACAATCGTTTTTGATTTTGCCCGTATAAGTAAATAAAAAAAGCTGGTGACGGGAATTGAACCCGTGACCCCTTCCTTACCAAGGAAGTGCTCTACCTCTGAGCCACACCAGCTTGCCATTCAGCAAGAAAAAGAATATCAAAGTTGAATGGTTATGTCAATATTTTTGGAGAGATAATTATTATGAAAACCCCATTTGTAACCAAAGAAAAAATCCAAGAAATTACTCAAAGGATTCCCACTCCTTTTAATATCTATGATGAAAAGGGAATCAGAGAAAATGCCAGAGCCGTTAATAAGGCATTTAGCTGGAACAAAGGCTTTAAGGAATATTTTGCTGTAAAGGCAAATCCTAATCCATTTATTCTTAAGATTCTACAGGAGGAAGGCTGCGGCGTGGACTGCGCTTCTTATGTAGAGCTTGCACTTAGCAACGAGCTAGGTTTCAAAAATGATGACATTATGTTTTCATCTAATGATACCCCAGCCAGTGAATTCAAATATGCAGATGACCTGGGTGTTATCGTAAATCTTGACGATTTCACCCACATAGATTTCTATGAAAAATCAGTTGGACATTTCCCAAAGAAGATGTGCTGCAGATTTAATCCAGGTGGCGTTTATGAGCTTTCTAATGGCATCATGGACAATCCTGGTGACAGCAAATATGGTATGACAAAGGAGCAGATTTTTGAGGCATATCAGATTCTACGTGATAAGGGCGTTGAAGAATTTGGTATTCATGCATTTTTAGTTTCAAATACTGTTACCAATGATTACTATCCTACTCTTGCAAAGACTTTGTTTGAGCTTATTGTGGAGCTCAAGGAAAAAACAGGAATTTCAATCTCATTTGTAAATCTTTCTGGTGGCGTTGGTATCGCATATCGACCAGATCAAAAGGCTAATGACATTGCCATTATCGGCGAGGGTGTACACAAGGCCTTTGATGAGATTCTGGTTCCAGCAGGTCTTGGGGATGTTTCCATTTTTACAGAAATGGGACGCTTTATGCTGGGACCTTACGGCGGACTTGTGACTACTGCAATTCATGAGAAGCATATATATAAGGAATACATTGGAGTGGATGCCTGTGCCGTTGATTTGATGCGTCCTGCAGTATATGGCTCATATCACCATGTCACAGTACTTGGCAAGGAAAATGTTGCAGAAGACCATGTGTATGATGTTACTGGTTCCCTTTGCGAAAATTGCGATAAGTTCGCTGTAGACAGGCAATTGCCAAAGATTGATATGGGAGATATCCTATTTATCCACGACACAGGAGCACACGGCTATTCTATGGGCTACAACTACAATGGAAAGCTTAAAAGCGCCGAGGTATTGCTTAAGGAGGATGGTTCATATCAGCTTATTCGCAGACCTGAAACCATCAAGGATTACCTGGCTACCTTTGATAATTTAGGTGTTGTAGACGGCATCCTAAAATAAAGAATTTTTTAGGAAAATAATCCTAAAATAATATTGAAAACGCAGACAAGATTTAGTATACTAGTCTGCGGACGCCGGCTTGTCGGAATTGGCAGACGAGGCAGACTCAAAATCTGTTGATGGCAACATCGTGCGGGTTCAAGTCCCGCAGCCGGCATACTTTTTTAGCTTGAGAATTTTTTCTCAAGCTTTTTTCTTAGGAGGAATCTTATGAATACTGAAAAATATGTGGATTACATTGTAAAACAAACAGAGGACATCCTTTCAATTGATAGCCCTACAGGCTTTACAGCTAATGCTGCCAAGCACCTTATCGCCGAATACGAAAAGCTGGGTTTTAAGCCACAGCTTACTACTAAGGGCGGCGTTCTTGTAGATTTAGGCGGTAGCAATGCTGATGATGCATTATTAATCGAAGCTCACATGGACACCTTAGGTGGCATGGTTTGCAAAATAAAGGACAATGGCAATTTAGAAATCACTCCTCTTGGAGGCTTCAATCCTAACAATGGTGAGTCTGAGAACTGCCATATCTACACCAGAGATGGCAAAGTTTTCGAGGGTACTTTCCAGCTTAATGACGCATCTGTACACGTTAACGACGACTATTCAACCAAGACTCGCGAATTCAAGGGCATGGAGGTTGTCCTTGATGAAGAAGTAGCCAGTGCAGATGATACAAAAGCACTAGGTATTATGATTGGCGATATTGTAGCTTTTGAGCCTCGCACCAGAGTTACCAAATCAGGCTACATCAAAAGCCGTTTTTTGGACGACAAGCTTTCTGTTGGAATCCTTCTAGGTCAGGCAAAATATATTGCTGAAATGGGCATCACTCCTTCACGAAAGGTTTATCACCATATTACCGTTTATGAGGAGGTTGGTCACGGTGCCTGCGGTACTGTCCCTGCTGGTGTAACAGAAATATTATCTGTTGATATGGGCTGTATCGGCGATGGTCTGGACTGCAAGGAAACTCAGGTGAGCATCTGTGCAAAGGATTCCAGTGGTCCTTACAATTATGATGTTGTTTCTGCATTGATAAATACCGCAAAAGAGAATGATATTGATTTTGCCGTAGATGTTTACCCTCATTATGGTTCTGACGCTGATGCGGCATTACATGCTGGCTATGATGTTCGCCACGGTCTTATTGGTGCTGGAGTATACGCCAGCCACGGCTATGAGCGCTCACATAAAAAAGGAGCCGAAAATACTTTCAAGCTCCTTATAAACTACGCTAAATAGTTTTACAAATATAGATTTTCTAAGAATATTTTTTCAAATTCAGGGTTGTCATTTAATATGACAACCTTTGATTTTGCCTTAATATCTTCAAGTACCGTCTCATCACTATCCATCACATATTTTATGGCACCTCTTAAGGATGTGTTGCCAACTGCCTCAAACTTAGGCAATAGCTCCTTCGGAAATATTCCAATGCCTGCAGCTGCCCACACACCGATAGAAGCCCCCAAGCCTCCTGACACATACAAATGGTTTATGTCATCAAAGCTCATATTTGCCTCTTTAACTAAAAGTGTAATGGCCGAATATATTGCGGACTTGGCAAGTAGCACCTGTTGTATATCCTCAGCAGTAATTTTGATATTATCTGCCACAGGATATCCCTCCTCTAAATATTCTTCTACAAGCAGACCGCCAGAATCGATTAGCTCATTTCTTTTCAGCTGATGAATCAAATCAATGACTCCACTGCCGCACAATCCAATGGGTGCTTCTCCACCTATTGTGGTATAAGTGCATCTGCCATTATCTATACTTAGGTGATTAATGGCCCCTCGCACAGATGCCACACCACAGCTAAGGCTGGCCCCCTCTAAAGCAGGCCCTGCAGAGGCTGATGTGCAATAGTAATTTTCTCCGTCAAACAATACAATCTCGGCATTGGTGCCCATATCCACCAGCAAAAATGTATCATTAGCATTTCCAGCTGCCAAAAGCCTTTTTTTGAGGAAATAAAGTCCAGCAACAATATCTCCTCCCACAAAGGCACTTATCCCCGGCATGAAATAAATATTCCTGCCTTTTTCCACAAAGCTCACACTATCAAGTGTGTAAGGGACAAATGGATACTGTGCTAGCCCATCTACAGTGAGCCCCAGCAGCAAATGGGTCATAACCGTATTTCCGCTGAAAACATATTTATGCATCAAAAAATCAGGGCCAAGCAGTTCTTTTCCTAAATCAGACAAATCCTTTCGGACACAATCCATCAGCTCTTTACTATGGCCATCCATGGATGCTTTTACTCGGCTTATCACATCTGCCCCAAATTTTAGCTGGGAATTAGTGCAATTCCTTTGTCTTAGGATTTTGCCTGTATCCAAATCCACCACTGCCGTAGCAAGTGTTGTGGTGCCAATATCTACCGCTATACCGATATTTTTTTTGTTTAACTCCTCATCCTCAGGAGCCTCCTGAGCAATAACAGATGTGATTTCCGTTGCCAGGGCTGCTGGAACTTCTATCTTACAATCTCTGGTAATAGTACATTTACAGCCTAATCGCCAGCCAGCTCTCATCTCGGAAAAATCAAGTGCACGCTCGTCGTAGGAACTCATTGGTGGCATGCCATATACAAACTTAATGCTGCAGCTTAGACATCTGCCTATTCCACCACATGGGCGATAAAAATTAAGCCCCAGCTGCTGCATAGCATCAACAAAGCTGATTGGTCCATCAGTTTTAAGAGTGTACTCCTTTTTTGGTTCGAGACCACATATTACAATTTTAATTTCCATGCTTTCTGTCTATTTCCTCTAATGAATGTAAGTCCATTTTTATCTCACCTTCATTATCTAACAAAATTGTCATATAAGTGTGTTCTCTGCTAGCTTGACGTGGATAAGCTATACTTCCAGGATTTGCTATTATCAAATCCTCATAATGATCTATGGTTGGAACGTGGGTATGACCATATAAAACTATGTCACAGCCCTTTTGATGTGCTGCCTCTGCTATCTTTGAATAGCCATAATTAACGCCATAATAGTGACCGTGTGTAAGCATTATCACATGCTTTCCAACCTCCAGCACTACCTCGCCAGGCAAATTGGTACCCCAATCGCAGTTGCCGCAGACACATTCCACCGGTGCATCTGTCATCATCCAAATATTATCTTCCACACCCTGTCCATCCCCAAGGTGATATATTCTATCTGGCCGTTCATAGTGTATAACATCTCTTAAATTTTCCGTTTTACCATGAGTATCACTAACAACCAATATTTTCATGCTTAAAAATTTCTTCCTTTATCATTCTAAGGGCTTTTCCCCTGTGGCTAATTGCATTTTTTTCCTCTGGGGAAATGCTTGCAGTGCTCACATCCTTGTCCCAAAGATAAAAAATAGGGTCATAGCCAAATCCATTTTCACCCATAGGCTCATAACCAATATAGCCCTCGATTTCTCCTCTTACACAAGTCTCATGACCATCTGGAAATACTGCTGAAATGGCACATACGAATCTGGCACTTCTATCCTCTTTTGCAACCCCTTCCAGGCGCTCTATAATATTTGCATTTTTTATATCGTAGGAAGTATCCTCACCCATGTATCTTGCAGAATAAACTCCTGGCTCCTTGTTTAAGGCATCAACCTCCAGGCCGCTATCATCAGCCAAAACTATGGCATCCTTTGCAAACTGAGCTACTGCCTTGGCCTTTATAAGAGAATTTTCCTCAAAGGTCTTGCCGTCCTCCACAATGTCACAATCTATTCCTGCTTCCTTCATGGATTTAATTTCGAAATATTCTTCTCCCAAAATCTCGCGAATTTCTCGCATTTTATTAGCGTTTCCCGTGGCAAAAATGATCTTATTTTTCATCTAAATACTCCAGCACAGCATCATACAATGCCTGTGCAGCCTTTCTTTGATATTCTTTATCCTGCAAAGCCTCCAGCTCCTTCTGATTTGTCATAAAGCCGATTTCAACAAGGGCTACTGGTGACTCAGACATTCTAATGATATATACCTCGTCTCCAACTACTGTTCCCTTGGACTTGGAGCCCAATTCCTCCAGCAGGTGGTTAAGACACATGGTGGCAAATTTTTTCGATTCTCCTGTAGCATCCCCACCCTCGTACATAACCTCGCTTCCATTAATAGAAGACATTCGCCCGGAGGCAGTAGAATTATTATGCACAGACAAAAACAAATCAGCATCCGAATCGTTGGCAAGACCAACTCTATTTTCAAAGGATGGATTGGTGTCATTAGTCCTTGTATAGTAGACGCCAATATTCTTGTCACAAGCATCAAATAGTCTTTTCAATTCAAGAACCGTTGCAAGATTTAGGTCCTTCTCATATACGCCAAGCTTGGTGGCTCCAGGCACATTGCCCCCGTGACCTGCATCAACAACCACAATATAATCATAAATATCATGGGGATCTACAAAATCGAAATAGATATATTCTCCCTCGGATGACATCTGGACCTCCAGCACATCATCCATTGTTATTTCAATAACACCCACAAGATTTTCGCTATCATAGGTTATATCTTCGATATGATTTGATTCTCCTCTAAGGGGATAATTACTAAAATAATCCTTACCAATTCCATTTATGGTGATTACAACAGTTCTTTCAACATAAATGTTTTCAATATCCACGCTGGCGCTTGTTACATTAGGTGGCAGTGCCAGCCTTATCTGATGCCCTTTTAGCACTGATTCTCTGGTGTCTGCCGGCTCCCCCTCCAGCTCTTCAGAGCTGGCCCGAAGCATATCCATTACAGATATTCTGCCGCCTTCGGTTTTGCTATCCTCTATCCTAAGCGCAATTATGTGCATATTTGGCACATAAATAAGGAGGCAGCCCACACATATGACTACCACTAAAATAATTGCCGTAAAGGCGCCCATTACCTTTCGTTCCATCTCATTTACTGATATTCAACACTATCTCCCGTGTCAGTATCAAATACCTCCATAACATTATTTGCATAAGCCTTTATACATAGATTTGAGCTTACTGTATCTTCAACATTTTCCCAATCCAAACCGTTATTGCTGATGAAGCCCTTTCCATCAGTGATATCTACCGCCTCTGTCATTTTATCTGTTGCATATTCTACAGCTAATGGTCTCTTGGTGTCTGGTGTATTTACATATAAAACAATGGCAAAGCTTTCTCCTGCCTTAACAGGCTTGGCCAAATTAAACTTGATTGTATAGTAGCCCTTTTGGCTGACTGTACCAGAAGCAACCAGCTCCTTTTCTGATAAAGTGCTGGTGTTTTCATAATTTGAAACAAAATATATTTGATAGCTTGTATTTTCCCCAAGAGCATAAAATCCAGCAGCTTCAATCTGTTGGTCGCTATCTGCCACAAAGGTATTTGCCCCGTATGCCCATTCCTTGTTATAGCCAATCTGTCCAACCCAGCCGCACAAATCGCTCTGGTAAATATAGCTATAGGTATTGTTAGTATCCACCTTTACATAAGAAACCGCCTGATTTCCTATATTTGAATCATAGTAGGAAATGTAAAATACTCCATCATCACCAAAGCCTGTGCCCCAGCTATTCTGGCATATAAAAGCTCCATTTCCAGGAACTGTCTCACTAAACTTGCTAGCTGGATATGAATCGTCCCAGCCAATTATTACCACATCATGATTAGGCTTAGAATTTCCAACATAGCAGTAGGAATTAGTTGCCCTATTATAACTGCTGGAATTTGTAAGATTTGATGTAGACACGCTTGCATATATAGATGATGAAACTCCACCATACTGATATACTGCCATTTTTATTTCGTCCAAATTTTCCGAATCATAAAAATGCGCTTCCTGAAGATGGACAGCAATATCCTGATTCTCAGCATCTTCCTCCAGCTTTGGACCCTGCCAAGACAAAAGATATGCAAGGGCCATAGTATATTTTCCTCCGGCAGATTCATCAAGACCGAAGCTGTTATCGTTAATCATTGAGTCCACAGAAAAAATATACTTGTTTGCTGGAAGCAGTGATGACTCCAATGCCTCCAACGAAGCACAAGCCCAGCAGGTAGCTGTGGAACCTTGATTTCTTATTTCACTGACTCTATTTACCTCTCGAAGGTCGTACTTGGACGGTAAGGTTGGTGTGTTTTCATAGTCAATTGTTACGGTGTAATTGGCTTTGTTATAGTTGTACTCATAGCCAAACACCTGACATAAATCCTCCAGGCCAATGTAAAGCTCACCTAAGTAGATAGATGGCTTTATTGACAGTTGAATTTCCTCCCCATTCTCAGTTGCTGATTCACTGCCTTCCACAAATTCAAAAATGTCGTTGGTTATTTGAATCACAGCACTTCTATCGCTGCTCATAAAAGCTGAGCCCTTTAGTGCTGAGCGCACAAACTCCAGGGAGCCTACTGGATTCAAGCTCTCATTTAAAATAGTATCTGCCTGAGACGCCGAGTATAGCTCTCCGTTAATGTATACCTGCAGCTGATTAGAATCGTTAAGATTCTTTGACATTAGTGGGTATAATACATCCTCATTTAGCGTAGCGCCACGAAATGTCTCCACTGCGGCATATCTGTCATTCCAATTATTCAATTTCCAAACTAAAACAAAAGCAATTATTAAAATAAATGCTAAATATCTCTTGGAAAATTTCATTTATTAGCCCTTCTTCTTTGGCTTTGGACCCAAAAATTGATAAAAATAAGTTTTAATCATTCCATTGTATATTTTGCGGTTCTTATCCGCTTTTCTTCCGATAGCCTTTGGCGCATCCTCATAGCTGGTGATAACATACATAGACCAGCTGTCTAGACCCTTAAAAGCCTCCCCAAGCTTGCGGTAAAGCTCTGGCAAATCCTTCTTTTCCTCCAGTCTTTCACCATATGGGGGATTTGTGAGAACAAAGCCATACTTTTTAGGATGGTGCAAATCCGCCACATCTCTAACCTGAAAATGTATCAGATGGTCTACCCCAGCCTGCTTTGCATTAAGTCTGGCAATTTTTACCATCTCTGGATCTATATCAAAGCCTTGCAAATCACATTGGATATCTGTATTAACCTCAGACCTGGCTTCATCAAAGCAGTCCTTCCAGGTCTTGGCTGGGATGATGTTGTCCCAATCCATTGAAGTAAAATCTCTGTTAAGTCCAGGTGCAATGTTGCAGGCAATCATAGCCGCCTCAATAAGAAAGGTTCCTGAACCGCAGAAAGGATCCACAAGTATTCTGTCTGGATGCCATGGTGTCAGCTGGATAAGGGCAGCAGCCATTGTCTCTGACAAAGGCGCCTTGCTGGTATAGGTACGATATCCCCTTTTGTGAAGTGGAGTACCTGTAGAATCAAGGGTAACCACCACGTCATCCTTTAACAGGAAAATTCTAACAGGATATTCCGCTCCCGATTCCTCGAACCAATTCAAATCATAGTAGGACTTCATTCTTTCAACCATTGCCTTTTTTGCAATGGACTGTATATCAGTTAGGGAAAAAAGCTTGCTCTTTACAGATGTAGCCTTGGTAACCCAAAACTTGCCATCCTTAGGAATGTACTCCTCCCATGGCAAGGCCTTTATTCCCTGGAATAACTCCTCAAAGGTAGTTGCATGAAATCTGCCTACCTCCACTAAAATACGCTCGGCGCAACGAAGATGTATATTTGCTCTGCAAATTGCCTCTGCATCCCCGGTAAATGTAACACGGCCGTCTGTTACCTCCGTAACATCATAGCCCATGTCGTATATTTCTCTTTTTAATGGTGCTTCCAGCCCAAAATGGCATGGACAGCTAATTGTGTAAATCTTTGTATTCATCTAATTCTTTCTATTGCCTATTTTTATCCATATTGTTCTCTTTTTACCATATATTATAGCTTTTTTCTACACTTCATTCCACAATCAATTTGTTGTATCATGGTAAAAGCAATAAATTTTTACGGGAGTTTTTATGAAAAAATTACAATCACTTTTATTGGTATTACTTTTAATATTCTTTTGCTTCTTTTTTGCCTCATCCCAACCTGAAATATCTGAAGATATAGAAGAAATCAGCTCCATTCAAGAAGATGATACCTTTGATCCTTTGACCTGGAAAAATAATCACACGAAGGTTCGTGGAATTTATGTCACAGGGCCCACTGCTGGAACCCAGCGCATGGATGAAATTATTAATTTAGTTAATGAAACCGAACTCAACACCATAGTATTGGATGTAAAAGACGATAACGGAAACATTTCCTTTGAAATGAACAATGCTTATGCCCTAGAAATTGGGGCGTGCATCCCCTACATCAAGGATATAAATGCTCTATTAAAGCAATTAAAGGACAATAACATCTACGTTATAGCAAGGGTTCCTTGCTTCAAGGACCCAATCTTGGCTTCCGCAAAGCCTGAATTGGGACTTTGCACATACGCAGGTGAGCCTGTAACTGATTTGTATGGCAATGCCTGGGTAAATCCTTGCCGGCAGGAAGTGTGGGATTACATAATAAGCATTTGCGAAAGCTGCGCTGAGCTTGGCTTTGATGAGATTCAATTGGATTACGTGCGTTTTCCTGTTGGCACCAACGCCGAGCAGGCTAATTATGGCACAGTCATAGATGACACAAATCGCCAGGAATATATAAACACCTTTATAAACCAAATCTGCGCTTCCATGCACGAAATGGGGGTTCCAGTTACAGCTGATGTATTTGGCACAATCATTCACAGTCAAATAGATGCAGAGCATGTGGGACAGGACTACCAGACCTTTGCAAGCACCCTTGATGTGCTGTGCCCTATGATTTATCCATCTCATTATGCTTCCGGGGAATTTGGCTTAGAAATTCCTGATGCTGCGCCTTACGAGACAATTTATGAAGCCTTGTCCTATTCTAAAAATATTTTATCCAGTCTAGATTCCGATGAAGTAGCTGTAATACGCCCTTGGCTTCAAGCCTTTGATGCCACTTGGGTTGATGGTTACATTGAATATGATGGCACTGCTATCAGAAAGGAAATCCAGGCTGTTTATGATGCTGGATATGAAGAATGGATTCTTTGGAATTCCAAAAGTATATATTCCTCAGATGGGCTAGTTAAAGTTAATGATAAAAAATTTTAAATACTTGTTGCATTGTCAATTATTCTATTATATAATCAAACCGTGTTTAGGAGTTTCCTAAGCGCACCCTTATTAATTATTTATACTCCCCTCAAAAAGACCGTTGGTTCGGTCTTTTTTCTTTGTCTCATTTCATCATTTTATCCGCATTCCGTACTGATTGTGCACAATTAGTTTCCTATAGGGGTGTTTTTCACAATAAAAAATCCAGTTGCAAATGCAACTGGATTTTAATCAATATTCTGTTTTCATGTAAAATGGGCCAACGCCTCCGCAAATCTTGCTTCATCAAAAGGTTTAATAACAAAGTCCTTAGCCCCAGCCTCAATAGCTTCTATTACATAACACTTTTGTCCCATGGCACTAACAACTAAGATTTTGGCGTTTGGATCTATTTCCATAATCTGCTTAATTGCATCAATACCATTTGAACTTCTACCAATAGTATGCCCGTCAACTGTCATTGTAATATCCATTGTGACAATATCTGGCTTGAACTCTTTGTATTTTTCAACTGCACCATCGCTACAATCTGCTTCTGCAACTACAGTACAGCCATTTTTTTCTACTTCACCTCTGACAACAGCTCTCATAAATCTGGAGTCGTCGACTATAAGTACTGTCTTTCCCAAAGTGCATCCTCCTTACGGATAATCTTTATGGATGATGTAGGTTTATTATAGCATAAGAACCTGAAGACAAACTATGAAAGTTTTGTTAAATGTATGTTGATTGTCTGAATGTTTGCTAACAGATTCTTGGAAGACCTTCTCCTTGAAGAATATCAAGGAAGCGGCGTCCACCTATTTCTGTCTTCATAATTAGCGCCCCTGTCTCAGCTTCGCTTTCTGGGGTGTTGACAACGCCTATCATACATGCATTTTCACCATACTTACAGTTTCTGATTATTTCCACTGCCTGTGGGGCAAATTCCTTTGGAACTATTGCAACCAGCTTTCCTTCATTGCCCATGTACAGTGGGTCCAATCCCAGTAACCCTGCAAAGGACTGAACCTGTGGATCAACCGGCAATTTGTCCTGATGAATATCAAAGCACAAGCCTGATGCCAAGGCCAACTCCTTTAAAACTGTTGCCAAGCCACCGCGAGTGACATCTCGCAAAACGTGCACTGGAATTTTGTTTTCAACAAGCTTTCCTACCATTTCCTGCAAAGGGGCATTATCACTGACGATACTATTTTTTATTCCCATTCTCTGACTTAAAACAGTGGCATGATGGTCTCCAACATTTCCTGAGACAATGATTACATCTCCAGCTTTTGCATTTTTAGCTTTTATATCAACCCCTGCTGGTACAAAGCCAACTCCTGCTGTATTTACATAAATGCCACCATTCCCCTCAATGACTTTGGTATCTCCTGCAACAATTTTTACACCTGCTTCTGTTGCTGTTTCTGCCATTGATTTAACTATTCTGCGAAGGGTTTCTACATCTGCCCCCTCCTCTAGGATAAAGCCACAAGTTATATATTTAGGTATCGCTCCACGCATACACAAATCATTTACTGTGCCACAGATGCATAGGCGACCTATATCCCCGCCTGGGAATTCCAAGGGGGTGACAACAAAACTATCTGTTGTCATGGCTATGGTTCCATTTCCTGGTACTACTGCTGCATCTTCCATCTCAGACAACACGTCGCTATTGAATTGAGACTCAAATATTTCTCTAATTAATTCGCCTGTTGCACGGCCGCCTGAGCCGTGCTCCATAATAATCTTTTCCATAATAATTCCTAATCCGCAATCAATTACGCTAACAAGCATTATGAATTTTTCCTTCGACTACATGTCTCAGTCAAAATTATAATAGCTTGTTATCTATTGATTGCTCATTTAAATTTTCTCATGCTCACGCAAACCAATCAACGTCTAACCAAGTATGCGTTGAAGCAGCTGCCTTCTTCGGATACCATGCAGGCTCCCTCGGGAGACATTGGGGTACACACTTTGCCAAATAGTGGGCAGTCTGAAGGCTTTGCCTTGCCCATAAGAATATCTCCGCAGCGGCAAGCCTTATTTCGCTTGTTATCCTCATCCAGCCCCTGGCTGCCTGCATCAAAGGCATTATATTCGTCCTTTAGTAATAGTCCTGAGGCAGGAATTACGCCCATTCCTCTCCACACAACATCTGCTGGCTGAAAATACTTATTTAGTTGATTGACAATAATGTCATTTTGTCCACTATCTACCACAGATGTGTAATAGTTCTTAACCTGCGGCTGATTCTTAATTATCATCTGAACCAAGCCATAAATTGCGATAACAAGCTCCTTGGCGCCGAAGCCTGACACTGCAAATGGAATGTGATATTTATCAGCCAAGTTGTTAAAATAATCTGCTCCTGTCACCGCGCTTACATGACCTGGCGCTATAAATCCATCAATTGCTGCCCCATTGTCACACAAATATGAAATCGCCCCTGGCATTGTTTTTAAGGCTGTAAGGATGCGAATATTGTCTAGCTTCTGTGCTATCACATTGTCCAAAAGCAATGTATAGACAGGAGCTGTTGTTTCAAAACCTACAGCAGCAAACACGTATTTTTTATCTGGATTAGCCTTTGCCAAGCCTAGCACATCCATTGGAGAATATACCATTTCAACTGATGCACCACGTCCTTTAGCTTCATTCAAGCTTTCCTTTGAGCCTGGCACTCTAAGCAAGTCCCCAAAGGTTGCCACCGTGGTGTCTGGCTCTAGGCTAAGCTCAATTAGCTTATCTATATATGCCGTAGGTGTCACGCACACTGGACACCCAGGGCCTGAAAGTAGTTCAATCTTTGGTGAAAGTATATCTCTAATTCCATGCTTTGCAATTGCGTGGGTGTGACTGCCACATACTTCCATAAGACGAACTGGTCTTCCATCATATTTTCTTAAAAAATCTACAACCTCTGAGAATTCCATTAGCCCTCAAGGCCTCCCATAAGCTCTATGATTTCTTCTGCTTCATCCTTCTTCAAGGTTTGAATTACACAGCCTGCATGAACAAGAGCGTAATCCCCTTCCTTTACATTAACAAGACCAGCGTAAGCTTCCACTTCATTGCCGTTGAAATCTACAGTGACCTTGCCATCTTTTAATTTCTTAACCAATCCTGGTATTGCAACACACATATTACTACCTCTATTAATTCAATTATCAATTTATTTTATCACAAATACCACTATTTTGTTAGGGCATGTGCATTTTCCTTGTAGCAATGACTTGCCAAATATGCTTGCCCTAAGCATAAGCCCCCATCCCCTGGTGGCAGTTGCTCAGCTATAAATACATTAAAGCCTTCTTTTTCTAGTTTTGTTATAACATCTTCTAATAAAATTTTGTTTAAGAATGTACCGCCTGAAAGAACTATCTGGCAATTAACATCTAATCTGGATTGATAATCATTTGCAATATTTACAATATAATCAGATACTGCAATAATAAATCCTCGAGCCAGTTCAGCTTTATCCACTCCAGCAAATATGGCATTTGTCATATCCTTTAGCATTTGGCCAGTGCTCCCAGCATATGAAATATGAAGCGGATATGCCTTATTTGCTGTGGCTGCAATATTTTCAAGCTCCACAGGGGCCTGCCCCTCGTAGGTATTGTAATGGCATATGTCTAGTAATGCTGCCACTGCGTCAAACAATCTGCCCATTGATGTAGATGTAACAGCATTAATATTATTATCAAGAGCTGCCGCAATTAATTTGTAATTATTTATGAAATTCTCCTGTGCATTTGGCTCATTTTCCCATTTAATGCATAATTTTTCTATGTCCCCATCAAGCCTATATGCATATGCCATACCTGCTAAAATAGTATCGCAGTTTTTCGCCCCTTCATCGCCACCTATTAGCTTTACTGGCAGTAAATGGGCTACTCTCTCCATCTGGGATTTTCCATTCCAAAGGAATGCCTCACTTCCCCAAATAGAGCCGTCATCTCCGTAGCCTGTTCCATCAAAAGCAAACCCAAGCACCGCACCCTTCAGCCTGTGTTCTGCTATCACTGATGCAACATGGGCTTTATGATGCTGAATTTCAAAGCTGGTATCATTTTTGCCATTCCAAAAATCCATTCCCGCTTTTTTACTAAAGTAACCTGGGTGCTTGTCCACCGCCAACAATTGCGGTTTTAAGCCAAAAATGTCTTTCATAGCCCCTTGCTCTTTGCGATAAAAATCCTGACAGGCAACTGACTCCATATCTCCCAGATGCTGACTTACATATGCATTTTTATCTTTCACATAGCAAAATGTAGACTTTAAATCGCCTCCCGCAGCAAAAATTTCTCCATCAATGTCTACTGTAATTGGCGCTGGCACATGACCTCTGCCTCGTCTGATAAACTGGATACGCCCTTTAACTACCTTCATTACAGAATCGTCCATTGGTCTTAGAATTCTTCTGTTATTAGAAAGCATAGCTATAGCCACATCCTGCATTTCAGGGGCATTTGCTCTTTCAGTCAACCAGTGCTGCATTTTTTCATCATCAGTTTCCAAAACATCTCCACTGGCATTTCCACTTGTCATAATTAGTGGCCCCAGAGCCTTTGTTAGCATCAGCTGCACTGGGTTTGAGGGTAACATTGCACCAATATAAGGGCTGCTGAGACATACATTTTCAGAGAAATTTTGAATAGAAGCATCTCTTTTTTGCTCAACCAACACAATTGGTCTCGCTGAGCTTTTTAACAGCTCGGCTTCTTTTTCGTTTATGCGGCAGTATTTATTAGCTTCGTCTATATCAAAAAACATTACTGCAAAGGCTTTGGCCTCACGATGCTTTAACAGTCTAAGCTTTGAAACTGCTTCCCCATCAAAAGGATTACATACTAAATGATATCCACCTATATCTTTAACTGCCAAAATACCCCCGTCGCCGACAATTTTAGTAGCATTTGCCAGCTCCGGCACTTCATTCTCTAAATTTTCCAAAAATTCACTTGTGAACTTTCTGTGAACTGGATTTTTTGCAAGATTTCTTGCATTTTCATTAATCCCTTTAAATTCAAGACTTGGGCCACATTTTTTGCATGCAATAGTTTGTGCATGCCGTCTTCTATCGGCTTTCGCTATATATTCCCCTTTACAATCCGGGCACAATTCAAAATCTGCCATTGTAATTGTGTCTCTATCATAAGGAAGCTTTTCTATAATGGAATATCTTGGTCCGCAAACAGTACAGCTTATAAATGGATGTAAGTATCTCCTATTTGTCTTGTCAAACAATTCCCTTTTACACTTTTCACAGGTACAAAGGTCTGCTGGGATTAAAGGAAGATTTTCCGCTTCATCCTTATCAGATTCAATGATTTTAAACTCATTAAAAAAGTCACTCTTTTCCTCGGGAATTATTTCTTCCTCTACTGATAATACAAAGCCACCCTCAGGTACATCCTTGCTAAGCCTATCTCTCATTTCACAAAGCTGAGTTTCATTGCCACATGCAAGCACTGTAACAATTCCACCACTGTTTCTCACCCAGCCGCTTATATTCAATTCCTCTGCCAGTCTAGCCACCCAAGGTCTATAGCCTATTCCCTGGACTAAACCTTTGACAACAAATTTCTTTATCATGTATTATTTTCCCTGTCTTAAATAATTGCTTTATTCATTTTATCACTTTCTTTCCAAGATTAATGTAGAATTTTGTTTTTCAATGGTTTAAAGCTCAAGTTATAAATAATGTTCTCAAAGGTCATCTAATTTGACAATTAATATATTTGATGATACTATTTAAGCCTATTTTCCTTATATTGTAATTTCGTTGTTTTTATTCCCAAAAATATTATGAATTTAATACACACACTAGAAAACCAGTTAGAATCAATTAACGCAGAATTATCAGAACTTCCTGCGGGACGTTTAGAAGTTTATAAAAATGGCAGATGGGACAGGTGGTTCTATATCAATAATAACAAAAGAGAATACATACCAAAGGCTAACCTAGAATTAGCTCAGAATCTCGCTTACAAACAATACTTATCTCTAAAGAAAGAGATTATTCTTGCAAAAATTGAATCCCTCTCAGCAGCTTCTATCGAGCTAGAGTATGCTACAAATGAATTAAATAAATTCATTTTAAATGAAAAATATATCAAACTTCTCAATAGAAATAATTCAGTAACTAGTAAAGATATTTCTTTATGGCTTAGTGAACCATTTAATCAAAATCCCGCCCATAAAGAAAAGCTTATATTTAGGTGTCCCTCAGGTCACTATGTAAGATCAAAATCGGAAGTATTCATCGATATGGCTTTAACAAATATTAATCTGCCATTTCGCTATGAATGTGAACTGCAAATAGGAAATCACTTATTTTATCCTGATTTTACTATTCTTCATCCTTATACAAATAAATTGATTTATTGGGAGCATCTTGGAATGATGGATGATGATGCCTACTCTGGAGCTGCATTTTCTAAATTGCGAACATATCAATTAAATGACATTATAATTGGTGAGAATTTAATCGTATCATATGAATCCTCTAAGAATCCTTTTTCTATTTTTGACGCTGAAGAAACAATAAAGCTCTTTCATTTGGATTAAAAGTAATAATTTTCTTTATAAATTTAATATCACTGTCACATGATAGATGGATTTCTTTGATGTTTCCATTTGCTTGTGACAGTAATAATCCCGCTTATGGTTCTTTCAACAAAATACTGTCACAATATTCCCTGGAAATGCCTTATATTCATTACGTTGTGACAGTATTTAACATTAATATCTAAAATAGTGGTTTTTTCTGTCACAAGGTAACATAAGAATCTATTATTCCCGTTGATTTTGTGACAGTGAAAACAATTGTTAACATAACCAAGCATATTTCTGTCACTGGGCTGCTTAAAATCCTATAAAATCCATTGCTATTGTGACAGCCTGACTAAAATAACTCTTAAAAAAGAGCCAGCTGGGGATATCCCCATGCTGGCTCCGCAATTCATTATTTACGCTTGTGGCTTAGCCACATTTGCTGCTGGCTTAGCAGCTGGCTTTGGTGGCTCATAAGGAACATCCACTGAGTAGTTGAACTTCTCAGGGCCTGGCTCCTGATAGCCTGGTGTGATAGATAAGCACTTCTTTGGGCACTTCTCTACGCAGTAGCCACACTGTATGCAGTCGAAGCGGTTGATAGACCAGGTCTTTCCTGCTCTGTCAACTGTGATTGCCCCTGGAGGGCAGCTACGCATACACATTCCACAAAGGATGCACTGATCCTTGTTAATATCCACATGACCTCTTGTGCGCTCTGGATACTCTTTTGGTACAAAAGGATACTGAGTAGTAGCAGGCTCAGAGAAGAGGTTCTTCAAAACTTGTTTAGTAAATGGTAAAAATTGTCCCATTTTTAACTCCTTCCAAATGTTATATCTCGCTGATTACGCTCACAAACATTCATACTATTTTTTTCATCGCTTTCGCTATACTCTCAAAAAATAGCATAGGTTTTTGTTTTTCATCAGAAAAACAAGAACCGGACATAGACCAAAATTTTCTGAAAGAAAATATTGCTTGGCGAAGCCAAGTTCTTGTGGGCTTTTTCCTTAAGTAGCCCACAAGAAGTCATTAATTTTTGTGAGCTATCAGCTATTTATACTATCTCTCTGTACAGCTAATACATGGATCGATGGTGAGTACGAGAAGTGGCACGTCACCGTACTGGCATCCCTGCAAGGTCTGTGTAAGTGCTGGGATGTTAGCAAATGTAGGTGTGCGGACTCTGAATCTATCCAAGAACTTAGTGCCGTTGGCACGTACATGATAGAATGCCTCACCACGTGGCTGCTCTACACGGATGAATGACTCACCGTTTGGCATGCCAGTAACCTTTGTATTAATTTCAGTATCAGGAATCTTAGCAACACACTGTCTAATGATATCGATAGACTGGAAAAGCTCTCCAATACGTACTTCACAACGAGCGTATGAATCGCAGTTGTTAGAAGTAATAACATCGAAATCAATATCGTTATATGCTGCATAGCCGTTCTTTCTCATATCAACGTTGATACCAGAAGCTCTCATCATAGGGCCTACAGCACCACGACGGATAGCATCCTCGCCAGTGATGATACCAACATCTACAAGACGACTCTTTACTGTGTAATCGTTAAGGAAGATGCTTGTTGTCTCACGAATTTCCTTTTCCATATCGTCAAGCTTCTTAACGAAATCCTTAAGCATATCGTTTGGCATATCCTTAAGTACACCACCGATTGTGTTTACAGAGAAGATAACACGTCCACCTGTTGATGCCTCAAACATATCAAGAATGTTCTCACGAAGTCTCCATGAATGCATGAAAAGTGACTCGAATCCGAATCCATCAGCAAGTAATCCTAACCATAATAAGTGGCTGTGAAGACGGCTCATCTCTGCCCAGATTGTACGAAGATAATCTGCACGACGAGGAACCTCTACGTTCATGATATCCTCCAATGCCATACAGTAGCCCATACCATGCATGAATGAGCAGATACCGCAGATACGCTCTGCAACGTATACCATCTCGTTAAAATCCTTCTTGCTTGTAAGGCTCTCAAGACCTCTGTGAATAAATCCAATAGAAGGAATAGCAGCTAAAACCTTCTCGTCCTCCAAAACTAAATCAAGATGAATAGGCTCTGGAAGAACAGGGTGCTGTGGGCCGTAAGGTACTATACTTCTTTTTCCCATGCTACTTGTCCTCCTTTTCAATAAATGGTGTCTCTACATCGATACGATAAAGCTTGTCGTGTAAATCAACCTTGATATTTTCTACGTTAAGTCCCCAAAGCTCGTGCATCTCGTTCTCATAATAGATAGCTGACTTGTAAACACGAGAGATTGAAGGAACTTCCTCATCCTTTTCTACGATGAGTCTATAGTTTGCGAAGTCATATCCATTAGCAAATGAATATGTTACCTCGTAGTGATTTTCTGCCTTAGGGAAAGAGCAGCAAATCTGGCAAAGTCTCCAAAGAGCATTCTTCTTTTCCATGATAACCTGGAGGAGCTCAGCCTTATCAATTAAATATAAATCTTTTTTAATCTCTTGCATATTTTCCTCCTACTTTTCTGCTGCCTTAAGAGCCTCAGCCTTCTCCTTGAAGAGAGCTACACCCTTAACAACACCGTCGATGATTGACTCTGGACGAGCTGCACATCCTGGAACATAGATATCAACTGGAATAACTGTATCTGCTCCGCCCTTGATGTTGTAGCATTCCTTGAAAATTCCGCCTGTACATGCGCATGTACCAACAGCGATAACTACCTTTGGCTGTGGCATCTGCTCGTAAATCTGCTTAACTACTGATTCATTCTGAGAATTGATACCACCTGTAATAAGGAAAATGTCAGCATGCATTGGGTTACCTGTATTGATTACACCAAAACGCTCTACATCATATACAGGTGTTGTACATGCCAAAACTTCTATATCACATCCATTACAGCTACTTCCATCATAATGGAGTAGCCATGGTGATTTATGTATTGTACTCATTTTAATTCCTCCTAATTATTTACTCACCCATTAGCCGCGAATAATCTCTAATAATAAGAGGTTCATTCCAGCTGCTACAATTGTTACGCCCCAAGCAAGCTTAAGCATAAGCTGCCACTTAACTCTTGCTGATGTATTGTCGATGAGGATTTCAAGGAACCATACAACAAGGATAGCGATAATTGCGCCAACAATAGATACAGGATTTGAGTTAAGGAAGAACAATCCAACTATGCCAAGTAAGATTGCGTTCTCATACCACTCTGCAAGTGTTACCATTCCGTATTCTTTACCTACCATTTCAGAAGTAACACCTTTGATTACTTCCTGATGTGCATGGTGAGATGTAGAAATATCAAATGGTGACTTTCTGAATTTGATTGTAAGGACAAATACAAAGCCTACAAAGAATCCAGGAAGATAAACTATGTTTGAGATTGGGCTACCTGAAATAATCTCTGAAACATTAAATGTGCTAGGTGTTGTTGCAAGGTAAAAACCAACTGCAACAAGTAATTCCATTGGCTCACATGCCATAATCTGAACAAGCTCTCTATGAGTACCCTGAGCAGAATAAGGTGAGTGAGTTGATGTTGAAGCCAGGATTAAGAACATTGCTGCTGTAGAAAGTGAAAATACTACAAGCAAAATATCAAATCCGCCAAAGAAAAGTACACCTGACAAAGCAATAAATACTAAATATGAACGAATCATAAATAGCTGTGCCTTGTTAGCTGTTAAAAATTCCTTTTCAAACAACTTCTTTAAGTCAAAGAATGGCTGTAAAACTGAAGGACCACGTCTGCCCTGCATACGAGCAGAAATCTTACGGTCAAACCCATCCAATAATCCGATTACAAATGGTGCAAAAATGAGATAACATCCTGCAAGTATTAATCGTGTACTTAATTCCATTAGAATGCACCTCCTATCACAATAATCATATAAACAATAATAATAACAGTTGAAATCATAATTGCCGGTGTGAATAACTTCTTTTCACCCATTATGTCTTCCATATAGAAGTTAGAGATGTGCATCTCCTTAGGGTCACCTGTTGATGAAACGAAGTTGAAGTTATCACCACAGTTAGCACCACCCATATATGTGATAACCTGCTTAGCCTTTGTGTTCTTTGTCAATAAATAATTAATGAATGGAATTACAAATACGCCAACAAGTAATACGATCATGATAATAATATTCTGATATGAAATAACCTGAACATCTGTTCCAAACATTTCATTTGACATAGGCTTAAGCACGTTAGCTGAAAGCCATGGGAATCCAAGGATAAGTGCAATCATCATGAATGCATGGAAGAACATTGAGATGTACTCGTTCTTCTTTGTAAGATCTCTTGACTTTTCCTTACCAGAAGCCCCAAGAATCTTTGACATCCACTTTGTCCAGTAGAACATTGTTGTAGCTGAACCAAAGCAAATGAAAAGTACCATAAGTGTTGATACATATACTGAGCTTGTATCGATAAATGCCTTAAGTGCTGCCCACTTAGAAATAAGCATACCAAATGGTGCAAGGAACATTCCTGCAATACCAATCATAAG
>SVES01000025.1 GCA_015057305.1 Pseudobutyrivibrio ruminis | reverse complement strand
TGGGCTATCGCCAAGCGGTAAGGCACCAGATTTTGATTCTGGCATTCGCTGGTTCGAATCCAGCTAGCCCAGTTTCTTGTCTAGGCCTTTTTGTATGTTAGGCGATAAGTTAATAATCATTATGGGGTTGTAGCTCAGCTGGTAGAGCACCTGACTTTTAATCAGGTTGTCGGGAGTTCGAGCCTCCTCAGCCTCAGCGATAAGAACCACGGAAATTCAACGTTTCCGTGGTTCTTTCTTTATAAAAATCTTATTGATCTTTATTGACCTTATCAGGTGTGCTTTATGTTATAATTTCGATTACGGAGGGTTTTAAAATGAATGTATTTATTGCATATGTTGGGTATTCTTCAGAGATTATTGATGAATTAAAAAAGGCAGGTTTTGAAGCAAGCCTTCAAAAGAAAACGGTGATCGGTGACAAAGAAATAACTGTTCCAAGTGGAACACAGCTGATTTATACAGAAGCCGATTATGATGATATTATTCAAGTCATTAATCAGAGTGATAATGATGATTTAAAGCGTCTCGCATCAAATCAAGAGAGGATTCCATTTGATATTAAATCAAATGATATTAGGCAGAGATTCCGAAGGCTTAATATTGCCTTTGCAGAAGTAGAATAGGAGCTATTATGAATTTTAGCGATTTCACTCCAGAAGAGAAATAAAAAGAGACCCGAAAAGGTCTCTTTAAAAATGCTTAAGTTCGCGCCTCCTCAGCCTCAGCGTTGAAGCCTTCAGATTCGTCTGGAGGCTTTTTTCTTGTTTATATCTATAGTAATATTAGATAAGAGTTTTAGAATTGTTTGCAAAATCCTTTTGACAGTCTTATCGGTGTCTTTATATATGGACGTAACTGCATGCTACAATTGAAAATAAACATAGAAAGAGAGAATAATAAATGGCAGAAGACAAGTTAGAATTATTTGAAAATCAGCCAATTCGAACAGCATGGGTTGAAGAAGAGGAAGAATGGTATTTTTCGATTGTAGATGTAGTAGGGGTGTTAACTGAACAAAAAGATTATGATTCTGCAAAAAATTATTGGAAAGTTACTAAAAAGCGTCTCAAAGATGAAGGTAATCAGTCGGTTACAAATTGTAACCAACTGAAATTAAAGTCTCCAAAAGATGGGAAAAGATATAATACTGACGTAGCAAACACAGAACAATTACTCCGTATTATTCAATCTATTCCATCAAAAAAAGCAGAGCCATTCAAAATGTGGCTAGCTCAAGTAGGGCGTGAGAGGATAGAGGAGACAATTGACCCTGAATTAACAATTGATAGGGCCTTAGAAACATATTCTAGGCTGGGATATGATGCTGATTGGATTAATCAGAGATTACAAACTATTAGAGCTAGAAAAGAGCTTACCGATCAATGGAAAGCCCATGGTGTAGAACAGGGTAGAGAATTTGCTATTTTGACAGATGAAGTGACAAGAGCTTGGTCGGGGATGAGTACTAGACAGTATAAAAATCTTAAAGGATTAAAGAAAGAAAATCTACGTGATAATATGTCCACCCTAGAATTAGCTCTTAATATGCTAGCTGAGGCTACTACAACTGAGCTTACTAAGGTACATAATCCTAGCGGGTTAGAAGAAAATCAAAAGATTGCTCAAAAGGGTGGCAGTGTTGCAGGAAACGCGAGACGTGAGATAGAACAAGAAACAGGTAAATCAATCATAACAAGTCAGAATGCAATTCAATTGAATGAGGCGGTGACGCAATTGATAGAGACTGTTTCTGAAATTGACGATAATGGTGTACAATAAAATAAAGCACAATTAAAAATAGCTGATGAATTTGCAAAGAAAAAAATAATAAGTTTAGGAGGCCAATACTATGATAAAGATTTATGGATTACACACATGTCCTTATTGTGATTTTCTTCAACCACAGATTGCAGGGAAAGAAGATAAATACGAATACATTGATATAGGCGAGCATGTAAGATATATGCATGAGTTTATGGATTTAAGAGACAATAGACCAGAATTTGATCATTCAAAGGAGATAGGAGATATTGGAATTCCTTGCTTCCTTTTCGAGGATGGCAGAATCAGTCTTGACCCAGCAGATGCAGGACTAGTGGAATATGGTGGCGCATCTTCATGCTCAATTGAAGACCACAAAGCAGGAAAGAAAGGCTGCTAATATAAAATGATTTTTTTCAAAGCTCAACCGGTAACTAGGCTGAGCTTTCTATTTTTCTATTGACTAGCATTATTTATCACATCAAATAAAAACCCAAGGAAACATAAAAAACACAAAACCTATACCGATTTGTTCACATTACAGACATGCTACATACACTGAAGGGCTTTAATATTTAGCCTAATTTAAGACAAAAGTGCAAAGCAGATAGGAGTGAAATATGGAAAAACGGTATCGGCACGAATGGAAGCATGCTATAAGCTATGCAGACCTGTTGACCTTACGAAGTAGGATGTCAGCTGTAGCCACACCAGATCCTCATACTATTGATGGAAAGTACCTAATCAGAAGTCTTTATTTTGACAACATAGATGACAAGGCTCTTAGAGAAAAGGTAGACGGTGTGAACAGGCGAGAAAAATTCCGCATAAGATTTTACAATTTTGATACATCTCTTATTCATTTGGAAAAGAAAAGTAAATTGAATGGCTTGGGGACAAAATATAGCGCCCCACTTACTAAAGAAGAAACTCAAAAAATAGTGGATGGAGATATTGATTGGATGATTGATTCTCCTCATTCACTAATACAAGAATTATATTGCAAAATGCATTATCAGGGGATGAGACCAGTAACAATTGTTGATTACACAAGAGAGCCATTTATATATGGACCTGGAAATGTAAGAGTTACTTTGGACTATGACATAAGAACCGGATTAAACAAAACGGATTTTCTAAATCCAGAATGTATTACAATACCGGCTGGCGAAGCACCTATCATTTTGGAGGTCAAATGGGATGCATACCTTCCTGAAATAATAAGGGATGCGGTGCAAATACCAGGAACAAGAGTACAAGCATTTTCAAAATATGCACAATGTAGAATATATGGTTAATTAAGAAGGAGTGAAAATTATGACATTTAGTGATATTTTTAAATCAAATTTTTTAGAGAACGTTACAAGCGTAACAATTTTAGATATGGTAATTGCAATGACGTTGTCATTCGCGATTGGTTTATTCATTTTCTTTATTTATAAGAAGACATACGCAGGCGTTATGTATTCCTCAAATTTTGGAGTAACATTAGTTGCCTTGACCATGATTGCAACCTTCGTTATTTTAGCAGTAACAAGTAACGTGGTTCTTTCATTAGGTATGGTCGGTGCTTTATCTATCGTAAGATTTAGAACAGCAATCAAGGAACCGCTTGATATTGCTTTTCTATTTTGGGCAATAGCAGCAGGTATTGTTTTAGCAGCAGGAATGATTCCTCTTGCAGTATTTGGAAGTATTTTAATTGGTGTTATTATTACAATTTTCGCAAATAGAAAATCAAATGTAAATCCTTATATTGTAGTACTTAGATGTGATAGTGCAGCTGCTGAAAAGGATGCAGTTGGATATTTAAAGGAAATGACAACAAAGTGCGCAGTAAAGAGTAAAACAGCCAGAAAAGGTGAGATTGAGTTGAACCTTGAAATCAGACTAAAAGAAGACAACACAGATTTTATAAACGAATTATCAGATATGCAAGGAGTAGAGAGTGCTGTATTAGTTAGCTACAATGGCGATTACATGGGATAAGGAGGACAGGTTATGTCAACTAACAAAAAAATTGACATCATCTGCGTAGTGGTTTTGATTTGTGCCATTGTTTTAACTGTCCTTTTTATGAATGGTGAAAAGCTGGGAGTAACTGTTGTTGTCGACGAGGATTCCGAGGCGAATAGCTCATCGGAAAATTTCACATCAAATGACTTGAATGGAGATTGGGATACCTCTGAGGCAACAGTAATTACACTAGATGGAGATGACATCAGTGTTTCTGGCACAGGCGCATATGCTAATGACGGAAACCTATATATAACCCAGACTGGCTACTACGTTGTGAGTGGAACACTTACAGATGGAAGTATCGTGGTTGATGCGGAGCAGTATTCAAAAATATGGATAATGCTGGATGGCGTTGACATATATTGTGAAGATGACGCAGGAATTATAGTAGATCAGGCTGATAAGGTGTTTTTGACATTGGCTGAGGATTCCGTAAATACGATATCAACAGGAAGTGAATATTCTGACGAGGCGCTAGAGGATAGCACAAGCGGAGCTATATTTTCACATGATGATTTAACAATAAATGGAAGTGGAACTTTAACCGTTAATACAGAATACAAGCATGGTATTGTTTCCAAGGATGATTTGGTTATCACTGGTGGAACCATCACTGTAACAGCACCTGAAGACGGTTTAAAGGCAAATGATGCACTTAAAATTGCAGAGGCCGATATCACAATTAATGTAGAAGATGATGGAATAAATTCAGATGGCAATGTATATATTGAAAGCGGCACTATATTAATAGAAAACAGCTATGAAGGTATTGAGGCTTTAATTATTGATATAGTAGGTGGTGATATTACAATCTACGCTTCAGATGATGGACTAAATGCAAATGGTGGTACAGATAGCTTTGCCATGGGCGGTAATATGGGCAATGGTATGGCAAATTTTGGTGCAGCAGCTGGGGCAGAATCTAGTGATACGACTACACCAGTAGAGATAGCTTCCGATTCTAATGAAACAGAAGCAAGCGAGGACAGTGAGGAGGAAGAGGAAACATACATCAGCATTAGTGGAGGAACATTAACTATTTATAATGAAAACGGAAATGACGCTGATGGTATTGATTCTAATGGCGATATTTATATTTCAGGTGGAACCATACTGGTAAGTATGACTAATGGAGGAATGAATAATGCTATTGATTACGCAAGTGAAAATGGTGCAATTTGTGTAGTTACAGGCGGCACTATTATAGCAGCTGGAAGCAGTGGAATGGTAGAGCAATTTGATAGTTCTTCTACTCAGGCGTCAATTCTTTATACATACAGTGCTGGTACTGAGGCAGGAACCGTAGTTTCGGTAGAAGACTCCAGTGGAAATACAGTTCTTTCATGGACTGTGCCATATAGTTTTTCGTCATTACAAATAAGTAGCCCAGATCTCACAGTAGGTGATTCTTATACCATAAAAATTGGTGATAATTCAGAAGTTGTAACCATAGAAGAAGTGGTTACTACGGCAGGAGATACCGCTGCCAGCCAAACAGGTGGCATGGGCCAAATGGGGGCCATGGGTCAGATGGAAGGCGGCATGGGAAGGATGAACCAGGGACAGCAGTTGGAAGCTGGTAATACTGAAAATGCAGAAACCACTGAGGAGTCGGAAAACATGACAGCGCCAGAGTCTTCAGAAGATATGACAATGCCACAGGACGGTGGCATGACAGGCAGGACAGGCATGATGCAAGGTCCTGGAGGCGGCATGGGAATGTTTGAAGAACAACAGGTTGCCGATACAGAAGAAACAACTGAGACAACCCAATCATTATCAGAAGTAGATGCAGAAACCTGGATACTTCTAGGAATGTCATTAGTTGTACTTATAGCAGGTCTAGGATTTGCAATTTTTTATAAAAAAGGAAAACTCTAGTCTTTCCCTTTTCATCTAAATAATGTAAAATACCCCTAACATTTTAAGAAAGGTCATGCTGGTAATTTAGTTACCAGCATGATTTGCGTTTTAGAGGAGAACAAGATGAAAAATAATATTGTACTTATCGGCATGCCTGGAGTTGGAAAAAGTACCTTGGGAGTAGTGTTGGCAAAGCAGCTTGGCTATGAGTTTGTTGATGCAGATTTGCTTATTCAAAAGCGTGAAAATTGCCTTTTAAAGGAGATAATAGCTTCTAAAGGAGTAGAGGGCTTTCTAGAGATAGAAAATGAGGTAAATGCTAGCATATGCGCCGATAAAACAGTTATAGCTACAGGTGGTAGTGTAATATACGGAAAAGAAGCTATGGCTCACCTAAAGGAGATTGGAACTGTGGTATATCTCAAGCTTGATTTTGATACACTTGATGGTAGATTAGGCAGTCTCAAAGGACGAGGCGTAGTGCTTAAGGATGGGCAGGATTTAAAAAGCTTATACCAGGAAAGAGTTCCATTATATCAACAGTATGCGGATATCATTGTTGATGAGGGTGGATTAGATTTGGAAAGCACATTAAAGGAAGTGATTTCAAAGCTATCATGATGAAAAACTGATGTTTTTCAATAATCTATGATATTTTTGTTAAAAATGGGGCATTTATTTGACTTTGAAAAACTGGAGAATTACTATAAAAGTACAAAGGATTCTTTCGTTTTTTGAGGAGTAAGGTATGCCAAGATTATACAAGAGACTAAAAAGAATATTAGCAATCACATTGGTTGTGTTTATAGGAGTATCTTGCGTGGGCTTGTCCCTTTCAGCAAAGGCAAAAAGCAAATCTTCAAAGGATGCAGCTTATGCAGAGGGAGATAATGTTGCCTTTGGACGTATAGACAATAATCTTATCAGCTGGACAATACTAAGCTATGATGATTCCACTAAGACAGCCTTCATTGTGGCAAGCAAGGGTATAAATTCAATAACAATAACAAATTATCGTAGAGCCATAGACAGCATGTATAGAAGCTCTGGCAGTAAAGCAGGCTACGTTAGATGGGCTGAAAACTATTGGAGAAGCTGGTGTAATGAATATTTTTACAACAACTGCTTTACAGAGGATGAAAAGGCAAGGATTCAACAGACAACCTTGACAGCAAATGCAGCTCAAAACAGTTTGATGAATTTTTATCATGACACTACTTTGGATGCATATTATGTTGCAAACAAAACAAAGAATTCCATGTATATGGATGTGTACAATAATCAGACCACTACGACGGATTACATTTTCTTTTTATCATCAGATGAATATACTGAGCACAAGGACAAGATAAAGGCACAAACACTTACCACTTGGCCACTTAGAACAAATGCATATGATGATCCTAATCAGACTTTGTTTGTAAACGATTCTACTAAGCTTATTGAGCGAGGCTATTATTATGGTGGCGATGCTATAAGGCCGGCTATGTATGTGAATCTTGGTGGTTTGGTGGAAGAAGATACCAGCACAACCACTGATACCACCACAACAAGCTCTACAACTGCTTCAAGTAGTACCGCTACATCAACAAGTACGACTACGGATACATCCAGCACATCGAGTGCAAGTACAACCACTACTGACACAAGCAGCACTACAGATTCAAGCTCAACCAGTAGCACAACAAGCTCTAGTAGCTCTCAAAAGGCAGTTACGCAAAAGAACTATGCCAATAACGCAACTAATATAGGAAACATCAATTTGCCAGATGATTCTTCATATTCAATGAAATCGGGAAGCACAGCCCAGGTTGCCATTGACATGGATTATTTGAATAGTACTGATAAGCAGTATACTGTGACATATAAATCTTCCAATGCAAATGTATTCACAGTTGATTCCAATGGAAAAATCACATCAACTGGCACGGGTACTGCAAGCTTAACTGTCAGAATGAAAAAATCAAATGGCAAAATTTATACTATGACTTGTCGAATTGATGTGACCTAGGAGCATATAGTGACTACAAGACATTTTCTCCGCAAAATAATAAATATAGACAATATAAATGATTTGCAGCCTGATTATGAGGATGGAACACTGGTTCTGTCTCATGACCAGGCTGTTATTGATGAATGCGTAAATAAATCTATCCCTGTTGTTGGCGTGGAAACTGAGAATAATAGATTGAATTGTAGTCAGATTATTTTCAATCCTGAGGATGTGGAAGCCAAGGACTTTGAAAAAATGTACAGAAGATGTGTAGGCATTCCTCTGGATATCGCATATACGAAGCGTTGCTTTATAAGAGAATATGGGGAGGAAGATTTAGATGATTTGTTTTCACTGTATTCAATGCCAAGTATGACCGATTACATGGAGCCTCTTTTTGAGTATGACAGTGAACGAGAGTATGAAAAGAATTATATAGAATATATTTATAAGCTTTATGGCTTTGGAATGTGGTTGATTTTCGACAGATTCACGGGTAAATTAATAGGTAGAGCTGGAATTGAAATTCGAGAGACCTGTGATAGAGATGGACAAGCAGAATTAGGGTTCGCCATTGCGTCAAATAGATGGAGGGAAGGCCTTGGCTATGAGGTTTGCTCCAAGATAATTGAAATTGCTAAAACGGAATTTGAGCTAAATAGTTTGATAGCCAGATGTGATCCTAAAAATAACGCCAGCATAAGGCTGCTTAAAAAACTGGGATTTTCTGGGGACGGTTATGAAGAAGATGGAGATTTAAGATTTTTTAGGGAGATTTAATGTATGGATTTAAAAGAATATCAGCATGAGGTTATTGTGACTGATGAGGGGTTGCCATTTAAACTTTTTTCTTTTGAAGGGCAAGAGGGAAACTATATAAGGGCCAAGCACTGGCATCGTTCTATTGAGATTTTTGCTGTCTGGGAAGGAAAGCTGGATTTTACTCTCCACGATAAAAAGTTTCCATTGAATGGCGGGGAGTTTGTCATTGTAAATAGTAATGAGGTTCATAGCATAGTTGCACCTAATCCAAACAAAACTGTAGTGTTGCAAATTCCACATGATACCTTTGCTGAGTATTTTACAGACGACCAGTTTATATGGTTTTCCCATGGAGATAGAGAAACTGACCACAGGGTTTTTACACTGCTTCAAGAAATGTTTCTAATATACAAAAATGGCGAAGAAGCCAACAAGCTACAGGTGCTTAGCTTGTATTATGAGTTGTTGTATATTCTGGTTACGAAATATCGCAAATTTAACGTCAATGAAGAAATACTTAAAAGCAATAAGCAGCTAAAAAAGCTTTCCCATATAACTAGATATATGAAGGATCATTACGCTGATAGTCTTACCCTGGAGTCCATGGCCGAACAGTTTAATTATTCGCCGTCGTATCTTTCTAGAATGTTCCAAAAGCATGCGGGAATTAATTTCAAAGATTATCTTCTAGGCATCAGACTAGAACATGCAGTACGTGAGCTTGAGGAAACCAATGGGCAAATTGTTGATATTGCATTAGGAAACGGCTTCCCTAATTCGAAGGCATTTTCAAATGCTTTTAGGGATAAATACGGAATTCTTCCAAGTGAATATAGAAGGAGAAATGAGAGATAATGGCAAAAAAGGTATACGCAATAAAAGTAGGAAAAAAGCCTGGAATATATAACACATGGGAAGAAGCCAAGCTTCAAGTAGATGGCTTCAAGGGTGCAATATACAAGGGCTTTACTTCTATGGAAGAAGCTAAAGCTTTTATGGATGGAGCTGATGCGACTTCAAGCGTTAACAAAACGATTACTGCAAAAACTGATATCGTTGCTCCAGGGGATGCCTTAAAAAATCTGCAAAATGTAATTGTTGAAGATGGTGGCAAATATAATATTTTAGACGAAACAATCAAGAATCAATGCATGGACAAGGTTGCCCTAATTTCTAAAGCTTTTAGGAAAGCATTTTCAAATCCTGTTGATGTTGAATTAATCAGCACAAATGAAGCGGTACAGACACTTAAAAGCCGATATGGATATGATTTTTCAGATTTGCAGGCTGAGGAAAATATTGCCTTTGTAGACGGTGGCGGTGATAAAGTAGGGGCTAACTATGAGAGCACACGCATCCTTTTTGGTGTGGTTTTATATAATTCTACAACAATGCAGATTTCTATGTATCGCTACGCGTTGGAGCGGGGAACAGATTTTGATTGGCTTTTTAGAGCAAGTAATGTTGCTGGTGAGGAACTGGCTGCACTTTTTGCAATTTATGCTGCCTCAAGGCTTGGCCTAACCCAGCTTCACATTTATCAGGATAATAACCTTCCTGCAAAATATTATTCTGGTGCTTTCAAGAAAATTCATAAGCTTGACGATTACATGCTTCAAATTTTTATAAACGCCAGCATACAATATCTAAAACAGGGCATGAACATCAATTTCCTATACGTACCTTCTGAACATGCGGCATACAAGGATAAATCAAAGGCGGCTAAGGGCAGAGGTATTTACGAATCCCAGGATATAACTAAGGTTCCATTTGAAATGGCAGAATTTTTAAATGGAGTTTCAGATAGGCTTGCAGATTACCGCCAGTAGGCATGGTTACTGATGCTGATGTTGCATATATAGCAAGCATATTCTTGTCCCGCAAAAAGACATAGAATATTTAAAACATATTGATTATAATGTATCACATGAGAACAGAAGATTTTATTGATGTAGCAGATGATATTCTAACAAGTATATCTCGTGCTGTTGATTCAGGTAATTTCACAAATTTAGGCAAGGATGTTCGTCGTGC
Organism: Pseudobutyrivibrio ruminis; assembly: GCA_015057305.1. Taxonomy (GTDB): domain Bacteria; phylum Bacillota; class Clostridia; order Lachnospirales; family Lachnospiraceae; genus Pseudobutyrivibrio; species Pseudobutyrivibrio ruminis_F. The sequence continues at coordinate 39,404 of SVES01000025.1, read as the reverse complement.
AGTAGATGAAGCTAGAAATACTATAGATGTAACTCCTGAAAATCATAATCATGGACGTCCACAAAATGAAAATCAGGGGCTTAATGGTATTGGCAATGAGATCGCAGATTCTTTAGACAGAGAGTTTAGAGGCTTTGTGGATACATTAAAATTCAACTTTGGCAAGAACCAGACACCGTATTTTTCTAAGCACGTTAATAAGGGCATTGGAGTAGTTAGGCTTGTGTTCGGTATTTACCTGACGGTTATTGGCGGAGTTGTTTCTTTGTATTCAATATTTCCGATGAGTGAGCCGATTAGTTTTATTGTTTTTTCCTTGATAATATTTGCAGTGGGTGTGGGTCTTACAATTTCAGGTGGTCGAGCTAGAAAACTTATTAATAATTATACTAAATATGGAAAGATTACAGGCCAACGAGAGTATATAACCATAAGAGAATTGGCAGATAGAACTGGCCAAGACGAGAATAAAGTCGTAAATAATCTAAAGGCAATGCTTAAAAAAGGCTATCTTCCAACAGCTGCGTTAGATAGACAAAATAGTACATTGATGCTTACCCAGGATGTATATGACCAATATTCAAAGCTTGCTAGCCAGCAGTCTAATGAAGAAGCTATAGATAAATCTAAAATGCAGCCTAATGCTTGGTATAAAAAGGATTATTATACTATTGATGATTCTTTACCGGAGGATGTTAAAGAAATCCTGAAATCGGGAAATGAATACTTAAATAAAATTAGATACTATAACGACTTGATTCCTGATGATGAACCTATGTCAGACAAGCTTTATACGCTAGAGGCAACAGTGCTTTCTATCTTTAAGAAGCTGCAGGAGGAGCCAAATACAGCTGGGGAGTTAAGAAAGCTAATGTCATATTATTTGCCTACTACAGAAAAGCTTTTGCAAAGCTATGTGGATTTGCGCAAGCAGCCAGACAGCCTAGAAAATATCAAGAAGTCTCAGGCTGAGATTGAGGAAGCAACAGATGTTATAAATGATGCATTTGTAAAGCTTTTGAATCAACTATTCCAAAATGATGCATGGGATATTACTTCAGATATATCTGTTATGAAAACAATGATGAAGCAGGATTCATTATTATAAAAGGAGAAGAAAAATGGAGCTTAAAACAGAAACACCTACTTTAGTATTTGGGGATGTTATGGATGCAACAACTACTGAGCCTCCAGCTGAAACAAATACCGAGATGACCGAAGAAATAGTACTTACAGAATCTGAAAGGGCTCAGGTGGAAGAATTTGCAAAGCAAATAGATTTGTCTAATTCTACAGCCATTCTAAATTATGGTGTGGGTACTCAAAAAAAGCTATCTGATTTTTCAGAGAAGGCGTTGGATTCAGTTAGAACAAAGGATATGGGACAGGTTGGTGATATGATTACTGACCTGATTTGTCAGCTAAAGAATTTTGATGTAGAAGAAGGACAAAAAGGCCTAAAGGCATTGTTCAGACGAGGAGAAAATAAGCTTGCCTCTCTAAAAGCCAAATATTCCAAGGTCGAGACAAATGTAAATGTGATTACTACAGAATTGGAAAAGCATGAGACCACTCTTTTAAAAGATGTAGCCATGCTTGACCAAATGTATGATGCCAATCTTGCATATTTTAAAGAGCTTACTATGTATATTGCAGCTGGAAGGAAAAAGCTGGAGGAAACCAGAAACGGACAGCTGGCAGAGCTTCAAAGCAAGGCAGCGGCAAGTGGTCTTCCAGAAGATGCACAGGCTGCAAAGGATTTGGCTGCAAAATGCGACCGCTTTGAAAAGAAGATATATGATTTACAGCTTACAAGGACAATTGCCCTCCAGAGTGGACCGCAAATTAGAATGGTACAAAGCAGCGATACGATGATGGCTGAAAAAATTCAGTCTACTATCGTAAATACGATACCCCTTTGGAAGAATCAGATGGTAATTGCTATTGGCGTTGAGCATTCAAGCCAGGCTGCAAAGGCTCAGCGAGAGGTATCCGATATGACAAATGAGCTGCTTAAGAAAAATGCTGATGCACTGAAAATGGCAACAATAGAAACTGTCAAGGAATCAGAAAGAGGTATTGTGGATATAGAAACCATTAAGCACACAAATGAGCAGTTGATTTCCACTATGGACGAAGTTCTAAAGATTCAGGCTGAGGGCAAGGAAAGACGCAAAAATGCAGAACAGGAGCTTGGACAGATAGAACAAGAGCTCAAGAATAAGCTATTAGAGGCATCCAGGTCATAATCTTTGCCAGCATATTAAGGCATTTGTCATAAAAAAATCAACAAAATCAAAATGTCAAAAAAATGACATCACATAGTAAAGATTTAAAAGTCTCTGTCAAAGTTATTTTGATAATATTGCATTATCAAGTAACGGACAGAGATTTTTTTACAAAATTTTTGGAGTGGTTTTTAGTAAAAGGAGGATTTTGACAATGAACAATATGCCAAATGTAAAAATTGGTGTAGTAGCAGTTTCACGTGACTGCTTTCCAGAAAGCTTATCAGTAAATAGAAGAAAGGCACTTATTGAGGCCTATACAAAGAAGTATGGTTCAGAGCACATCTATGAGTGCCCAGTATGTATCGTAGAGAGCGAAATTCACATGGTACAGGCTCTTGAGGATATTAAGAAAGCTGGATGTAATGCACTTTGTGTTTACCTTGGAAATTTTGGTCCAGAAATTTCTGAGACACTTCTTGCAAAGCATTTTGATGGACCTAAGATGTTTATAGCAGCAGCAGAGGAGTCAGGTAACAGCCTTCTTGATGGCAGAGGAGATGCTTACTGCGGTATGCTTAATGCAAGCTACAACTTACAGCTTCGTAACATCAAGGCTTATATTCCAGAGTATCCAGTAGGAGATGCTGAGGATTGTGCAGATATGATTCATGAGTTCGAGCCAATCGCTCGTGCCGTAATCGCACTTTCAGACCTTAAGATTATCAGCTTTGGACCACGTCCACTTAACTTCCTTGCATGTAATGCACCAATCAAGCAGCTTTACAACCTTGGTGTTGAAATCGAGGAGAACTCAGAGCTTGATCTTTTCGAAGCATTCAATAAGCATGAAGGTGACAGCCGTATTCCAGAGGTTGTTGCAGATATGGAAAAAGAACTTGGCGCTGGAAACAAGAAGCCAGAGGTTCTTGCTAAGCTTGCTCAGTACGAGCTTACACTTAAGGATTGGGTAAGAGATCACAAAGGATATCGTAAATACGTAGCAATCGCTGGCAAGTGCTGGCCTGCATTCCAGACACAGTTTGGTTTCGTTCCTTGCTATGTAAACTCTCGTCTTACAGGTGAAGGAATCCCTGTATCTTGCGAGGTTGATATCTACGGATGTCTATCAGAATTTATCGGTACAGTTGTATCAGAGGATGTTGTTACACTTCTTGATATCAACAACTCAGTACCAAAGGATATGTACAACGAGGAAATCAAGGATAAGACAAATTACACACTTCAGGATACATTCATGGGCTTCCATTGCGGAAATACATGCTCTAAGAAGCTTGCCTTCTGTGAAATGAAGAATCAGAAGATTATGGCTCGTACACTTCCTGTTGAAGTTACAAATGGTACACTTGAAGGAGATATCGCACCAGGCGAAATCACATTCTACAGACTTCAGTCTACAGCTGACAATATCCTTCGCGCTTACATTGCACAGGGCGAGGTACTTCCAGTTGCAACTAAGTCATTCGGTTCAATCGGTGTATTTGCTATTCCAGAGATGGGACGCTTCTATCGTCACTGGTTAATCGAAAAGGGATTCCCACATCACGGAGCTGTTGCATTCGGACACTTCGGAAAGGCTCTCTATGAGGTATTCAAGTATATCGGAGTAGAGGTTGATGAAATCGGATACAACCAGCCTGCAGGCGTACGCTACCCTACAGAGAATCCTTGGAGATAATTTAAACTGAGATGTGACTGACGCGTAGTTTTACATGCTCCCGCAGGGCACCCCTCGTACTCGAGCTAGGCAACTTTCCGCTACGCGGCTCCCTCCTAGCTCGGCACGATACTTCCCTGCTCGCGCTTGCTAAGGTTATGTGTCAGTCACTTTTTATTTATACGAATAGGAGATTATAGTTATGTATTATATTGGAGTTGATTTAGGAACTTCTGCAGTTAAGCTACTCCTGATGTCAGGGGATGGCACGATTGCAAAAATTGTTTCAAAAGAATATGCACTTAGCTTCCCACATCCGGGCTGGTCTGAGCAGAAGCCAGAGGATTGGTGGACTCAGGTAGTAGCTGGTATGAAGGAGCTTACTTCAGAGGTAGATAAGACTTTAGTAGCAGGTATTTCATTTGGCGGTCAGATGCATGGTCTGGTTACTCTTGATGCTGATGACAATGTTATTCGTCCAGCGATTCTATGGAATGATGGACGTACAGGTAAAGAAACAGATTACTTAAACAATGTTATCGGTAAGGATAAGTTGTCAGAGTATACAGCAAACATTGCATTTGCTGGTTTCACAGCTCCAAAGATTCTTTGGATGCAGGAAAATGAGCCGCAAGCTTGGGCAAAGGTGGCAAAGATTATGCTTCCAAAGGATTACATTGCTTACAAGCTTTCTGGAAGCTTCTGTACAGATTATTCAGATGCCAGCGGCATGCTTCTTTTAGATGTAAAGAATCGTTGCTGGAGCAAGGAAATGATGGATATCTGCCACGTTTCAGAGTCTCAGCTTCCTAAGCTTTATGAAAGCTACGAAGTAGTCGGTACTATTAAGCCAGAGGTAGCCGCAGAGCTTGGATTTACAAATGATGTTAAGATTATTGCAGGTGCAGGTGATAATGCAGCAGCAGCTGTTGGTACAGGTACAGTTGGAGAGGGCAAGTGCAATCTTTCAATTGGTACATCTGGTACAATCTTTATCTCAAGCAAAAACTTTACAGTAGACCCTGCTAACGCACTTCATTCATTTGATCATGCAGATGGTGGCTATCACCTTATGGGATGCATGCTTTCAGCTGCATCATGCAATAAGTGGTGGATGGATGAAATCCTTAAGACAAAGGATTATCCAGCTGAGCAAGCAGGTATTAAGAATCTTGGTGAGAATCGTGTATTCTATCTTCCATACCTTATGGGAGAGCGTAGCCCACACAACAATCCAGATGCACGTGCTATGTTTATTGGCATGTCTATGGATACAACCCGTGAGGACATGACTCAGGCAGTGCTTGAAGGTGTTGCATTTGGTCTTCGTGATTCACTTGAGGTTGCTAGAAGCCAGGGTATTGTGATTGAACGTTCTAAGATTTGCGGTGGTGGTGCAAAGAGTCCATTATGGCAGCAGATTATAGCATCAGTTATGAATCTTAAGCTTGATATTCTTGAAAACGAGGAAGGCCCAGGACTCGGTGGTGCTATCCTTGCAGCAGTAGGATGCGGAGAGTATGCATCAGTAGAAGAGGCTTGCGAAAAGCTTGTAAAGGTTAAGACTACAGTTGAGCCTGACCCAGAATTAATTCGTAAATACGAAGAGAGATATCAGGAGTTCAAGAAGCTTTACCCAACAGTTAAGAGTTTATTCTAAGATATAATTTAAGGCGCTGGCTTTCTAGCTGGCGCCATTTTTTTAATATATGCAAAAAAGAGCATCGCTTTTGCGATGCTCTTAGCAGTTCCTAGCGGAATCGAACCGCTGTTTTCGCCGTGAGAGGGCGACGTCTTAACCGCTTGACCAAGGAACCATATGTCTTAACGACAAGAAATATAATACTATGCAAAGGCTTATTAGTCAAGCAGAAATAGACAATATTTTTAAATTCAGAATAATTCGAAAATTAAGACAATGGAATACAATAGTTGACAAAGATTAAATGAAAAATAACTGTGAATTTATACAAAAAAAATGTAAATTTATTGATATGATTGTGCAAAAATATTAATATAGTGTTATAGGTAATAATGTGTGTTGTTTACAAATTATTTTTTGACTTATGGCACGTATTTTTAAGAAGATAATGAAGAATAATGCAGGAGGGGAAAATTATGGCTCAAACAAACATGCTTGCAATGATACTTGCTGGTGGCCGAGGCAGTAGATTGCATGATTTGACCAATAAAGTGGCGAAACCAGCGGTAGCCTATGGTGGAAAATATCGTATTATTGATTTTCCGCTTAGTAATTGCGCCAATAGTGGCATTGATATTGTTGGTGTACTCACCCAGTATGAATCTGTTTTGCTAAATAGCTATGTTGCAGCAGGTGGAAGATGGGGATTGGATACCAAAGATAGCGGTGTCTTTGTTTTAACACCGAGAGAAAAGGCTGATTCAGGGCTGGATGTATATCGAGGTACAGCAGATGCTATCTCTCAAAATATTGATTTTATAGATTCATATGATCCAGAGTATTTATTGGTGCTTTCAGGAGATCATATTTATAAAATGAACTATGACAAGATGCTATCTTTCCATAAGGAAAAAAATGCAGATGCAACTATTGCTGTTAGAAGCGTTCCACTGAAGGAAGCCAGTCGTTTCGGAATAATGAACACAGATGATGAAAGGCGCATAGTAGAGTTTGAGGAAAAACCTGCAAAGCCAAAGAGCAATCTTGCATCAATGGGGATATATATTTTTACATGGAAAACCATGAGAAAGCTTCTTGTTGAAGATATGAAGAATGCAGAATCTAGCCATGATTTTGGTAATGATATTATCCCTAAAATGATTAATGGTGGAAAGAGATTGTTTGCCTATGAATTTTCGGGTTACTGGAAGGACGTTGGAACAATAGATTCTCTTTGGGAAGCCAATATGGATCTTTTGGATAGCAATAACGCTTTAAATCTTGACGATACAAGCTGGAAAATATACACAGAGGATACAGGAATAATTCCTCAATACATTGCCGATACAGCAAAAATAGATTGTGCCTATATTAATCAGGGTGCCCATGTTGGCGGTAATGTCTCAAGGTCAGTTATTTTTACAAATGTAAAGATTGCGCCTGGTGCGGAGGTTGTAGATTCTGTGCTGATGCCTGGAGTTGTCGTTGAAGAAGGGGCAAAAATAACAAGAGCATTAGTGGCTGAAAATGTGAGAATCGGAAAGAATGCAACTGTTGGTGACAAGAAAAGCGAGGACATCCTTCTCGTGGCAAAGAATGTAAAGGGGGAGGATAAAAATGGCAAATAAGAAAGCATTTGGCGTGATTAATTCCGCAGCAAATTATATCCGTGTTGAGGGCTTGCATGATTACCGACCAATCGGTGCCTTCTCATTCTTAGGAAGATTTAGAGTTATCGACTTTCCTATATCAAACATGAGTAATAGTGGCATTGATAGAATAAATGTCTATCTAAACTCAAGACCTCGCTCAATAGTAGAGCATATAGGTGATGGTCGTCACTATAACATCAACTCAAAGCGCGGTAATTTACAGCTATTATTTACCCAAAATAATGGAGCTAGTTCTATATATAACACTGATATTAACGGTTATCTTGAAAATCTAGAGCAAATCGAAAGAAAGCAGCAGGACTATGTGGTGATTGCTCCAAGCTACATGGTATACAAGCAGGACTTTCAGCAGCTTTTAGAGGACCATATTGAATCGGGCGGAGATATTACACTTCTTTATCATAAGGTTGATTCAGCTAAGGAGTATTTCAGAGGCTGCAATGTAGTTACACTAAATAAGCAAAAAGGTGTACAACGCATAGAACGAAACATGGGCACTGCTAAGGAAAAATTAATTAGCATGGACACCTATGTTATGAAAAAGGAGCTTTTTATTGAATTAATTAAGAAGGCAAAAAAAGAGTCATCAGCATATTCACTTGCAGATATGATTGCTCTTTCCTGCGATACATTGGATGTAAGGGGCTATCAGCATAAAGGTTATTTTGCCGCAATTACAAGCTTGGATGATTACTTTAAGGCCAACATAGAGCTGCTTGATTATGGGATTGCCATGGATTTCTTTAAGGCAGACTGGCCATTCTACACCAAGACAACAGATGCTTGTCCTACTCAGTATTTCCATGGGGCTAATGTAAAGCATTCTATGGTTTGTAATGCTGGTCTTATAGAAGGAACTGTTGAAGGTTCTATTATTGGACGTAATGTTCACATTGGTAAAGGGGCTGTTGTAAAGAATTCTATTATTCTTTCTTATGTAGATATTGCAGATGGGGTTTATATTGAAAATGCCGTAATTGATAAGTGGGCAGAGGTGAAAAAGGTTAAGAAAATTGTTTCTGAATCTGCGACACCTGCATATATTAAACGTAATGATAAATTGTAATAGGAATTAGAAGGCTAGGGGGGCTTGAGTATGGGAAGAAATGAAAAAGCAATTGATACCAATAAAATGACTGGATTTAAGTCGATTAAATCTACAGTAGCATTATTGGTACTTGTGAGCATGATTATTATTGCTGTGGCTGGCGAAATAATTGCTCTTGAGATATTTGTAGCAGATCAGGAAGCTACTATGCTAAATATAATGGAGGAGCAGGCAACTGCCTATGGCAAATTGCTGGACGAATCTCCAGAAGCTGATTATAATGCCATTTTTAGCGGCGTAAAAATTGGAGGTCTAGAATCAAGCTATTTGCTTTTGACAGATGAATACGGAACTGTTCTTTTCCATGGCACCGATTCTTCACGTGTGGGAAAGGAAACTATGAGTACAGCTGTCAAGGAAATATCTGCCAAGCTTCAAAAGGGTGAGACTGTAACCAGCGGATATTCACAGTATACAATCGATGGAGTAGATAAATTTGCTGCTTACTATATCACCAATGATAAGCGAATTATGGCGGCAGTAATGAATCAGGATGAAGTTACCGCTGAAATTACAGCAAGCTTTGTTAAGACATCTAGCGGTATCTATGTAGTTGTTCTTATAATAATTGCACTTTTGGCATACATGGTTGTAGGCTTTGTAGTTAAGCCGGTTGCAGTTATTGAGGAAATGGTGCAGCGTGTTGCGGATTTTAATTTGCAACGAGACCATAGACCTACTACACTCAAGCTTTATCAGAGAAGAGATGAATTTGGCATAATTGCACGTTCCGTCCGCAAAATGAGACATAATCTCATAGAGGTTTTAGGACGTCTTGATAGCTCCTCTGATGACCTTAATGGCAAAGCCAATCATCTTAAGGATACCATGGCTCATGTATCACAAAATACATCTTCTAATTCTGCGACAAGTGAAGAGCTTGCAGCATTCATGGAAGAAACAACCGCTACGACAGATTCAATTACCAATAGCATGAATAATGTTACTGAAAAGGCTCGTAATGTTAATCAGAACGCGTCTGAGGGCATGAAGACTGCCAGTGATATTCAAAGCAAAGCCCAGGAGATAGCCGTGCAGGCTAAGACATCTGGTGATAAGACTCAGAATGCCATAAAAGAGATATCTGCCCGTGCTGATTTAGCAATTGAGGAGTCAAAGGCTGTTAATAGGATTAATGAGCTTACAGACACTATTAACTCTATTGCAAGTCAGACAAACCTTCTTGCATTAAATGCTTCTATAGAGGCTGCAAGAGCTGGTGAAATGGGTAAGGGATTTGCCGTGGTCGCTGGTGAGATAGGAACACTTGCAGACCAGACTGGTGTGGCAGTAGGCGATATTTCTTCTATTATCGGTGATGTTAATACCGCAGTTCAGAACATGGCAGATTGCATTTCACAGATGCTGGATTTGATGAACAATGTGGTACTTAAGGATTATCATGCCTTTGAAGATGGCTTCAATCAGTATCATGATGATGCTGCATATTTTGAAGAATCTATGAAGGATATTTCTTCTAACGTATCAGAATTGACTGAATCTATTGAGCTTATTGAAAATTCTATTGGTGATATTAACAGTGCCATGGGTGATTCGGCAGCTGGTATTACTGATATGGCTGCTAAGGAAACAGATATTGTTCAGCTTGCAAGCGATGCTAACGAGATAGCCCTTGAGTCCTTGGATTTATCGGATAAGTTAAAGGGTATTATCAAGGAATTCCAGCTTACCCAAGAGCAAATGTCAAAATAGAATTGATAAAATTTTTCACATCCTCTTTTCCCGGCTTGGTAAGAGAGGATGTTTTTTTTAGGAAGATATGATAAAATCTATTTTGCATTTAAAGCGTAAATGATTTTATCAGGAGGAAAATATGTTACCAGAACAGACAATAGAATTTAGATATGACACACAGCTTCTTATCGAAGGTGAGAACCTTGATGAGGACGAAATCAACGATTACATCACAAAAAATTTTGTTGGCGATAGCCTTCTTGCAGTAGGTGATGAGGAGCTTATCAAAATTCACTATCACACAAATGAGCCTTGGAAGGTATTAGAGTATTGCCGTACTCTCGGAGAAATCTATGATATCGTAGTAGAAGATATGGATAGACAGGCCAGAGGTCTTCAGGGCTAGCAGATAGGAGGTCCCACTTTAGCGGGAGGAACCTGTCTGCTATTAAGGAGTATTTATGATTGATAACAGTTTTGTGCTTCGGGGTGGAATTGCCTATTCCGAGAATATTAATGGCATAGTTACATATTACAGAGGCTATTTGGTATGCGTTGATGGCATATGTAAGGGTGCTTTTGTGAATTTGCCAGACAAGTATAAGGGACTAAAGCTTTATGACTATGGCGAACGTCTTATTATTCCAGGCATGACAGATTTGCACGTTCATGCCCCACAATATACTTTCCGTGGCATAGGTATGGATGCCGAATTGCTAGAATGGCTTAGCACCTATACTTTCCCTGAGGAAGCAAAGTACTCTGATATGGATTATGCAATAAAATCCTATAATTATTTTTCAGAAGATTTGCGCAGATGCTTTACCACTAGAGCTGTAGTTTTTGCTACCATGCATAACGAAGCAACTATAGAGCTTATGAACCAACTGGAAAAGACAGGGGTTATTACATATGTTGGTAAGGTAAATATGGATAGAAACGGTGGGGAAGGTCTGCAAGAGGCCAGCGCTGCCGAATCCATTAATGCAACCAAGGAATGGCTGGCTGCTATCGAAGGGAAATACGTAAATACGAATCCAATTCTGACACCTAGGTTTATACCATCATGCTCAAATGAGCTTATGAAAGGTCTTGGACAGCTGTCTAAGGATAGGGGACTTAGGATTCAGTCTCATCTGTCAGAAAATCCATCAGAGGTTGCATGGGTCAAAGAGCTTGTTCCAGAATCTACAAGCTATGCAAATGCCTATGAGATATTTGACACTATGGGTACAATACAACAGCCAACTATAATGGCACATTGTGTATACTCAGGAGATGAGGAAATATCTATACTTAAAAAGCATGGTGCCTATGTTGCACACTGTGCAGATTCCAACATGAACCTTACCTCTGGAATTGCACCTATCAGGAAATTCCTTGAAGCTGGTATCAATGTTGGCTTGGGTACAGATGTTGCTGCAGGCTCATCAATGAACATGCTTAAGACAATGTTCATTACCCTTCAAGCTTCAAAAATGTATTATAGGCTGGTTGATTCTAATGTGAAGCCTCTTACATTTGAGGAGGTTTTCTACCTTGCGACAGCTGGCGGAGGAAGCTACTTTGGAAAGGTTGGTAGCTTTAAGGATGGCTATGATTTTGATGCTGTTGTAATTGATGATAGCAAGATGCATTCTATGAGGGATATGTCTATCCGTGAAAGAATAGAACGTATGGTATACAATGATGCGGATGCTATAATAAAGGATAAGTTTGTTAAAGGAAAAAAAGTTTATACAAGGATGGAGTAGCTACATTGGCCACTCCATTTTTTCATTTTACAGCTTATATATGATTGTTATTGATATGTAAACAAACAAAAAGTCAAGTCTAAAAATCTATACACATCATTTAATTTGTATATTATATTTTTGTGACAAAAGTCTAAAATAAGTGTTATTCAATAAAGAATAGGAGGTGTTTATGTGAGTTCGTCATTGGCAGAAAGGCTTATAGAAGAGCTAAATTGCGAGACGGTCTTCACCATCCATCTAGGAAGCTTTGAGATTCCGGTTATGGAATCGGTTGTGGTCACGTGGATTGTAATGGCAGTTTTGATACTGATTGCAATCATACTGACACGAGGATTAAAAACGCAGAATATTAGCAAAAGGCAAGCGTTTGCTGAACTCGTATACGAGAAGCTTACTGGAATTGTGGGTGGTATGCTTGGAGAAGAGGGCAAGATTTATACAGGTTATCTTACCACTGTTCTTTTGTATATTGGATTGTCCAACATAATTGGTTTGTTCGGATTCAAATCACCTACAAAAGATTTGAATGTTACAGCAGCGCTGGCACTTATGAGTATAGTGTTGGTAGAATTTGCAGGCATTTATCAAAATGGAGTGAAAAAATGGTTACACAAGTTTACAGAACCAGTTGCCATTGTTACACCATTTAACATTTTGGATGTCTTTACTAGACCATTATCACTATGTATGCGACTATTTGGTAACGTTCTTGGCGCATTCGTAATTATGGAGTTATTAAAAATCGTATTCCCACCAGTAGTTCCAGCAGTATTCAGTTTGTATTTTGATATATTTGATGGATTACTTCAGGCATACGTATTTGTATTCTTAACGTCTTTGTATATTAAAGAAGCAGTAGAGTAAATTTAGGAGGATTAAAAATGAACACACTTATAGCAATTGGTGCAGGTATTGCAGTAGTAACAGGTCTTGGCGCAGGTATCGGTATTGGTATCGCAACAGGTAAGGCATGCGAGGGTATCGCTCGTCAGCCAGAGGCAGAAGGAAAGATTCAGAAGAACTTGATTTTAGGTTGTGCCCTTGCAGAGGCAACAGCTATTTATGGTTTCGTTATCGCACTTATGATTATCGTAATGTTACAGTAAAGGAATGAAGGATTATGATTAACGTTTCATTTTGGAATATTCTTTGGACGGTAGTAAATCTTCTTGTTCTTTTTATTGCCTTTAAAATCTTTTTCTTCAAGCCTATTGCAGCTATTATTGCGAAACGCCAAGAAGAAGCTAATGAGATTTTTAAGTCAGCAAAAGAGAAGGAAGAAACTGCAGCTGAAAAGGCTCGTCAATATGACGAAAAGCTTGCAGATGCAGAAGAAGAAAAGAAGCAGATACTTTCCGAAGCAAGAAAGAACGCAGATGGTCAATATCAGCAAATCGTTGCCCAGGCCAAGGCTAGTGCTTCTGAAATAAAGACTGCAGCAGCTACTGAGGCAAATCGTGAGAAAGAGCAGATTATTGCCAGTGCTAAGAAAGAAATTGCAGATATTATTGTTGATGCAACAACAAAGGTTGTTGGAGGTCAAACAGGTGCCCAGGTTGATAGCAGCTTGTTTGATGAGTTTATAGATAAAGCAGGTGAGTAAAAGTGACAGAAAAAACTTTAGAATATGCCCGTGGCTTACATAGTATAGCTAACGCAGAGGTTTTCTTGCAGTCTGCCGCTTCTATTCTTGAAGCTGTGCCTGCAGTTGGAGAGGAGCTTAATAATCCTACAGTTGAGCTTTCAAAAAAGTGTATTGTAGTGGATAGCATCTTTCCACATGAGATTAGAAACTTCTTAAAGCTTCTATGTTCAAACGGGGATTTTGATTTATTTTATGATATTAAAGAAGCCTTTGAAGCCAGTCTGGCTGCCAAGGCAGATATTGTGGAAAAGGCAAAGCTTAGATATGTTACAGCTCCATCAGAGGAACAGCTTAATGGCATCAAGCGATTTCTTGCCAAGGAGACAGGAAACGCAGATATCCAGGTAGAGCTTGTTCATGATGAATCACTAAAAAGTGGTTTTGTCCTTTCGGTTGGAACAAAGGAGTACGATTGGAGTGAGCAGGGACGTATTAAGCAATTAGCCACAAAAATCGATGCAGCAGTTGGCGTTTCATCTGTTGATGAAAGCATACTGTCTATATTAAAGGCAAGCGTTGATGAGTTTGAGCTTGAGATTAAGGATAATGAGGTTGGTATCGTTACATGGGTTGGTGATGGTATTGCCAATATCGACGGTATTGACCATGCATTCTACGGTGAGATTGTTATCTTTGATTGTGGTGTTAAGGGTATGGTTCAGGATGTCCGCCGTGATGAAATAGGCGTAATATTATTTGGCCGTGATACAGAAATCAAGGAAGGCTCTAGAGTTGTCCGTACAGGAAAAATGGCTGGTATTCCAGTTGGAAATGGTTTCCTCGGTCGAATCGTTGATGCTCTTGGCACACCACTTGATGGAGCTGGTGAGATTGAAGCAGATGGTTATAGACCAATCGAGTGCCCAGCACCTAGCATCGTTGATAGAAAGTCAGTAAGTGTTCCTATGGAGACAGGTCTTCTTTCAATTGATTCAATGTTTCCTATTGGACGAGGTCAACGTGAGCTTATCATTGGAGACAGGCAGACAGGTAAGACATCAATCGCCACAGATACAATCATCAATCAAAAGGGTAAGGATGTTATTTGTGTTTATGTTGCAATTGGCCAGAAGGCATCTACTGTTGCAAAGCTTGTAAATACATTAAAGGATAATGGGGCAATGGATTATACAATCATTGTTAACGCTACTGCCTCAGATTCAGCTTCTTTGCAGTACATTGCACCATACGCAGGAACTGCTCTTGCAGAATACTTCATGTATTCAGGCAAAGATGTTCTCATTGTTTATGATGATTTGTCAAAGCATGCAGTTGCTTATCGTGCCATCTCACTTCTTTTGGAGCGTTCTCCAGGACGTGAGGCATACCCTGGAGATGTATTCTATCTCCATTCAAGATTGCTGGAAAGAAGTGCAAGAATTACAGAAGAAGCAGGTGGCGGCTCTATCACAGCCCTCCCTATTATTGAGACACAGGCAGGTGATTTGTCCGCATACATTCCTACCAATGTTATCTCCATCACAGATGGTCAGATATTCCTTGAGACAGAGCTTTTCAACGCTGGTCAGCGTCCAGCGGTAAACGTAGGTCTTTCTGTATCCCGTGTTGGTGGTGCAGCTCAGACTAAAGCTATGAAAAAGGCTGCTGGCTCTGTTCGTATCGACCTTGCGCAGTACCGAGAAATGGAAGTGTTTACTCAGTTCTCATCAGACCTTGATGATGCAACTAAAAAGCAGCTTGCTCACGGACGTGCTCTTATGGAGCTTTTGAAGCAGCCACTTTCTCATCCATTTTCAATGGCGGAGCAGGTAATTATTCTGGTATCAGCTAATGCACATATTTTTAGTGATGTGGCACTTTCGGAAGTGAAGAAATTTAGAGCTGATTTGCTTGAATATTTTAAGACAGAGCATTCAGAAATAATTAGCCAGCTTGAATCTACAAAGGATTTGTCAGATGAGACTAAGGCAGCAATCATTGATGGAGCTACTGAATTTAAGAAGAATCAGGAGTAATCTATGGCTAGTACAAAGGAAATCCAAAATAGAATAAATAGTATTCAGGATACCATGAAGATTACTAGGGCCATGTACATGATGTCTTCAATGAAGCTTAGAAAGGCCAGAAAAAAGCTGGAAGAGACTGAACCTTTCTTTAAGGGTACACAGATTGGACTTGCTGAAAGCCTGGCACATTTTCCAGACATCAGGCATATCTACTTTGATAACAGAGTTGAGGATGATAATGAAACTATTAAGAAACATGGTTTTATTGTATTCACTGGTGACAAGGGAATGGCAGGTGCTTACAATCACAACGCCATTAAGATGACCTTGGAACGAATCAAGGGTATGTCCAAGGAGGAATATAAGCTTTTTGTTGTAGGTGAGGTAGGACGCTCATTTTTCATAAATGGAGGCTACAATGTGGATGAAAATTTTAAATTTTCATCAAATAATCCTACAATGCATCGTGCCCGAATTATGGCTGAGTATATGATTGATTTGTACAATAAGGGGGAGTTAGACAGGATAGATATAATCTATACTAAAATGCTTAATTCTATTACAGAAGAATTGTGTGTTGAACGTCTGCTTCCGCTAAAGACTCACAAGTTTATAAAGGAACAGGCTGAGGAGATAGCAGCTGATGAGGAAGGTACATCAAAGGCGACCCAGGAAATGAAGGCAGGAACAAAGCACGTACATTCAATCAACAGCTATGAAATGGAAGCAATCTCTCATGGGGATGATTATATTCCATTTTATCCATCCTTTAAGGTTGTCCTTGAAAAACTGGTGCATAATCATTTCACAGCCTTTTGCTATGGCGCATTGGTGGAATGTTCAGCCAGTGAGGAAAATGCCAGAATGATGGCTATGCAAACTGCAACAGATAATGCAGAAGAGATTCTTCATGATTTATCTATTGAATACAATAGAGTGCGACAGGCTCAGATTACACAAGAAATCACCGAGGTAATCGGCGGAGCCAAGGCACTTAAGAAGAAAAAAGAAAAAAAGAAGTTACAGAATAAATAATTATTTTCGAGCTAATTGCTTGGAAATGAGAGGTGAAATTATATGTCACAATTAAAAGGAAAAATCGTGCAGGTTTCAGGACCTGTTGTGGATGTTGAGTTTCGAAGCAATGACTTGCCAGCCATTAAAGATGCCTTATATGTAATGGTTGGTGATGAAAAGCGCGTGATGGAAGTTAGTCAGCACATTGGCTTCAATGTTGTTAGATGTATCATGCTTGCCCCATCAGAAGGTCTTTGCCGTGACATGGAGGTCGTTGCAACAGGACAGGGCATTTCGGTGCCTGTAGGAGAGCAGACTCTTGGAAGGCTGTTCAATGTTCTTGGTGACACTCTTGATAATGGCGAAAAGCTTGACGAAGGTGAGCATTGGTGTATTCATCGTGAACCACCTACATTCGAAGACCAAAGCCCTGTAGTTGAGATGCTGGAGACTGGTATCAAGGTAATCGATTTGCTTGCACCTTATGCAAAGGGTGGTAAGGTAGGACTTTTCGGTGGTGCCGGTGTTGGTAAAACAGTTCTTATACAGGAGCTTATCCATAATATCGCTACAGAAAGCGGTGGATATTCAATTTTTACAGGTGTAGGAGAGCGTTCCCGTGAGGGTAATGACCTCTGGACAGAAATGGGCGAATCAGGAGTTCTTGACAAGACAGCCCTAGTGTTTGGTCAGATGAACGAACCACCTGGAGCACGTATGCGTGTTGCTGAAACAGGGCTTACAATGGCAGAATATTTCCGCGATGTTAAGCATCAGGATGTACTTCTCTTCATTGATAACATATTCCGTTTTGTACAGGCTGGTTCCGAGGTTTCAGCCTTGCTGGGACGTATGCCATCAGCCGTAGGTTATCAGCCAACACTTGCTAACGATTTAGGTGAATTACAGGAGCGTATTGCTTCTACAAAGAGCGGTTCAATTACATCAGTTCAGGCTGTATATGTACCTGCTGATGATTTAACAGACCCTGCTCCAGCTACAACCTTCTCGCATTTGGATGCTACAACAGTACTTTCAAGAAAGATTGTAGAGCAGGGTATCTATCCAGCTGTTGATCCACTTGAATCTACATCACGTATCCTTGAGCCAGATGTGGTTGGTGAGGAGCATTACCAGGTTGCTCGTGGAGTACAGGAAATTCTTCAGAAGTACAAGGAATTGCAGGATATCATTGCAATTCTTGGTATGGAGGAGCTTTCTGATGAGGATAAAATCACAGTATATCGTGCACGTAAAATACAGCGATTTCTTTCACAGCCATTCTCAGTTGCTGAGAATTTCACAGGCGTGAAGGGGCAGTTTGTACCAGTTGCAGAAACTGTTAAGGGCTTCAAAGCAATCCTTGATGGTGAAATGGATGAGTATCCAGAGGCAGCATTCTTCAACGTTGGAACGATAGAGGATGTTAAGGCAAAGGCCGCAGAGCTTGCAAAGGAGTAGCTTATGGCATCATTATTTAATCTTAAAATAATAGCTTGCGATGGCGTGTTTTATGATGGACCAAGCGAGATGTTAATCTACCCTGCAGATGATGGTGAAATAGCTATTATGAATCATCATGAAAAAATGACAGGCGTTGTAGATATTGGCGAAATTCGCTTTAAGCTTGAGGACGGATCATGGCAGCATGCAATCATTTCTGATGGGTTGCTTTCAGTATATCCCGATGGTAGTGTCAAAATATTGGCATATTCCTGCGAGAAGCCAGAGGATATTGATACCTTCCGCGCAAAGGAAGCACTAGAGCGTGCTCAGGATGAATTGCAGCAAAAGCAAAGCTATATTGAACACCAGATTTCTATTGCAAATATGGCCAGGGCCATGGCTCGACTTAAGGGCGCAAGTCATCATAATAATTAATATTTCAAATTCCAAAAAGCTGCCAAATTTTTGGCAGTTTTTTGTTGCTTTTAGGTGGGGAGTATGATATATTAGTTAGCGTCGATGAGCCGACTAATGTAAGTAATTTCGCTCATTCAGTGAGTGAAATTACTTGCCCAGAATTGCCCATTGCGAAGCAATTATAAATGGCAATTCTTTATTGCTTATGCGGGTGTGGCGGAATTGGCAGACGCGCTAGATTTAGGTTCTAGTGGGCGACCGTGCAGGTTCAAGTCCTGTCACCCGCATTACTCACATACTTCTGTATGTGAGTTTTCTTTTTTCAATTGTTATCATTTCGATAACTTTTTCAATCAATTGAGTGTGGATATAGTTATTCATTGGCGCAATTTATGTGGATAACAGGTAAATTTATGAGCAAGGTGGTGATTTTGGAAAAAATGAATTTTTTAATATAAATATGTGACTAAGTATGCAATTAAATTACCACTGCAAAGTGAATAGAAGCTGAGTCAGTGGTAAAGAGGAGCAGAAATTACCACTGAAAGCCAGGAAAAGGCTGAGTCAGTGGTAAAGAAGAACTGAAATTACCACTGTAAGCCAGGAAAAGGTTGAGTCAGTGGTAAAGAGGAGCAGAAATTACCACTGCAGACCAGGAAAAGGCTGAATCAGTGGTAAAGAAGAACTGAAATTACCACTGTAAGCCAGGAAAAGGCTGAATCAGTGGTAAAGAAGAACTGAAATTACCACTGTAAGCCAGGAAAAGGTTGAATCAGTGGTAAAGAAGAACTGAAATTACCACTGTAAGCCAGGAAAAGGTTAAGTCAGTGGTAAAGCAAAAAAGGAATACCACTGGGGCGAAGAAAAAGATTTTGCGGTGGTAAAAATAGGAATTATGGGATAAGGAGCATTATGCAAAGGAAAATAATTGAAGTTTTAGCCAAGGAGAGGGGGCGACTTATCATTGAAAAGGAAAGATTAGAGAAGATTCTTGTTCCAGATAATGGATACTATCTAGAAATCAAAAAGAATAAGGGAAAATATGTCCAATACTATAAATGCAGTAGGTTGGCGGACAATAATTGTTCTGAAAAGGTTTTCATTCGAAAAAGTGACCTAAATATTGCAAAGAATCTTGCACAGACAGAGTTTGATAGAAAACTATATTCTGATACTGTATCAAGACTCAATAAGCTTAATTCACTACTAAACTATTATCGCAAAAATAAATACAATGATTTGTATTCAAATCTCTCTCCAGAAAGAAAAGCTTTGATAGATAGTAGTTGCATGGATGATGAACAGTATATAGCTAAGTGGAAAGCATCATTTGTTAATGCAGATAGTGCATTTGCAGAAAAGTATCCAATAGAAACATTGTATTATACTGAAAGCGGAGAACACGTAAGATCAAAATCAGAAAAGATAATTGCGGACAAATTTGCCAAAGAAAATATTCCATATGTTTACGAACCAGGATGTGATTTGAATAAAAAAGCACTTCACCCAGATTTTGCGCTGCTTAATATAGATACGCGGGAGACTTTCTATTATGAACATTTTGGAATGATGGATAAACCAGAGTATGCCACAGCGGCTGTAAGGAAGATAGTAAAATATAGAACTTTAGGCTACGAGTATGGTAAAAATCTGCTATATACATTTGAGACTGGAACAGATGGGCTGGATATTAAGGATCTTTGTTGGATAATTAGCAACTATTTGAAATAAAAAAGAGTAGTAACCAAAGTTTCGCTAAAACTGGTTGCTACTCTTCCTTTATGTATTCAATAATATCACTTACGTCACAATCAAGTATGAAACAAAGAGTGTCTAATGTGGTAGTAGTGATTGGTTTAGAATGCTTCATACGGTGAATGGTATTTGCTGATAAACCATACTTGTAAATAAGCTCATATTCAGTTTTCCCAGTGCGAATTAAAGTCTCATAAAAAGGTTTGTATGAAATCATATATGTGTTTACCTCATACATAAGATAACATTGTCAATTCATTGACTATACTCAATATATTGACTATAATTTATTTGCATATAAATCCATGTATATGGAAAGAAAAGGAGAGGTAAATATGGAAGAGAAAAAAATTTGCAAGTACTGTAAGACAGAAATACCTAAGGAGGCTAAAATATGCCCTAATTGCCGTAAGAAGCAAAAAGGACCATTAGGTATCATTATAGCTGTGATAGTTGTAGTAGTTCTTATAGGTGCAATTGCTGGAGGAGGAAGTGATTCTAAATCTGAAACAACATTATCTGAAGGGAACGCTTCAACTACGGTAGAGAAAACTAATACAGATGAAGCTAAGGCAGAAGAAAATATTGAATATATCTCATGTAGCAAGCAGGAATTGTCTGATGCGCTTCAAGCAAATGCAATGAAGGCTTCGGAAACCTACAAGGGACAATATTTGGAAATTTCTGGATATCTAGATACAATTGATAGTAATGGAAAATATATTTCTATCAATGCTGGTGAGGATGATTGGTCATTAGTTAATGTACAGTGCTATATCAAGAATGATGAGCAAAAAGCTGTAATTATGGAATTGAGCAAGGGAGATGCAATTGTTATTAAAGGCAAATGCACAGATGTTGGAGAATTATTAGGTTATTCCATTGATATTGATGAGGTTATAGCAGAATAAAAAAGAATGGCTGTTGCAAAGGCAATAGCCATTCTTTTTTTATATTTTAACACTCCTCTTAATCGCTTCGCACATAACATGATTTGCAAGAGTTCCAACTACATCAAGTGATGCATCTACATTACCTAACGACATAGCATAGATGCTGTCGCCGTCCATAGATGTGTGAACTGGGCGGATGCATCGGGCATATGCATCATGGGTCATGCCGGCAAGCTTGCAAAGCTGAGTCTTATTGAATTTGGCATTCGTAAATACGATACCGATAGTTGTGTTGGCTGCAAAATCGGCAGGTGGGTTAGCTACCAGGTCATACATAAGCTCCTCGCAGGATAAATCATTAAGTGCAGAACCATCGGTATTAAGTACTCCTGCGATTCGTTTACCGTCTACATAATCATAAATATCTCCAAGAGCATTGGTGCAGACAATTGCTCCAACCTTTAGTTCACCAACGGCAACAGCGTAGCTGGCAATGCCAGATTTTGTGCAGCGTTCCATTCCTAGTAGTTTTCCAACAGTGGCGCCACAACCGGCACCAAAGTTGCCGGATTTAAAATTACCAGAGTTCCCTTCGAAAGCAAGTGAAGCAGCTTTGTAGCCCATTTCCTTATCTGGATAAACATTTGAAGACTTGTAGCCTAAATCGAAAATATCTGATTGGCAAACAAGGGGAACTACAACATCTCCTACAGGAAAACCTATGCCATTTTCTGCAAGGTACTTCATGACGCCACCAGCTGCATCAAGGCCGAATGCAGAGCCACCACCTAACACAACTCCATGTATTACTTCTGCAGCCGCAAGAGGCTCCATAAGGCCAGATTCTCTGCTGGCAGGGCCGCCACCTCTGATATCAAGGCCACATGCCGCGCTGTCAGGTGCAATGATAACGGTAACACCAGTGCCAGCATCAGAATTTTCAACTTGCCCTATTTTGACATTTCCTATGTCTGATATATTTATTTCCCTCATACTAAAACCTCCTATTGCTTACATATAAATAATATGAAATAGGCATTAAAAGTCACTCATTGCAGTCCATTTCATTTGATTACTGTTAATTATTGTAAGGTTAAAAATGTAAATATGCAATTTTAAAATAGTATTGACAGCACCATGAAGCTAGTGTACTATGTACCTAGTACAGCGATATAAGACAGGAGGAGTATAGTATGCAATATGATTCAAAACTGCCTATATATATTCAGGTCATTAACTCCATCAAAATGGATATTATCAGTGGCCGAATCAAATGTGGGCAAAAGCTTCCTTCAAGCCGTGAGCTTGCAGTGAAGTACACAATCAATCCCAATACAGCTGCAAGGGTTTATCAGGAGCTAGAGAGAGAAAGCATATGCTTTACAAAAAGAGGGATGGGAACCTTCGTCACAGAGGATGAGGGTGTAATAAGGGATATCAGGAAACAAATGGCTGATGAGGCTATAGTAGAATTCCTAAAAACCATTAAAGAGTTAGGAATAACTGTAGAGGAGGCAATTAGTTTAATCAAGCAAAGGGAGGACAATGAATAATGCTAGAAAGTATTGATGTAACAAAAAAATTCGTTGGAAAGACTGCTGTAGATAGTCTGTCTATGCAATTAGAGCCAGGACATATTTATGCATTGCTTGGCCCAAATGGTAGTGGTAAGACAACCTGGATGAAAATGGTTGCAGGACTTATTAAGCCTACAAGTGGAGTGATTAAGTATAACGGAGAGCCAATAAATATTTCTACACGAAATGAGATAGCATATATGTCTACTGAACCATTTTTCTATGACTGGATGACAGTGGCTGACGTAGGAAAATATTATCAGGATTTCTTTAAGGATTTTTCAATGGATAAGTATAAAATGCTGGTTACCAACATGGAACTTACTGATAAGCTAAAGGTTAAATCTCTTTCCTCAGGTATGATGGCAAAACTCAAGGTAGCTGTGACAATGGCTAGAGATGCCCAGGTTTATATGCTTGATGAGCCTCTTAATGGAATTGATTTATTAGCCAGAGACTCTGTTATGAGAATGATTCTGACAACAGCTGGTGATAATAAAATATTAATTGTTTCCAGCCATTTGGTGGAAGAGCTTGAAAGCGTGGTAGACAAAGCAATATTTATAAAGAATTCAGTTTTTGCAGGAATGTATGATGTGGAAGAATTAAGGACAAAAGAAAATTGTTCTCTTGCAGATAAATATCGTCAGGTATTTTCAAATGTGGAAATGGGAGGAATGGAATAATGCTTAACTTAATCAAATATGAATTCAGAAAGAGTTGGTTCGTCAAAGGAATCATTCTTGCTATTACTGCAATTTTTGAAGTGATTTTTTTAATTGGAATGGCATCAGATAATGAAGATATGCTAGGCTTTGGCGTTTCCTTTTTGGCGCTGACAGCAGTCTGTGCTTTGTTTTTAATAGGTGTATTGGGAATCATCACATTGCACAAGGATTTGAATACTAAACAAAGCTATATGTTATTCATGACACCAAATAACAGCTATAAGATTCTTGGTTCAAAGATGATAGAAAATGCAATTTCTATATTTATTGCCGGATTATTTTATATAGCATTGGCAATTGCTGATATTACCGCTTGGGCTGCAAAAAGTGACGAATTAAAAGGGGTAATAGAATTAATAAACTATTTGTTGGGAGAGGACTATGCCATCGATGCTCCAAGCTTTGCACTTAGTTCAATGAGTTTCATAGTCGGATGGATTTATGTTATTACTATTGGATTTTTTGCAGTAGTTATTTCTGCGACCCTATTAAATGGACGTAAATTCAATGGATTAATTAGCTTTATAATATTCCTTGCCATTGTCATCATAAGTGGCATCATA
Organism: Pseudobutyrivibrio ruminis; assembly: GCA_015057305.1. Classification (GTDB taxonomy): domain Bacteria; phylum Bacillota; class Clostridia; order Lachnospirales; family Lachnospiraceae; genus Pseudobutyrivibrio; species Pseudobutyrivibrio ruminis_F. Next base: position 15,615 of record SVES01000025.1, on the reverse strand, counting down.
TCAGATAATTTATTGGAAGCAATTGTTGGATACTCATGGGGCTACTCAACAGAGCAAATTATATTTAATTTTGTATACAATATCTGCCTTTCTGTAGGTTTTTATGCTATTTCTGCATGGTTAATGGATAATAAATTGTCAGTCTAAATCTTAAATTTATATAAAATAATTGTAGATTGCTTTACATACAATTTATTTATATCTACACTATCAGAAGATATGCTACTAATTTAAGGGAACAGTGGCATAAATGAATGAAAAAGTTTTTATTAAGTGGAGGATGAAAGGTGAAGGTTTTAAAGGCAATAGGTGGTTTTCTGAAAAAGCACCTTAAGTTAATCATTGTTCTTGCGATAATAGTGGCAGTGATTCTCTTTGTACGTCACAGGGCTAAGGTTGCTGCAGAGGAAATGATGGCGGCTGCTAACGAGCCTGTTACATCAGAAATCAAAAAGATGGATTTGCAGCAGTCAGTAGCTGTAACAGGAACTCTTACCGCTAAGGATACAGCAACAGTTACATCTACAATTGGTGGCACTGGAGTTACAGGAGTAAAGGTTTCCAAGGTCAATTACAAAGAGGGTGACTATGTTGAGGCTGGTACAGTTGTAGTTGAATTTGATGGTGATGATTTCGATAGAAAGCTTGCAGAATTAAATGCTCAAAACAATATAGACAATACTGTAAGTGCTAAGGATATAACAGATTACCAAAAGAAAATTGAAGATGCATTAAAGGACATTGAGGACACTCAAAAGGATATTGATGAAGCTCAAGAATGGCTTGATAAAAATGAAATCTATTATAAAGATATAAAGGATGCCTTTGAAAATGGACAGAAGAATCCATATTCCGGGGAGACAGAAAGATATCTTGAGCAAAGTGCAATTGTTGCAGATAGATATGGTTTTACTATCGATAGTTATGAGGCAAAGCAAAAAGAAGTTGAGACTATGAAGGATAAGATAGAAACCCTTCAAGGCAATATCACTGATTATCAGCAGCTGATAGAAATTGCTCAGCTGAAGCAGGATTATGCTCAAAGCTACACCCAGGTAGATGCAAAGGATGATGTCTATGAGAGCATGGAAAAGACTCAGGTTTCTGCACCTATATCTGGCTACATTATTACAATGAACGTAGAGGCAGGCAACAACTATACTCAGGGAAATACCGTATTTACCATAGCAGATACAAGTGAGTTTGTTGTGGAAGCAACTGTAAATGAATATGATGTTTCAAATATCAAAACAGATTTGCCAGCAAATATCAAATTTGAAGCAACTGGTGATGAAGAATTTGAAGGTCAGGTAACATTTGTTTCTGTTGCATCAGAGGCTACCGTATCTAGCAATAATTCAGCTGCAGCTGCATACTCTAGTGCAGGTGCCACAGCAGCTACAAGCACAGGAACTGCAAACTATAAGATTAAAATTAAGCTTACAGAAAATGATGAAAGACTTAGAGTTGGCATGACAGCAAAGGCCAGTGTCATTCTCAATTCTGTTTCAGATGTTTTGTCAGTCCCTTATGATTGCATTCAAACAGACGACGATGGAAACAATTTTGTAACCGTAATTGCGGATGACGGAACAAAAACCGATGTTCCAGTGACAAAAGGTTTGGAAAGCGACTACTACGTAGAAATAAGCGGAGATGGCATTAAGGAAGGCATGACTGTGGAGGCAATTGTCTCAGATGCACCAAGCACTGATATTATGGATTACATGTATTTCGAGTAATTTAGGATATTGAGGAGGAAAAAGTGGAAGATTCAAATGTTATGTTAGACCTTCGAAATATCCATAAAAGCTTTTTTATTGGCACACCAAATGAGTTCGAGGTACTCCATGGACTTAATTTAACTGTCAATAAAGGAGAGTTTGTTTCCATAGTTGGTCAATCGGGCTCTGGTAAATCAACTCTTATGAATATTATCGGTGCCTTAGATAGACCTACAGAAGGGGAATATACCCTGGATGGAGTTGATATCGAGAAGGCTAAAGACCATGAGCTTTCAGCTCTTAGAAATAAAAAAATCGGGTTTGTTTTTCAGACCTATAATTTGATTGCTCGTACCAATGCATTGAAAAATGTGGAGCTTCCGATGATGTATGCAGGAATGGGACGAAATGAAAGAACAGAACGTGCAAGGATGCTTTTAGAACAGGTTGAAATGGGCGATAGAATGCATCATAACCCGGATGAACTTTCAGGTGGACAAAAGCAGCGTGTGGCAATTGCCAGAGCTATGGCAAACGACCCAGCCATAATATTAGCGGATGAGCCTACTGGTGCCCTGGATTCTGCTACAGGCAGGATGATTATGGACATTTTTCACAAGCTTCATGAGGAGCAGGGCAAGACAATTGTACTAATAACACATTCACCTGAATTGTCGCAGGAAACCCAGAGAATTATTACCCTAAAGGATGGGGATATAATTGGTCAATCAACAGGCAATTGGAACAAGTCAGCAAAGGAGGTAGGGTAATGCTATTTACTGAAAATATCCTCGTTGCGTTGGCTGGTTTAAAGGCCAATATCATGCGCTCTCTTCTAACCATGCTTGGTATTATTATTGGTATTGCATCTGTAATAGCAATAATGACAGTAGGTAATTCAATTACACTTATTGTCAACACTACCATGCAGGATTTGGGTGCTAACAATCTTGAAATGGGTGTCATGCAAAAAACTGCAGATTCTGTAACTACCGATTCAGGTACAAGTTATGGCGCAGGCTATGTGCGTGAAATGACTGATAAGGATATGATTACACAGGAAATGCTGGATGCATTTTGTCAGGAATATCCTGATGATGTTAAATATGTTTTAAAGTCAGAAAACGTAGGAGATAAGGGCGTTGTTAGCAAAGGAAGTAAGAGCGCAAATGTGCGTATCGTTGGTTATAACAAGGATCAGTTTGAGTTTAAGGACAACAAGCTTATAACTGGACGACAGTTTTTAAACCAGGATTTTGAAAATGCCAAAAAGGTATGCCTTGTAACTGATAAACTTGTGGAGCGAATCTATGGTGGTGACAACGAAGCCGCATTAGGCCAGGAGATAGAGGTTAATGTTGGTGGAACCTATCACACCTATTATATAGTTGGTGTTTATGAATACGTACAGGAGCAGTTTTCCTTTGGTGTTTCTGATAACCCTACTACCGAGCTGGTAATTCCTTACGAAACTGCCCGTTATGAAAATCATAATCAAAATAAAGGGGATTATTATTTTACAATTGTTACATCTGTAAATACTAATAATGATGAATTTGCCACTAAGGCAAGAGACTTTTTTAACGTTAATTACTATTCAAGAAATGATGCTTATGAAGTAATGGTTGTTTCAATGGCATCCATGATGGATTCTATGAATTCCATGATTGGCACGATTCAGCTTGCACTTTCTGTTATTGCAGGAATTTCTTTAGTGGTTGGTGGAATTGGCGTTATGAATATTATGCTGGTTTCAATTACAGAACGTACAAAGGAAATCGGTACAAGAAAGGCTCTTGGTGCAACCAACGGTTCAATAAGGCTACAGTTTATTACTGAATCGGTGGTAATATGTCTCATTGGAGGTATTATAGGAATTATTCTGGGAGTTATTCTTGGAACGGTGGCGGTTAAGGTAATGGGATACGAAGCTGCTGTGTCTATCCAGAGTATCATAATTGCGGTAGGATTTTCTATGGCAATAGGAGTGTTCTTTGGCTATTATCCTGCTAATAAGGCAGCCAAGCTCAACCCTATTGATGCTCTTAGATATGAATAGTATTAGGATAAAAAATGAATTTTTCTAGAATAATTGTGACGAACGCCTGAATAATTATGAATCCTATGTGTATTTTATTTACTTGGTAAAAAAATCAATCTATATTATGTGAAGTCAATTTTGAAAGGCAAAACATATATAGGAGGATTTTGAAATGTCCAAGGAGGCAAAAAGCGAAACAAAGAAGCCAGGAAGAGTAAAAAGATTTTTTTCTCGTATTGGCAATTTTATAAAGCGGCATCTGCTACTATGCATAATAATTATTGTGCTTATAGTTGCAGGTGCTCTTTTTGGTGTTAAATATTATGAAAAAACAAAGACATCTCAGGAGGTAGAAGAGACTACTCTCACTGCGGAGGTTGAAGTAATGGATTTACAGTCTTCTATCAGTGTGACTGGTACCCTTGAAGCTGGACAGTCCCAAAGTGTTACCTCCACTGTTTCCACAGGTACCCAGGTATCGGCAGTATATTATGAGGTAGGAGATTATGTAGAAGCTGGCACTGTTGTAGTTGAATTTGATTCAGATGATTATGCAACTAAATTGGCAGAGTTAAATGCCAAGTACAATATCACTGATATAAAGAATGCAAAAGAGCTTCAAGATTATTTGGATGAGATTGAAGAGTATCAGGCAGAGATTACAGAAATTCAAGAATGGTTAGACGAATACAAAATCTACTATGATGACTTGGTTGACGCTTACACTAATTATCAAAAGTATTCATACGATTCAGATGCAAAATCCAGATATGAGGAGCAGTCCTCTATAGTTAAGTCCTTATACGGATTTGATATTGACAGCTATGAGGAAAAGCAAGAGGAAATCGAAGATCTTCAAGATAGTATTGCAGAGGCTCAGTACAATTATGAATTGGCACTTTTGCAGCAGGAATATGATACTACTTATACAAAAAGCGATGAGTATGAATCAGTAACAGAAAGCCAGTCTGGTACTCAGGTTGTTGCACCATTTTCAGGCTACATTACAGCAATAAATGTGTCTGAGGGCAACAATTATACTCAGGGTAATACCGTATTTACCATAGCAAATACAGATTCATTTGTAGTAGAGGCTACTGTAGATGAGTATGACATAGCGTCCCTTTCAGAGGGCCTAAGCGCAGTTGTAAAATTTGACGCTACAGATGATGAGGAGTTTACAGGAACTCTTACATATGTTGCTGTAACAGCGGACTCAACAACATCAACCTCATCTTCATCATCTTCTTCAAGTGGTGGTTCAAGCAGTGGTTCTAGCAGTGGTTCTGGTTCGTCTAGCTCATCCACAAGCTACGAGGTGAAAATAACCTTGGATAGCGCTGATGAAAGATTGAGAGTGGGTATGACAGCAAAAGCCTCTGTCATTCTTGAATCAGTTACAGATGCCTATGCAGTAGCATACGATTGCGTTGAAACAGATGCTGACGGCAATAGCTATGTAACAGCAGTTGATGAACAAGGAAATGAAACTAAGATAGACGTTACGTTAGGTCTAGAGAGTGACTACTATGTTCAGATTATAAGTGACGAGATTACTGAGGGTATGTCAGTAAAAGCTACAGCTGCAAGCACTTCTTCAAAATCAGAGAGTAATTCAGAAGATTCTATGCTGAAAATGGGAGGTCAAGGTGGCCAAGGCGGCGATATGGGCGGAGGCCCAGGCGGCGGTGGTCAAGGTGGCCCAGGTGGATTCTAGGAGGTGTAATATGGCAGCAGGAGATATTATGTTAGATCTTCGTGATATCCATAAAAGCTTTTTTATCGGAACTCCAAATGAATTCGAGGTTTTGCATGGAGTAAATTTTACTGTACATGAAGGTGAATTTGTATCAATAGTTGGACAGTCAGGCTCAGGAAAGTCCACACTTATGAATATAATCGGCGCCCTAGATAGACCCACCAGTGGGGAATATACCTTGGACGGAGTGGATATTGAAAAAGCAAAGGATCATGAATTATCTATCTTAAGAAATAAGAAAATAGGATTTGTATTCCAAACATACAATTTAATTGCGCGTACCAATGCCATCAAAAATGTAGAGCTCCCAATGATGTATGCGGGTGTTGGTCGCAGCGAGAGAAATGAGCGTGCCAAAATGCTGCTAGAGCAGGTTGGAATGACAAATAGAATGATGCATAATCCAGACGAGTTATCAGGTGGTCAGAAGCAAAGAGTTGCAATCGCTAGAGCAATGGCAAATGATCCAGCTATAATATTGGCGGATGAGCCTACTGGTGCGCTGGATTCTGCCACAGGTAGATTGATAATGGATATCTTTCACAGGCTTCACGAGGAGCAGGGAAAGACCATAGTTCTAATTACCCATTCACCAGAACTGTCTTTAGAAACCGAGAGGATTATTACTCTGAGGGATGGAGATATTAAGGGTGAAACTCAGGGCAGATGGCAAGAGATTAAGGAGGAATTGGCATGCTAATTACAGAAAATATTCTCCTTGCTCTGGCTGGACTTAAGTCAAATATCATGCGCTCACTTTTAACAATGCTTGGAATTATTATAGGTATTGCCTCTGTCATTGCTATTATGACAGTAGGTAATTCCATAACAGTTATGGTAAATACCCAAATGCAAGAAATGGGTGCAAATAATTTGACTGTCGGCGTGTCAGCAAAAAGTACATCCGAGGAGACTACGTCCTCAGGCTTACATTTCGGAGCTGGAAATAGACGTACAATGGATACTGAGGACTATTTAACTGACGATATGTTGGATTCTTTTTTAGAGGAATATGGTGACAATATAAAATATACACTTTTATCCTCTACGGTAGGGTCTGGAACAGCAAGCGATGGAGATTTGTACGCCTATGTTAATGTAATAGGGTATAACGAAGATTACATGGATTATACTGGATTGGAACTATTGGCTGGACGTAGCTTTATAGAAAAGGATTATGAAAATGCTCAAAAGGTTTGTATTGTTTCAGATTACTTTGTCAATAATATGTTTGGTGGGGATACTTCCGCTGCTTTGGGGTCTGCTGTAGAAATCAGCATAAACAATAAGTACTATACATATTATATAGTAGGTGTTTATGAATATGATGATAGCACCTGGTCTAGCGATTCTACTGAGGATACTACCACTGACTTTTATATACCATATGATACGGCCAGAAATCAGCTGCACACAACCAATGATGGATACTCAAGCATCACACTGGTTACTACTATCGATACTGATTCCGAGACATTTGCCGATACTGTTGAGGCCTACTTTAACACAATGTATTATGCAAATAACGAGGACTACGAGGTGACTGTTACAAGTATGGCAAGTATGATAGAGTCCATGACAACTATGATTGCAACTATTGAATTGGCGTTGGCCATAATTGCAGGCATCTCCTTGGTTGTAGGTGGTATAGGTGTAATGAATATTATGCTTGTATCTATTACAGAGCGTACAAAAGAGATTGGAACTAGAAAGGCCCTTGGGGCAACAAACGGTTCAATACGTCTGCAGTTTATTACAGAGTCTGTTGTAATCTGTATCATGGGCGGACTTATAGGAATAGTGCTTGGTGTAGTGCTGGGCTCTGTTGCAGCCACATATATGGGATATTCAGCATCAGTTTCAATTTCAGCTGTTATTGTTGCTGTTGCATTCTCAATGGGAATCGGAGTGTTCTTTGGATATTATCCTGCAAATAAGGCGGCTAAGCTCAATCCGATTGATGCCCTAAGGTATGAGTAACAAAGGGATTTTGCTTATATTCTTTTTTTGCATACGTCCTCAAGGCAACATTTGTCGCAGTAAGGGGCGGTGCGTGCAGTGCAAATAGCACGCCCATGATCCACCAGACGATGGCATAAATCATTGCCCTCATCTGGTGGTATTATTTTTCTAAGAGCCATTTCAACCTTTGTGGGGTCTTTTTCATTATCCACCAAGCCAATTCGATTAGAAAGTCTAATGGCATGAGTGTCCGTAACTATTGCAGGCTGCCCGAAAACATCCCCCAATATAAGATTGGCAGATTTACGCCCAACACCAGGTAACGCCAAAAGCTCCTCCATGGTTGCTGGAACCTTTGAATTGTAGACGTCTCTAAGCATTTTCATGCAGGCAACGATATCCTTGGCTTTTGATTTGCCCAGACCACAAGGTCGGACAATGGCTTCCACATCAGCGGCATCTGCATTTGCCAAATCATCTATAGTTGGATATTTGCGATAAAGCAGTGGGACGATTTCATTAACTCTGGCATCGGTGCACTGTGCTGCAAGCCTGACAGATACTAAAAGCTTCCAGGCATCATCATAGTCTAGAGTGCAATCGCTGCTAGGGTATTCTTTTTTTAATCTTTCAATAACTATTAGTGCTAATTCTTTTTTCCTCATGTAATTATCATATCATTCCCTTTTTTCATTGAAAACAAAATTCTTCTATGGTACAATCGCATTGTTTGTGAGAACTTTTAAATAGGAGAGTTTTATATGGAAAACTATAAGTCAGAATTTATAGAGTTTATGGTGGAGTCTGATGTCCTAAAATTTGGTGATTTTACACTAAAGTCAGGGCGTAAGTCTCCTTTTTTTATGAATGCAGGAGCATATGTTACAGGTAGTCAGCTTATGCGTCTTGGTGAGTATTATGCTAAGGCTATCCATGATGCTTATGGCGAGGATTTTGATGTATTATTTGGACCTGCCTACAAGGGAATTCCTCTTGCTGTAATTACTGCAGAGGCATTTTATAAATTATATGGCAAGGAAATCAAATATTGCAGTAATCGAAAAGAAGAAAAGGACCATGGCGCAGATATGGGTTCACTTTTAGGTTACAAGATTAAAGACGGCGATAGAGTAGTTATGATAGAGGATGTTACTACCTCAGGCAAGAGTATGGAAGAAACAGTGCCAATCGTGCGAGCACAGGGAGATGTTACAATCGTAGGCTTAATGGTTTCTCTTAATCGTCAGGAGGTTGGCTTATCAGGAGACAATTCTAAGACAGCTCTTGATGAAGTGGCAGATACATATGGCTTTAAAACAGGTGCTATCGTTTCAATGAGCGAGGTTGTAGAGCATTTATACAACAGACAGTGCCAGGGACGTGTAGTGATTGATGATGAAATGAAAGCACGTATCGATGATTATTACAAGGAATATGGAGTTAAATAATGGCTCGAGGACGTTTTCGTAGGCGCAGTTCTTATGGCAACCAATTAAAGGCATTGCCAATCGAGGCAATGTATGCAGCAGGCGTTTCCTTAGCATCATTGATTATGTTTGCAGGAATAATAGTTGCAGCGGTATATTTTGCAGGGGAAACACCAAGATGGATTGGTGGTCTAGGTACCATTGGTTTTTTGGTTTCACTTTGTGCCTTTATCTTTAATATAGGACAAATGAAAACAAAGACAGAATTTAAATATCGTATTATATGCTTTGTGATTAGCTCGGTTGCTATGATTGTATGGGCGGCTGCCCTTGTAATAGGATTAGTTAGAGGTTAGATATATGAGTAAAACTTTTTTTCTGGAGACAGATGATATTATTGAGCGTTTTGAGCTTGCAACAGAGCGCATTGAACAAATAAAGGATGATAAGGATTTGCCAGAGCAGCTTCAGGCGTTTTTTATTGAGGCTGCCGAATTCGTTATGAAGGTTCTTCCTATTATGAACCAGGCAATTAAAGGGACTGTAGGAGACCGAACCCTAGAGGAATGTCAAGCTGATAATGATAGAATATTTTCTATTTATGAAAAGGAAAAGTATGAGAAAAGCTTCCTAAATCCTACATATGCTGTGGACAAGCTTGGGGAAGAACTGGGTGGTCCTTTATCAGCTGTATTTTATGAACTAACAAATATTATAGAAGCGGCTTTTGCAGGCAGAGTTGACAAATTTACTATTTATATAGAACTACTTTTACAGATATATGGTGAATGTCAGATAGAAGATGAAGACAAATATCGTCGCGAAAGCATACTTGATGCAATGTATTCTGCAAAGCACGATTACTCTCAGCTGTTCATTTCGGAACAGATTATCAGCATGATTGATCCTGGCTACGATTTTTATTCTCAGATTATTATGCAGGATGATCTTTCAGATGACAGATACATGTACAAGTATGGTATGTACATTGGACCAAATGAAAGAAAAATTGCAGCCCATTTGCGCAGCCTTCCACATGAAGATGTTGTTGCTATGGCACACACTTATGTAGAAGGGTACATCAAGGGCTTTGAGGTTACTGGAAAGGATATTTCCATCAAGGATACCGTAGGTGTTCATGCACCAGTTGGCTTTGAGCTTATGACTCGAGAGGCAATTAAGCTTTTCAACGAAGCGGGACTGTCTGCTACTGTTAGATTTGGAGGTACTACATCTCGCAATTTATATTCATCAGTGCCAAATAAGCAGTGCGAATATGACCACAAGGACGATAGAGCCTACTATTGGGATAAGGGCATGGCAGATAGAATGCTTGAGGTTCTTAAGAATACCTTTGAAAAGAATAAAGAAATTGCAGCAGTATATGGTGGACCAGCTGTTATTGAGACATTTGGTGAAGTGCCATTTGAGCCAGCAAATCACGAGGCTAATGCAAAATATAGCGACAAGCAAAATGAACTCAATGTCTATTATGCTAGCCAAAACGGTCAGATTACTAATGAATACATTCATGGTGAGGAGCGAAGCTTCACAATTATCGCATATCCGATACCAGAAATCGGCAAGGATTTTAACGAGATTTTCAACGAGACAGTTGCTGTTAATACAATGGATTACGAGCTTTACAAGAACATCCAGCAGCACATTATCGATGTGCTAGACCAGGGTGAATATGTTCATGTAACAGGTCGTGGGGACAATCACACAGATATTACTGTTAAGCTTCATCATTTGGATGACCCTGCAAAGCAGACTAATTTTGAAAACTGCGTTGCTGATGTTAACATCCCTGTTGGAGAAGTGTTCACATCACCTGAGCTTGAAGGAACAAACGGAGTCCTTCATGTCACACAGGTTTATCTCAACGAGCTTGGTTACCGTAATCTAGAGCTTAAGTTTGAGGATGGCAAGATTACTTCATATACATGCAGCAATTTTGCTTCAGAGGAAGAAAATAAGAAATATATTTACGACAACGTATTGTTCAAGCATGACACACTTCCTATGGGAGAGTTTGCTATCGGAACAAATACCAGAGCATTTGTTATGGGGCAAAAGTACGGCATTGCCGACAAGCTTCCAATCCTAATTGCAGAAAAGACAGGACCTCACTTTGCAGTAGGTGATACCTGCTACTCACACGCTGAGGATGTACCTATGTACAACCCTGACGGCAAGGAGTGCATAGCCCGTGATAACTCATGTTCACTCCTTAGAAAAGAAGACATTTCAAAGGCATATTTTAACTGCCACACAGATATAACAATACCTTATTATGAGCTTGGTGACATCACTGTCCACACAGCGGATGGACGTGAGCTCCCTGTCATTCGCCAGGGCCGCTTCGTAGTGCCTGGCACCGAGGAGCTGAATAAGGTACTCGATGAAATGTAGTCCGCCTGTTATGGCGACCATAGGGCAATATTAGGTTAGGTATAGATAGCCAGTAGGCGACAAGCTATTAGGTTTCTTAAGCAAAGCTTCTTATGCGAAGCGTAGAAACACTAATGCTTGTTGCCGTAACTGGCGAGATAATAGGAGGATATGTTATGGCAAAAGTAAGTATTGTAATGGGAAGCGACAGCGATATGCCTGTTATGGCAAAGGCGGTGGAAATCCTTGAAAGATTTGGCGTGGACTATGAGATGCGAATCATCTCAGCTCATAGAGAGCCGGATATCTTTGTGGAATATGCAAAGACTGCAAAGGATAGAGGCGTTCAGCTAATTATCGCAGGTGCAGGCAAGGCAGCACATCTTCCAGGTATGTGCGCAGCTATCTTTGAAGGCCCAGTTATCGGCATTCCAATGAAGACCAGTGATTTAGGAGGGGTGGATTCCCTCTATTCAATCGTGCAAATGCCAACAGGAGTACCTGTAGCTACAGTTGCAATCAATGGTGGAGCCAATGCAGGCATCCTTGCCGTTAAAATGCTTGCCATGACAGATTCGTCCCTAGCAGACAAACTCCACGATTTCATCGTAGAGCAGAAGGAGTCTGTAGAATCAAAGGACGCAAAATTACAATCCGAAGGCTATCACGCCTTCCTATCGTAGATACGTAGAAGGAAACTCTTTAATCAAGGGTTTCCTTTTATTTATAAAAATTTAAATGAGCCTGTGTTAAGTGAAGTTGGCAAGCGTGAGTAAGGGGGTACCATGCCGAGCATGGGAAGGACCTACACCGGCGGGAGGGCTCCCATGCGAAGGTATGGGAGATGCCTTACGGGAGCTTGAAAGACTAGGGGCACAGGCGGATTAAAGTAATTTATTAAAAGGAGAGAAACATGGATTACAAGAGTTCAGGAGTGGATATTGAGGCAGGATATGAGTCAGTGGAGCTCATGAAGAAGTTTGTGAAGGGCACTATGCGCCCAGAAGTACTTGGAGGCCTGGGCGGCTTTTCAGGTGCATTCGATTTGAGTGCTATTAAGAATATGGACGAGCCAGTTCTTTTGTCTGGTACAGATGGTTGCGGTACAAAGGTTAAGCTTGCATTTCTTATGGATAAGCACGATACAATCGGTATTGATGCAGTTGCAATGTGTGTGAATGACGTTGCATGTGCTGGCGGCGAGCCATTATTTTTCTTGGACTATATTGCTTGCGGCAAGAACATCCCTGAGAAGATTGCCACAATCGTAAGCGGTGTTGCTGAGGGCTGTAAGCAGTCAGGCTGCGCCCTTGTAGGTGGTGAGACAGCAGAGCATCCAGGTCTTATGCCAGAGGAAGAGTATGATCTTGCAGGTTTTGCTGTAGGTATCGTAGATAAGAAGGATATCATCACAGGTGAGAACCTTAAGGATGGTGATGTTCTTATTGGAATGGCATCTACTGGTGTTCACTCAAATGGTTTCTCTCTTGTAAGAAAGATTTTCGATATGACAAAGGAAAGTCTTGACACATATTATGATGAATTGGGCTGCACACTTGGTGAGGCTCTCATCGCTCCAACTCGTATTTATGTAAAGGCGCTTAAAGCTGTAAAGGATGCAGGCGTTAGGGTAAAGGCTTGCTCACATATTACAGGTGGCGGCTTCTATGAGAATATTCCACGTATGCTTCCAGAAGGCAAGCGTGCTGTTGTAGAGAAAAATTCTTACGAAGTCCCAGCAATCTTTAAGCTTATGGCTAAAAAGGGAAATGTTTCTGAGCAGATGATGTATAACACATATAACATGGGCCTTGGTATGATTGTAGCTGTTGACCCAGCTGATGTAGATAAGACAATGGAAGCTATGCGTTCTGCTGGTGATACACCTTACGTAGTAGGTAAAATTGTGGACGGTGAAAAGGGCGTAGACCTTGTATAAAGTTTAATCATAAGTGAGCGTAAGAAGGCACCGTAGTTAGGAGAATAGATGAAGATTGCAGTATGTGTGTCTGGAGGCGGTACAAATCTCCAGGCAATTATTGATAAGATAAATTCAGGTGAGATTCATAATACTGAGATTGCAGTTGTAATCTCAAATAATAAAAATGCCTATGCTCTAGAACGAGCTTCAGCTGCTGGAATCGAAGGGGTGTGCATTAGCCCAAAGGATTATGCATCTCGTACGGAATTTAATAAAGCATTTCTTGAGAAGCTTAATTCTTATGATGTAGATTTAGTTGTGCTGGCAGGATTTTTAGTAGTGATTCCAGAGGAAATGATTCGCCAGTATAGAAACAGAATCATCAACATTCACCCATCCTTGATTCCAAGCTTTTGCGGAACAGGCTACTATGGACTTAAGGTACATGAAGGCGTGCTAGAGCGTGGTGTAAAAGTCACTGGAGCCACCTGTCACTTCGTGGATGAAGGCACTGACACTGGACCAATTATCTTGCAGAAGGCTGTAGAGGTTCAGGAAGACGATACGCCTGAAATTCTCCAGCGCCGTGTTATGGAGCAGGCTGAGTGGATAATCATGCCCCGTGCCATCGACCTAATCGCCCGCGGATGTGTCAGCGTAGTAGATGGCAGGGTACATATTGCTGCAAAATAGATGTATTACCACTGTATGAAGAAAGATAGAAAATGCAGTGGTAAAAATAGGGTAGGATTACCACTGTAAGAGGAAAGGCACGAAATACAGTGGTAAAAAAAGAGTAGGATTACCACTGTAAGAAGAAAGACATGAAATCCAGTGGTAAAACCAGCGGGAAATTACCACTGGAAATCAGCCAGCGCAAAATCCAGTGGTAAAGCAAGCGGGAAATTACCACTGGAAACCAGCAAAAATAGAAATGCTAGTGGTAACCTAGCAAAAAATTACCACTACCACCAGGCACAGCCAGAAATGCTAGTGGTAAGGAGTAAATATTGGAGGATAAATCATGAAGGTTTTAATAGTAGGTAGCGGCGGAAGAGAGCATGCCATAGCTTTTGCTGTTTCAAAAAGCAAAAGGGTAGACAAGATTTACTGTGCACCAGGCAATGCGGGTATTGCTGAGCTTGCAGAATGTGTAGATATTAAGGCAATGGAATTTGATAAGCTGGTAAGCTTTGCTAAGGAAAAAGAGATTGACCTTACAATTATAGGTATGGATGACCCTCTTGTAGGTGGTGTTGTAGATAAGTTTGAAGAAGCTGGTCTTAGATGCTTTGGTCCTAGAAAGGATGCAGCTATCCTTGAGGGCTCAAAAGCATTTTCTAAGGATTTGATGAAGAAGTACAATATTCCAACAGCAGGCTATGAGAATTTTACAGATCCGGAAGCAGCTCTAAAGTATCTAGAGACAGCCAAGTATCCAATAGTTCTTAAGGCTGATGGACTTGCTCTTGGCAAGGGCGTACTTATATGTGAGACACATGAGGATGCAGTTGCTGGTGTTGCAGAAATCATGCAGGACAAGAAGTTTGGTGACGCTGGAAACACAATGGTCATTGAGGAATTTATGACAGGTCGAGAGGTTTCCGTTCTCTCATTTGTAGATGGAAACACTGTAAAGATTATGTCTTCTGCTCAGGATCATAAGCGTGCTGGTGATGGAGATACAGGACTTAACACAGGCGGTATGGGTAACTTCTCACCATCTCCATTCTTTACAAAAGAAGTAGAAGAATTCTGCCAGAAGAATATCTTCCAGCCTACAGTTGATGCTATGAAATCAGAAGGTAGAGAATTTAAGGGAGTTATTTTCTTTGGCTTGATGCTTACAGAGGATGGTCCAAAGGTGCTTGAATATAATGCAAGATTTGGGGACCCAGAAGCACAGGTTGTATTGCCACGTCTTCAAAATGATATTATTGATGTTATGGAAGCTTGCATTGATGGCACTTTAGATAAGATTGATTTGAAATTCTCTGACCAGGCCGCAGTATGTGTAGTACTTGCCTCAGATGGATATCCTGTGTCTTACAAAAAAGGATTTCCAATTACAGGCTTTGATAAGTTCAATAACAAGGATTATTTCTGTTTTCATGCTGGTACAGCTTTTAACGACAAAGGTGAGATTGTCACAAATGGTGGACGAGTACTTGGTATAACAGCTCTTGGAGATACATTAGTTGAGGCAAGAGCAAAGGCTTACGAGGCTACTGAATGGATTGATTTTGAAAATAAGTACATGAGACATGATATAGCAAACTCAATATTGTCATAGACACATGTAATACATGTGTCTCAGAGTGTAGACAAAGAAGATGCTGCAAAACTAAGTTTTGCAGCATCATTTCCTTTTTTCTAAGATTATATTT
>SVES01000024.1 GCA_015057305.1 Pseudobutyrivibrio ruminis | reverse complement strand
TTGATTTAGACATAAAAAATCCCCCTTAAGTAGATTTGGTTATTTACCTTGTCTACTTAAGGGGGAGCATATCAGTTTGAAACAAGGAACCTTTTGTTTACAAAGTATTTGCTCTATCTGCAATATTCTTTTGGAAATTTATTACATCATGATTATATGGCTCATTCATGAACTCTGATTTAATCATAAAGTCTGCTGAAGCTTTATTAACAGCAATCGGAATATCATAAACCTGAGCAATTCTCATAAGAGCCTTTACATCAGGATCATGTGGCTGAGCTGTAAGAGGGTCAGAGAAAAATACAATTAAATCAATTCTGCCTTCAACAACCTTAGCACCAATCTGTTGGTCACCGCCAAGAGGGCCTGAATTGTAGCCTCTAACAGGAAGCCCTGTCTTATCAGATATCATTCTTGCAGTAGTACCTGTTCCACAAAGGAAATGATTCTTTAAAATCTCTTTGTTATCCTCGCACCATTGAATTAATGTAGGCTTTTTGCCGTCGTGAGCAATGAGTGCAATATTTTTCTGTTTCCCAATAGTAAGTGTTATTTTATCTTCCATAGTATCCTCCAATCATTTTTACAAATATTATAAAATACTAAAAGAAAACTACAAGTGTAAATTAGAAAAATGATGACTTCTTGCTGACAGAACAATGAAATTGTCAGCAAGAATCCTGCTTCGCAGGACAAGATTTTCTCTTCATAAAAATCTTGGTATTTACGATTCCTGTTTTTCTGATGAAAAACAAGAATCTATGCTTTCATCATCTACTCTCTATTCTTCAATACCTCTGCTGGAGTTATCTTGGCAAGCTTTCTGCTCATTTCTAATTAAAGATAGAGCTGTCCTAGAGAGGCTACATCTAACCACCAAAAGGTTTACAACCATTGCCACAAAAGGAGGCATTATCACACCATACACAATTAGATATGGGGATATTACTGTATCAAGCCAAGGAAGCGAATAATAGTTATAGGAATCCATTGTCTGATATTCTGCGCCATATTTGCTAAAGCCTACAACACTTCCAGCTATGCCACCTAAAAAAGTAAGTACAACTGGCAAGGTTATGTAGTGCATAAGTAAGTCTTTAAAAATATGTCTACTACTTACGAGTATCTCCATTAATAAAACACACTTCTTTAACATTTGTTGAGTAAACTAAAAAATAATTTTTCTGGTCAATATTTCAATGTTTTTTTCTACATCTTAGGGAGGTGCAAAAATGAAAAAAGAAAAAGTAAAATCTACTATTAAATTTAAGGATTCCATCAAGACTAAGCTTGTAGGCGTATTGATTGCCGTTGCTTCAATTCCACTGATTGTTTCATTAGTAATAAGCTACATATCATCTACTAATAAGGCTTTTTCTGATGCGCAGGATTCACTGGAATGGCAAGCTTGGTACATGGAGGACATGTTTTCCAAGATAATCGATAAGAATGTTGCCGCAATGAGTACCTTTGCATCCGCTCCTTCAACCGTAACCTATTTACAAGACCCAACTGCTGGTGTCATACCAGATAGTGCTATGCTTAGCCAAATGAACGCAATCAATGAATTGCTTGGAGATGACAATCCAACAGTTATAACTGGAAAGGATGGCATGCAAATCCTTAGAACAGCTGGAGACTGCGTAGATGTTTCTGATAGAGAATATTTTAAGCAGGTTCAATCCGGCACACCAATTTATGTTTCAGATGTTATTACATCAAAATCAACTGGTGCAAGACAAATTACCATAGCAATACCTGTTTTAGATGATACCACTGGTGAATTTTTAGGATGCGTGCAGCGTAACTATGACATGGTAGACTTACATGAAATTCTAGCAGCTGAATTTGAAGATGCATTTGTTGTTGACCGTACTGGTTTTGTAGCGGCCCACTCTCAATACATTATTGGAGAGGACCACGAAGAAGAAGATAGAAATCAATCCAATGTAGTAACAATGGAAGGCTCTGAAGGTTTTTATATGTCAACCAATACGGGTAAAGGATACGACGCATATGTAGCCTGGGTTGAAGAACCTAATACTACCTTTAGAATAGCTGTAGCTGAAAAATCTACAGTTGTAATGGCATCTGCCAGACGCTCAGCAACAATTATTGTAATTATAGGCTTAGCTATGCTTGTAGTAGCCATCTTTATTTCCCTTTTCATGGCAAGGTCCTTCACCGAGCCTCTATCAGAAATAAGCGTAGCCCTAAAGGATTTATCTAATGGTAAATTTACAAAGGTTCGAAAATATGCAAGAAGAAACGATGAATTTGGAGCTATATCAAAAGACACAAATACTGTAATAGAACGATTGTCAGAAATCGTTAGCAACATAAAAACCTCCGCTGTCAATGTAGGCTCATCTTCCAGCGAGCTTTCAAACATGGCATCACAGATTTCTACTACTGCCGAGGGTGTATCAAATGCCGTTGGTGAGATTTCTCAGGGTGCAACCCAGCAGGCAGAGGAAATCCAAACAGCCGCTGAATCTACTGGAAAGATAGGGGACGCTGTTGAATCTGTAAAGGGTTCTTCTACCACACTAAGCGATATAGCTGGAAAGATGAAGGAAGCCTCTGAAATTTCATCGCAATCATTGGAGTCATTACAGAATTCTTCAATTGAAATGACCGAAAAAATTGACGAGATTTCCAATGCAATCTCTCGTACGCAGGAAGCTGTAAACACTATTTCTGAAAAGGTTGAGGGTATTTCAGGAATTGCAACACAAACTAATCTCCTTTCTTTGAATGCTTCTATAGAGGCTGCCAGAGCTGGTGATGCTGGTAAGGGCTTCGCTGTAGTTGCAGAGGAAATTAGAAAGCTTGCAGACGATTCAGACTCTATGGCTAGCGAAATCAAGGTTGAAATGGAACGACTCTTAGAAGAAGCCAGTGCTGCTGTTGAAGCTGCAAAGGATGTAAAGGATGGCAATTTCGAGCAACAGGAAGCATTAGGTGAAACTATTAATTCTATTAATGGTATGCTTGATGATATAAACAAGACAGTTTCTGGTGTGGCTCTTATTTCTCAGGGTGCTGATATATGTGATGAATCAAAGAACGCTGTGCTTGATATGATGTCAGCTTTATCTGCTATCTCTGAAGAAAATGCAGCTAGCTCACAGGAAACAGAAACCTCCATGGATGAATTGGCATCTACAGTTGGTACATTAGCAGAATCTGCCAATGCACTAAAGGAAATTTCTGATAAGCTAAACGAAGAAATGAAATTCTTTACAGAAGAATAACAAAAGGTTCCTTGTTACATTAACAATCATATATATTCTCTGCTTTGCATAGAAAGCGCCGCATGAAAATATATATAGCTTGTTAAATACAAGGAACCTTTTTATTATCTAGAAACTACGATTTCTAACATGCATTATCTACGGCAACAGCGTCCTCAAACAACTGACCATCTAACACTTCCAAATTCATGTCATTATTTAGAATCCCAATTGGCAATACACAGGTATGCATTTTTCCATCAATTTCAAAGGAACGGATTCTTACATCTACATCAAAGGCTTTACGAAGATTTTTTTCTGTTATAACCTCCTTTGCTGTTCCAAAATGATTGCTGCCATCTCTGTTTAAAACCAGTGCCTTATCAGAAATTGCAATTGCATGCTCTGGATAGTGGGTATTAATGATAGATGAGATACCTTCATTATCACAAATGTCCTTAATAGTATTTATAACAATAAGCTGATTCTTAAAATCCAGATTGGATTCTGGCTCATCTAAAATTAAAAGCTCAGGATTAGTTGCCAGTGCCCTTGCAATTAGTACCATCTGCAATTCACCACCAGAGATTTCATTACACAATTTTCCCTTTAGCCTACTCATGCCAACCTTCTCTAGGCAACTTTCCGCCAAATACATATCCTCCTTGGAAGGCTGTGACAGCAAACCCAAATGAGCATTTCTACCTAAAAGTACCATTTCCTCAGTGGTGTAAGAAAAAGCTGAGCGTTTTGCTTGAGGAACATATCCAATCTTTTTCCAAATATCCTGGTTCTTCCATTTTGACCATTCGATTTCGTCAATATATGTGGCACCTTTTCTCCAAGGTAAAAAACCAAGTGTACATTTAACTAAGGTAGTTTTACCTACACCGTTTGAACCTAGGATGGAAAGTATCTCTCCCTTGTTTAAATCAAAGGAAATATTATTTAGGATGTTT
The DNA here is from genome assembly GCA_015057305.1 of Pseudobutyrivibrio ruminis. Classification (GTDB taxonomy): domain Bacteria; phylum Bacillota; class Clostridia; order Lachnospirales; family Lachnospiraceae; genus Pseudobutyrivibrio; species Pseudobutyrivibrio ruminis_F. The sequence continues at coordinate 45,756 of SVES01000024.1, read as the reverse complement.
TTTCCACCCTTATATCCGAATGATGCTCCTCTAACTTCAAATCTCATGCTTTTATCCCTCCTGTCTTTCTAAGTAAAATAATAAATACTGGAGCTCCAATTATTGCAGTAAGAATTGATATTGGCAGTTCCGCTGCTGATATGCTTCTTGCTATAGTATCAATCAAAAGTAGGTACGCTGCTCCAAGGATCAACGATGCTGGTATAACATACTTGTTATTATTTCCAAAAATCATTCTTGAAATATGAGGTATTAGGATTCCTATCCAGCCTACCTTACCACACATAGCAATTACAGAAGCTGTTATCATTGTAGATGAAATAATGGTAAGCCCTCTAATGAAATTCAAATTAATCCCCATGGCTCTTGCCTCATCCTCATGTAATGACAGCACATTTAGCTTCCACCTGAGCCCAACAATGATAATAATTCCAATTATCATTGGCAATGTCCCAACCAGCAAATCATTAAAGCCTGTTCCAGCTAAGCTACCCATTAACCAATATGTTATTTCTGGTAGCACATCCTGTGGATCGGCCACGTATTTTATCAATGATACTAATGCTTCAAACAGTGAACTGATTACCATTCCAGCAAGAATAAGCATTACAAGTGATGACTCACCCTTTACCTTGCTAATTGAATATACCAAAATTATGGAAAGTATTCCCATGATAAATGCTGTCATTTGAATTCCAAGTGCAGGCAGTCTTAACATTATTCCAAGAGTTGCTCCAAAGGATGCCCCTGTTGCTACACCTAAAGTGTCCGGGGTAGCCAGTGGATTTGAAAACATACTTTGGAAGGCAGCACCTGCAACTGCAAGCCCAGCACCAGCTATTACAGCAAGTATAGCTCTAGGAAGACGGATGTTGAAAAGAACTGTTCTAACATTAGCATCCTCTATTGTCTGACCAGTAAAAGCTTTTATCATATTATCAAATGAAATCGTGTATCTACCTGCTGTAATCGCTATGGTAAATGCCACTATCATAAAAGCCACAATCCCTGCTGTCCATATATAATTATTTTTAATTTTCACGATACACCTATTATTGCGGAGCCCCAAAAAGCTCCGCAATCCTTTAATCAATTTATAGTCCGTCTGCTGCAGCTCTAGCTGGGTTAAACATCATATCTAACTGCTCATCTGTAAACTCATAGCCTAATAAGTCACTATAGTATTCTCTAGCAACCTCTCTGATATCCATATCTGTAAATAAATCTGGATATACTGTCTGAGCTAACCACTTTAAAGTAACTGGTGTATCTCCACCTGGAGTGTAGCTTCTGTAAAGTCCAAGAGGCATCTTGTATACTCTCTCATTTTGAACAGCGCTTACAGTGCTCCAATCATCATTACCAATTGCATTGTTGTACAAATCCTCTGGCTGAGTTCCGCAGAAGTTTGTGATGATAATTACATCTGGATTCCACTCATATACCTGTTCCATTGAAATTTGAACCTGGATACCATCCTCAACTTCGCTTGCAACATTATACGCATTTACGTATTCGCACCATTTCTCACCAAAGAAATTTACACCTGATGCAATCATTGCAGCATCGCTATACTGGAATAATACAAGCACCTTTGCCTGTTCTTCCTCTGAAATTTCAGAAACAACAGACTGAACATATTCATAACTTGCAGTACTTTCTTCCTGTACCTTATCAGCAATAGGGCTTCCACCAAATACCTGATCTAGCAAATCAACCCAATTGTCATATGTATCAAACATATCATATTCCCATGCTGACGCTGAAACAGTAAGAGCTGGAATACCTGCTTCTCTAATAGCCTGAGCCTGCTCCTGTCCCACACCAATAACAACATCTGGATCAAGCTTTAAAAGCTCCTCGATATTTACCTCTGAGCCATCAATAAAAGATGTGCTGGCATTTAAAATTTCTGGATAAACCTGACCAAGCAATCCATTCTCCGCAGCTGACATTGATACTGGATGAATGCCAACAATCATGTCTGCTGAGCCTAAATACTCAGCTGTAACTGAAGCTAATGGGTAAAAGCTACCAATAACTATTCTCTCAATTGTATTTGGAACCTCAACCTCGTCCCCTGCATGGTCTACTACGATATGTGTACCATCTGGATCGTTTTCATCGTAAACAAGACTTGTAACACTTGTTTCGTTTTCCTCTACAGTTACCTCTTCTGTGGTTTCAGTAGCAGGTTCTGTAGTTGTTTCTGCTGTCTCGTCACTTGAGCCGCAGGCAGCAAAGCTTGCCATACTCATGGCTGCAATCATCAATAATGACATTATCTTTTTCTTCATTATTATCCCTCTTTCTATGTATATATATTTAAGCTAACTTTTCATTAGCCAGGTTCACATAATCACCTAATCTCTTTCTCCAATTTTCTGTATCTAAATAGTTCCAATTCTCAGCTTTTTTTACACGGCTTGAAACTGCATAATGAGGTAATGAAATTTTATCCACCCCCTCAGGAGCCAATTCTAGAATTAGTGGGTCTGCAATTATGAAATCATAGCCTGCGGTTATTTCATCCATAATCTTGTCTTCATTAGTTAAATCTATTGCCCCATCAAATCTTCCAGAGATAACTCCAATATTCACATTTAAGCCTAGGCTATTTAGATATTTTTTAATTGATAAACCAATCACTCCATCTGCTATTAGTAGCCCTTTAACAGAGGATTCATTTATCGCATTTATCTCAGGCTGATTTTCACCAATGGAAAATCCTATAGTAAAAGGAGTTCCATATTTTTCTTGCATATATTTTGCAATCTCATAGCCTGCCTGGTTAAGCACCACATTTTGCTTTATAGACCTTGGATTTTTATAGAAATCCAAGGAACCATACATTCCCTTTTCCTGAATCAATTCTGCCCCATTAGCTTCTGCTTGCCTCTGAATGTTTTCATAAATATCCTGAGGCATATCAAGGGGAGATATTCCAGGAAAAGCTGTATATTTTAAAACTTCTTCCTTTTGGTCATGGCTATCATAGTACTCAAACAACGCCTTGGCAGCCATAACTATTCCATCCTTATAAGAACCCTTTATTCCAGCAGTAGCAAATCCAAAGGTTGGAATTCCCGTCCTTTTTTCTATGGCATTTGCAACACCTTTGAAATCAAAGCCTATAACATTAGGCACTGGACTACCTATAATGGCAATAAACTCAGGTTTCTTTTCCAATGCGTTATCTATAATTCTCTTGATGAACTTTTCATCATCACCAAGGATAGCCTCCATCTTTCTAAGACCTGTGCAATAAACCATTGCCTCGCTGCCATACCATCTAGGCTCATCAAAGTGAGTATAGTTTCCTGTACAACCAGCTGCATCGTGAATACATAGCATTCCACCTAAATCAAACAATGCCGATGCAACCCCAGAATAATCTCCTGCAAAAGGAGGTAAGTACATACAAATCTTATTTTTCATTAAACAATACCTCCATATTCTTCTATAAGCTTTCTGATATCCGCCTTTTCCTTCATAGCTCCAGCAATAGAATTCATCAATAATTCAACGCCGTTAAATCCAAACATTCCCTCATCTGCAGAAATATCTGCAACGAATCTACTATTTGAAAGATAAGCAGCTTCCTCCCCTATAGAAATTGCATAAGCCTCACTTGTTTCTCTTATATTCATTCTTGGGTGGTCCGCTTGTATTATTTCAACCTCAGGACAATTTTCCTGAAGCCAGCTTATTGCTTCTTGGTCAAATGTCACTAAGTCCTGAGCATAAATTCTTTTTACATTAAACCCATATTTAATCAATGTTACCGCTAACTGACAAGGGAAAACTGTGGCGCTGTCAGAAACATATACTGGCAAATCTTTTACTGCTTTAACAGCTTTTTCAATTGCGATTTTTGCTTTTCTTTCATATAAGTCCATCTTATCTACAAGACTTAGTCCAAGCATATTTTCCAATTCTATGTATTGCTCCCGTATACTAGTTAAATCGTAATTGGCAAGCATGGTCACGTGACTTGCACCAGTCTGCTTTTCTAGATTTGCAAGACCCATTTTAGCCAACGGCTTCATTAATATTCCATATTTGGATTTTGATAATAATTTATACTCCTCAAAATCATGGCATGTTGCTATTTGCCTTACATTCATGCCATATTCATTTAAAACTGTTATGAGCTCATTTTCTTTTGGAATTTCAACAAAGTTTCCATAGAAAGTAATGCCATCATCCAGGCTATCATGGATTGGTAACGCCTTAAGCATGGAATCGTATGTGGTAATGGCAGGTGGCAGTTTTGTACTTGAAGCTATAGGATTCATATGGCCAGGTCTAAAAACAATATCAGGGTATTTCTTTCCTACCTTTGTCAAAACTGCATCTAAATCTGTGCCTATAAAATCGTCCAGGCAGGATACATAAACGAACAAAAGCTTAATGCTTACTCTGGCTCTTTCCAAAAGCTCGTCAATCCCTTCTTCAATCAGCCTGTCATAGCCTTCTACTATGTCCTCCTGATTAATATATAAATAAGAGATTCTATTTTTGTAACCATGCTGAATGGCTCCCAAAGCTCCGTGTCTAAAGCAGGCGGCTGGACAAACAAAAAGCAAGTAGCTTTCTGGTATAAGAGCTGCCACCCTTATAATTCCCCAACCTCCATGTGCCGGTGAGCAGTAGCAAAGATTTCCATCAAACTTCATCTATGCCACCCCCTTAGAGCAAATTTCAATCATCTTTTCAGCAAGCTGAGTATAGTCTCTTGCAATATCAGAATCAGGAAACTTTTCAATTACTGTCATGCCATCATCCTCAGCAAGCTGAACCATTTTGCTTCTGTGAATAGTTTGGATTACCTTCAAATCATTTTCTTCGGCAAACTTGTTTACAAGCTGAGTTTCATTTTCTACAAGTCTCTCGTTTAAAACCAGACCTCTAACTCTTGCGTAGCCTCTGTCCTTAAAGTTATTTACTGCTCGATTAATATTGTCAGCAGCAAACAGTGCCATCATTTCTCCAGAGGTAACTATAAAAATGTGATCAGCATAGCCATCTCTAATAGGCATTGCAAAGCCACCACAAACAACATCACCTAAAACATCATACAAAACAATGTCAGGCTTATACGTTTCAAAGGCTCCCAGCTCCTCCAGCTTTTGAAATGCAGATATAATACCAAGTCCCGCACATCCTATACCTGGAGTAGGACCACCTGCCTCAACACAAAGCACACCGTTGTAGCCAACATGCACCAAATCCTCCAGTTCAATGTCTTCACCTTTTTCCTTGATGGTTCCAAGAACTGTTGAAGTACTTTTTCCACCCATCAGATTCTTTGTAGAATCAGCCTTTGGGTCACAGCCTATTTGCATAACCTTATACTTTTTTGAAAGGGCTGCAGCCAGATTAGAAGTGGTAGTAGATTTACCTATTCCACCTTTTCCATAAACAGCAATTTTTATCATAGCATTATTTCCTCGTTAACTTGTTTTATTTATCAAACTCCTGTATGATTAATCATATCTTTGTTAGCCTTTGCTAACTTCGAATACTATATATAAATTTTTGGGAAAAGGAAGTTGCCTGTGCAACATTTTTACGTAATGAAAAATTATATCGATAAATTGTTGACTTCTGAGCTTTTCGTTGATTTTTCAAGTGATGAGCTTCAAGAATTTTTTTCAGAATACAAATACACCATAAGAAGCCATAAAAAAGGCGAAGAAATCTACGGTCCAGGTGACACTATAAAAAATGCTGGAATTATCCTCTCAGGGCAAATCAATGTAGTGCAAATCACAAGCATGGGCAAGGAGGAAATTGTAGTCTCCGAGTTTGAAGGTGAGTTAATTGGTCAGGCTTTTTCAATTACAGGTCAGCATAATTCTTTTGCTCATTTTCAAGTAGCCTCAGCTGCAGATATACTTTATCTGGATTTGCACACTGTTCTTTTATCACCTAGCGATAAAAGCTACTACAGAAAATTTATCAATAACATCACCAAAATACTTGCTTCTACAAATATACAACTTAATAAAAAAATACAGCTTCTCACTCAAAAAACCTTGCGTGAAAAGCTGTTGACTTATTTTTCTCAAACTGCAACCCTAACAGGCAATTTAACCTTTACCATGAATTTTACCAGGGAACAATTGGCTGCCTATGTATGCTCCGAACGTTCTAGTGTATGTAGAGAGCTAGGACGCATGCAGGATGATGGTCTGGTTATCATAAATGGCAATAATGTAACAATATGCTATGAATTAGAGTGCTGATATTATTTCACCCTCTCTAATTCTATCTCTTAGCTTCAAAAGCCTTCTGTCCATTTCTTCTGCGGCTTCTAGGGCTTTTTGTTCCTCGGCATTTTTCGCAATAATAGAATTTATAGCACCATTTTTTATAACAATTCTTTTATCAGCCGACAAAGCTAGCACCGGGTCATGGGTAGCAATAAAAACTATTTTTTCATTTCCCACCAATAGCTTCAGTGCCTTTTTTCTGTCAATTCCTGCATTTTCTATTTCATCAATAAGCACAATTGGAGCTTTAGATATATAGGCACAATCTGCAATCATTAAGGCTCTTGATTGTCCTCCACTTAGGCTTGTAATGGAGGTGGTTAACTCAAAGTCCTCTCCTGCAAGAGCAATAGCCTCCTTATATACCTTTTCAACCAAGGGCTGTACCATAGCTTTTTTAACAAAACATTCTGCATGCATTGTCAAAAATTCACCTACATTCATATCCAAAACAAAATTCATATTTTGCGACAGCTGCGCAATAAGACGTTGCCTTCCAGAAATCCTTTGTCTTTCCTTCTTTGTCAAATCATTAATCACAACCATTCGCTTGGTAGGGGTATCCCCTTCTGCCTGCCACTCAATATCTTCTAACAAGCGGCTTTTACCACTTCCAGTTGGTCCTACTATTGCAATTACCTCACCTTTATTTACAGTTATTTCCTGAAAGCCTTCAGCCATACCATCCTTAGAACATCCTGGAAAGATGCTTATTTTTTCAACACTTTCCATACTTTCCTCTAAAATGCTAGAGGCTTTTTCCAAATAGCTCTCAAACTCATCAACCGTTTCTTCTAAGGACATTTTTCTTTGCTCAAAAAAGAATTCTGGTTGTTCCTTCAAATTATCCTCAAAGGATTTTTCTTTATCAAAATTTATCTCAAAGTCTCCCAAATATACATTTATATATGGGTAAATCTCCACTAATTCACCTATTGATTTTTCTACCATAATGCCACCTATCCTATTTTCTTTACATTGCCTATCTGATATTCATTTCCAATCTTTGTTTCTCCCAGGCAATAAGAGCAAAGAGCCATTGGCATAGGAAATCTCAGCGTTTGATTTTCAATTTCTTGCACCGTCGAAAGGTTTTTAATCCGTTCACATACCTCGAAAATACCTTGCCCTGTAAGACCATTTACAAAATAAATTTCTCCATGGGGATTTGCCATTTGCACTCTTCGATAAAAAACCTCACGCTCTGCCTGGGAAACAATATCACCTTTAGTAATCAAAACCATGTCCGCTAATTTGAGAAGTGGACCTATCTTTTGAGGGGAATTTATCCCAGAAAGCTGATCTATAACACATATAGATAAAACATTTTTTATATAAGGGGAGCATCTGTTACAAAGCCCTGCGCTTTCTGTAAACAAATACTCTAGATTATTATTTTCGCCCCAAGCATACACATCAGAGATATTTGTGATATAAAAATGATCTGGGCATAGCTCTGCGGACAATCCTTTTTTAGATGGCACACCAAGACTAGCGAAAATCTTGTCATCTTCTGTTTGTAGGCAGTCAAATTTTACAGCGCCTACATTAACACTCTCTTTCTGAAATTGTCCTATAATCTTTGTCAATACAGAGGTTTTTCCACTAGTTGGTGGTCCTGCAAAAGTAACTAATTTCATAAGCTATTTCCTCCTCTAGCCCTCAATTATCTTCTTACAATGAGTTATTATTTCTAATAAATCACTTCGGTAAATATAATCCCAGCCTATAAACCTTAGCTTTCCTAAAAGCTTATTATCAACAGCATTTGCAGCACTTGGGAAAAATCCATTATTTCTAAAGATGTCCCCAACCTCTTTTCTAAATAAAACCTCTGTAATTTTCTTTGCTGAAGCATTATTTTTTGAGGTGACAACAATAGGTAATATTGGCGCCCCATCCTTAGGCCACACCAATTCCATATTTGGTTGCATTGCCTTTAATCTTGCAAACACCCATGGCATCAGCATAATAAATGGTTTCTTCTCTAGCCCACCTGGCTTTATCATTTGCGATGGATGGGCACCTGTTATCACATTATTTTTAAAGCTTATTAGCCCATCATCCCCATATTCCTTATAAATATATGTCATGATTATTCCATCAAGCATGTGCCCATCATCAGGATACACTACACTTTTAATATATTCCTCTGACAGCACATCACTAAACTTTTCCGGAATCTTTCTTCCATTTGCCTGGGTTTTATCAATTACCATTACAAGTGGAATGCAGGAAAATATATCAAATCTGCCTTTTGGATCCTTAAATTCTGAAAAAGCTTCATTTGAAAGCATATCACCATTAATGCTGGTATATCCCCTGCTTTCGATTTCATTATTGTTTACAAGACCTTCTATTCCTGCACCAATTATCACATCTGGATCCATTTTTTCTAATAAATTTGTAGCCCAGTCTCCGCCAAATTCGGCTAATGCAATATTGTAGATACTGCGGTCCTTGAATTCACTATCCAGATAATCTTGAAATGGCAGCTGAATTACACAAGGAACTCTTCCTAGCAATTTTGCCTCAGTATTATCAATAGTGAAATGTAGTGTATTATTTAATTCACAATCCATAGCTTACCTCCCTTAATGTTAGTGCTCACTAACTATATCTCATAAATGAATTAATTTATGTTGCCTGGGGAACATTTATGATAAAATGAACCTAATAATGGAGGGAATTTAATGAACACAGAATACATACATGAATTTGTTGTTTTAGCGGAAACCAAGAATTTTTGGGAGGCATCAGAGCGCCTTTTTATGAATCAGTCCACACTTTCAAAGCATATCAAATCACTCGAAAGTGAATTGGGCGTCCCACTATTTACAAGAACCACCAGACGTGTTGAACTTACAAATTACGGACGAGCCTATCTGCCTTACGCTAGGACAATTTCTGATTCCGAATACGAAGGTCTCACTGCAATCAATAGATTGCAAAATATCGAAAATGGTCTTCTTACACTTGGAACAATTCCTTCCATGCCTCAGTACCAGGTGACTTTGTTACTAGCCCAATTCCAAAGCAAATACCCTAATACCACTGTTCGTGTCACTGAGGATGATCCTATTAATTTACAAAAATATCTTGAAAATAAAAGCTGTGAAATTATATTTACCAGAGAAACTAAATCAGATTTTGAAAATAATTTCTTGAATAACAGCCAGATAAAAAGAATTCCTTATCTTAAGGACAGACTTGTTGTTTTATTACCTAAAAAACATCCCCTTGCAAGTAAAACAGAAGTAACCTTGCAAAATTTTAAAGATGAAAATTTTTGTTTGATTAAGGAAGGCTCTCTCATGTATGAGATTGGTCTGGATGCTTGCAGAAGGGCTGGATTTATCCCAAATATAATATTCACCAGCCATAGAATTGATTCAATTTTAGATATGGTTACTAACCAGGATTGTGTTGCTCTTCTAATGGATAAACACTTGGAAAAACCTACCAATGCACCAACCACTATCCACGATGATGCGCCTTGGACCTATATTCCTGTTGTACCAGAAACAAATTCTCAAATGTCAATCTGCTACAATAACACAGAGCCATTATCCAAAACAGCCCAGCTGTTTGTAGATTTTTGCACAGCTAAGCTGTTTGGTGAATAATAGCTACTCTACTACCTTAATATAACTGCTTACACAATAAAGAATTTGTCCATTGTATTCCACTCTGGACCAACCGTACTCATTATTCACACCAGTACGGATAGCGGTTTGACCTGCACTCAAGGTGGCTACCACCTGGGAATCAGCATCTGTAACACTTGGCTTTGAACGTAGATTTACTAGCTCTTTTGCTGTAACAGTTTCGTTCACATCTGTAAATTTAGTTTTAAAGCCACTTGCTGTTGATGCCTCCTGCTGTGTCTGCTCTGTTTGAGTGGTGGTTTGCTCTGCCTGCTGCTGTGTAGCCTGTGATAAATCCGTAGTTAAATAACTAGATACGGCATAATATGTGGCTCCGTTATATACAACTCTAGACCATCCACTTGAGCTAGTGCCAGTGCGAGTGGCAGTTTGACCATTTTCAAGAGTCACCATTACTGTGCTGTCACTTCCCTGACTTGGCTTATCTCTCAGATTTGTCTTACTCTTTGCTGTAACAGTTTCATTTACTTCTGTAAACTTCATCAGTGCTTCAACATCAGCTGTTGCAACCTCTCTTTCAGAGGTATCTTTTGCAGTCTCTGTGCCATTATATCCAAAATATGCCACATCCACATCTACCTTGGTAGAAATTCCAGGAACTGTACCCTGATTAGAATATTGCCACATATCGCATCTGACACCTGCTGATGGTGCCTGGGCTAAATTAGATGTATCCTGGTTGTACCATGCCATCCAGATTTTAAACTTTGATGAAATAGTAGATGTATTCCATTTTGTATCCTGAGCCATTTCATTTTTTGATGCATAAAAAATTGGTGTGTAGCCCTTATTATATATTTCATCTAAAAATGCAATTGCAATATTACTTCTATCGTCCTTTGTAAGTGAATATTGACGGCTGGAGCTATTTTCAAAGCCCTCGCAGTTATACCCTACGGGATACGTAATTGCGTATTTTGAAATGTAGCTTGCCACCCAGTCAGCTTCCTCTATAGCTTCTTCCTTTGTAATCGCAGTTGAAAAAAAGTAGGCTCCAACTTTAATGCCATTCTTTTCAGCTTCCTGCATATTGTATTTAGCATTTGTGTCTGCCTTTATTTCTCCTGTTGATGAATCTCTGTAGCCCACACGAATCATAGCATAATTGATTCCTGCTGATGCCACCTGAGCCCAGTCAATTGTTCCTTGGAAACGCGAAACGTCTATTCCATAGGTAATATTAGAGTTTTCTCCTACGCTGCTGGCTTCAACCACCTCAACAACGTTTATAGTTGCTCCAGTTTCACTAGAAACATTAGCTTGAGGGTCAGTTTCTTCTGACGACGCTGTATCATCTTCTGGCTTTTCTTCCTCCAGATAAACCTCCTCGATTACAACATCATCCTCAGCATCCTCTTTCTCAGATTTCTCTGCTTCTATAGGGATTTCATCTTCTGCAGCATCCTTTGTCCTTTTAGCTAATACAATACCACCTACTAAAAGCACTGCTAAAACAAGAATACTGGCTGAAACAAGTACCCTGTTTCGTCTGATAAATCTTTTTATTTTGCGTTTCATAACATTCTTCCTTGTATAGTTTTTACTCACATATATGATTATAGTCCAACTATTCATATATTCAATTAAAAACAAAAAAAAATTGGCGACCAATATTTGGCCGCCTAAATAATTTATTTATTATTGACAGATTTCATTAATCCAATCGATAAATGTGCCAGTTGAAGTACCTTCCTCGCTGCCATGTCCCATATTCCATACCATGTGATAATCCACATCATATCCTAACATAGAGGCAGCTAAACCGATATTGTAACCTACACTAAATGAAGTGTGCTGATCAGCTGTACCATATCTTATTCTCCAGTACTGTGCTGGGTCAACTGCTGTAAGTCCATTATTGCCAAGCATAATTTCTGTTGCGTTTAGAAGATTTGTCTGTGTCTCAACAAGCTCAGCTGATTCGCCTTCAAGAGCTTCTTCGATATAATCATCCACCTGTTCAGCATCAAAACCGTCAAGAGCAGAAAGCTCATCGTAGTTATCTGAAAGAATCTGAGCAACTGATGCAGAGAAGTGAACTACTCCATCCTCAGATGTACCAAAAGCGTCGCCTTCAGCTGATTTATCCATTGTGTCAAATCCAGGAACTGCTTTGTTTCTCTGATTTACAAGACCTGTACCAATCATAAACTCATCTAAATCAGTTACTGTATATGTTCCGTCATCGTTAAGAACAAGCCAGCTTGAATAGTCATCATACTCTTCCTCTGGATTAATTTCTCCTGCTTCAACCATAGAATTTAAAGCATCAGAAATATTCTGAAGGATTGCATCGTAATATGTTCCTTCTCTTAGACCGGTAAGTGTAAGAGCGTTACCATCCTCATCAGTAAGACCTAAACCATTTATGTAATCGATAAATGCCTCTGCTTCTAACTCCTGTAGTCTGATTTCAAATTCACTGAAGCCATCTCCATACTGTCCGCCATCGTCAACTACATTTACCCACATCCATGCATAAGCAATATCTGCATTTTCAATATCAGCAATAGGGCAATACTCCTGTGCAGCATAGATGTTGTCAGGATATACACTTGAATATGTACCATCATCATTTTTGGTTACTCCAAGCACACCTGATTCATACATATACTCATAATATTCAGACATATTTCCTGATGCACCAAGTATTGAGCTCATCTGTCCACCACCTGATGTACCCACTGAAATAATTTTATCTGTGTCGCCTGGGATTACATCAGTATTTGCCCTAAGTTGAATAACACCAGCTTTTAAATCTACCGCCTGTGTAGGAGCTTTTCCTGTGATATTGCCATCTTCGTCTACAGCATCTCTACTTCTGCCGCCTATTGTGACATAAATCATACCTTCCTCAATATAGTCGGTATTTGCTGATTTAGGCTGGCTTGATCTCCATCCACCAAATTCATTTGAATATACGATTGGAGCTGTAGCTGCTGTATAATTACCAACAACTGCGTCCTCATCAATACCTATGACATTGCCATCCTCATCTACTTCAAAATAATCAGCTGGAACATAAATATTCATACGCTGTAAATCATCATTAGTAATATTAGCTGATGTGTACACGCCTTCATATACAGTGCCCTGGTCGCCGGACATGCCACCTCCCATGCCACCTTGACCTCTGCCGCCTTTTTCTGTAGCACCTTCAGGCATTTCTCCTTCTTCCATACCTTCTGGAAGTTCTCCTTCAGCAAAATCTGGCATTTGACCGCCACCACGCTCTTCGTTGTTTGCACCAACATTTACAGCAGTCTCTTCTGTTTCAATTGGGTTACCATTTTCATCTACTGCAACAAGCACATAATAATCGCCATCTTCACTTAATACCCACTTATAAACACCTGCTTCAATACCTGCTGAATAATCCAGATAAATGCTTGTATCAATTGTTGCATTATCTATTGATGAAGTGTATTCAGATGCATCTGCATAATCTTTACTTTCTGTTGAAGCTGCATTCCCTTCTGCTTCTGTGGCTGTAATAGTCTCTACACTTTCTGTACTATTAGTCTGTCCACATGCAACAAGTGATACACTAAGCACTCCAGCAATTGCCATTTTTAAATACTTTTTTTTCATTTGAATTGTTATACCTTCCTTTCAAAAAAGATACATCATTCAACCCTAGTGACATAATAATTCCGAAATCAAATTTTACCAATTCCATTATTTAAATTCATTAAGTCGCATGAAGAATTAATTCTCAAATAACCATTCCATTACAGCTACACATCTGTATGCATAATCGAATGATGCCATATGATATTGAACACTCTGCATCATGGAATCATCTCCACCTGCATTCATGCCGCCTTGTCCATTGCCTTTACCGCCTTCTGGTTTTTTGCCATCTTCTAGTGTTTCTGCATCTGCAGGCATTTCTGTATTCTCACTATCTGTATCTATTTCTGTTTTTTCTGAATCATCTGCAGAGCTATTTGGACCTGCAAATGATGTTGCCGAACTAGCTTCAATTGTTCCTGTTGCCCATGAAACAAAGTAGGCATTTGTTCCACCTGCTAATAGTTCTGATGTTGCTTCTGAAAGTTCATCTGGAGTCCATGTTCCATCCCACTGAGCGTATGTGTAATCTACTCCATCTTCATCAAACATCTCCATTACTTCCTGCATGCCATTGTATGCATTCTGATCATCTTCAGCAGCAAAATAAATAAATGTCTGGTCTTCAAGAGAAGATAGTGTACTTACATCCCACTGCCCATCAACAAACATACATGCTGCATAAAGATCTGGATATTCCGATGCAAGGATAAGTGTTGTCATACACCCCATTGACTGACCAGTACCATAGATTCTATCTGTATCAACAGCATATTCTTCTGATACGTCATCAATCAATCTTTTTGTAAGTTCCACATATTCAGTTGTACTATAACCATTTTGGTCATCAAGAATTGTTTCTGGGTAAGTTGGTACCAATACGATACTTGGATTTGCCGCTTGCCATTCCTCTGAAGCCCACACTAGTGCGCCTCTTCCCTGTGTCAATGATGCTGTGGCGTCATCGCCTGCACAGCTTGAATCTGCAATAAAGACTACCATCGGATATTCTTCAGATTCATCATAATCCTCTGGTAAATAGATATTGTAAGTTACAGTAAGACCTGTTTCATCATCAGTATACTCTACTTGTTCAAACACATCTGCATAAGCTTCCACTAAAGCATCTGTGTCCTCTGCAAAGCTGTTATCTACAGTACCTGTAGATGTTGCTTCAGCCTCAACTGTAGTAGCTTCTGTTTCTACTGTCTCACTTGTTTCAGTTGTTTCTTCTGCCTCAGTTTGTCCGCAGGCAACAGTTGATAAGCCCATTACTCCACATAACATTAAAGCAAATAATTTCTTCATTATAAATACCTCCAAATAAAAATATTTCTCGCATTAACAAAATACTTAAGATACATTTTTCAAATTTGGAGTGTTTTATAAAGCGAGCTACCATTCGCTGTCTAAAGACAAAACGGATGATAGCCCGCTTATGTGATGTGTATGTGTTTAATTTTCAAATTTTTTTAGAACACAAATAGCGTTTCTTTTACTAGACCCAATGTATTCTAGACTCGTCATATCGATCCTGCTGAGCACGTGCTTCTGCTGGATAACCAAATGGAAGAAGGGCGTACGCATGAAGCTTATCGCCTATACCTAGCACCGCATCTGCTTTTTCCATTCTATCTGCAACAGGAGCAACTGCAAGCCATACACCACCAAGTCCCAATGAAGTAATCTCAAGCCAGGCGTTTTCTGTCGCAATCGCTAAATCAATGGTATCAAACTCAGGGAACATAAGTCCCTCGGTGCGATAGCAAGGAACAAGGATTGCTGGCGCATCCTTTGCACAGCCAGAATATGGGCTACACTCAGATAGTGCCTTAATCTTCTCCTTATCTGTTACCACATAAAACTCCCATGGCTGTTGATTTCCAGCTGAAGGTGCTGCCATTGCTGCCTTCAATATCTGTTCAATCTTTTCCTTTTCTACAGGTTTGTCCTGATATTTTCTAATACTTACTCTTTCAAATATTTCTTTCATATTGACCTCCTATTCTTTATATGAATAATCACACATACTACTAAAGCTAAAGCTGCCACACTATGAATGCACCTTAAAATATTATAGTATGCCTCAAGTGGATGAAATAAACAGCCTGTAATCATCAATATTACAAGTAGTATTGCCATCAACACTTCATTTTTTCTCATTAAAATTTGTACTCCTCTCTATATAATAATGCACTAAAAAAGAGCATAGCAAGCCATTTGTAAGACGGACTTACGCATTGCTGCTACACTCTTGCGTGAGATGTTAGCACAGTCTAACCACTTTAGTCAAGAATTTTTTATTATACGTAAGATTTTCCCTCTACCCAGCATCTTCCAATAACTTTTCCAACACTTAGATATTGAGCACTTTGAAATTCAAACAATACCGGATTTGCTTTCTCATAATCAATCTTGCCCCTTTCATTTAGGCACTCCTCCTGCACATAAGTGTGTTCTGGCTTTAAAATATAATTTGTAAAGTTGCCAACTTCAATTTGGTCAATTACCTTACAAGCCATTGAAACTGGTGCTTCATCAATAATAGGGGCATTTTCAAGCTCTCCAAAATGGTGTTTAAATACAACTGACTTGTCCGTATCTGCTCCTTTAGCAATTCCGCAATAATCAGCTCTAACTAGCATGTCTTCATTGATAAGACTCACTGATAGCTCTCCGGTCTTCTTAATAATTGCATCAGTCATTTCATGAGCCTTGTCAATACTAACAAGTAGATGTCCATGATCTACAACGCCTACATGTGCTATAACAAGAAAGTTTACCTTGTCACCATCTTTTACTCCGACCACAGTTGCTGGTGTTGGATATAATCCCATTACTGAACCTATGTCTTTTTGCATTTTTACCTCCTAAAGCATTAGCTTTTTCTTGCATATTTTTTGTTTACGTGATAAAAATAGCATGTAAATATATTTATGTGAAGAATGCACTTTTTTGTAATATACTTACTTTTTGGAAACTATAGGAGGTTTATATGTCTACAAAATCCACCAATTCAATGAAACCTTTTCACTGCCCTGTTGAGGCTACCTTTAGTCAAATAGGCGGCAAGTATAAAATGATTATTCTCTATCACCTATTACACGATGGAGTACTTCGCTATAACCAAATCCAAAAATATATTCCACAGGCAACTGCTAAAATGTTAGCGCAGCAATTACGAGAACTAGAAGCTGATGACTTAGTTCATCGCGAAGTATATCCTGTTGTTCCTCCAAAAACTGAATATTCTCTCACAGAGCGCGGAATAAGTTTAAAACCGGTTATTGATGCAATATGTGATTGGGGACGAGAGTATATGGCAGGCACATTTGATGAGTAAAAAACCTTTGAATTTTTATATCAAATTATGCTATCATTTGTGGGAATTAAATAATACATAAACGACACATGTAGTGCATGGCACGTAAATCTGATCACGGTACATATGTAATCTATTTAGATGAGGTATATATCGTTTTTAGTTGGCTAATCTACATGTGTTTTTTTATGCAAAGAAAAGGAGAAAAATTTATGCCAAGGAACCAATTTCAAAGAATGATTTTCGCGCTGCTTACAGTAATAATTACAGTGCATGGTTATGTATTTTATAGCCTTTATGTTGTTAATGGAAAGCTACTTATGGAGATGAATGGAACAAATTCAGTTCTTTCTGCCATAAACACACAAGGTGGTGTTTATATGTTTGGCAGGATGCTTCCAATCTGGGCTGTTGTTATTGTAGAATTCTGCTTCGCATATACGTTAGAGTGCTTATTAGGAAGCCCACTATCATTTAAAATGGCTTGCTCAATGTTTGATCCTCGCAACAATCATCCTATGATTTTTGAGACAGCCATTATTTCATGCACAGTTCTTATAATGTGCCCTGCCATGAGCTTTATTGCGGCTTTTTTATACTATCCATATTATAATGGCTTCAATATTTTCACACTGCTTGCAAACTGGATTGAGCTTATATGTCACAATTTTCCATTTGCCTTTTTCTCACAGGTATTCTTTATTCAACCATTTGTAAGATTCCTATTTGGAAAGCTTTTTGCAAAAGATATTGCAGCAAGAAAAAATCAGGCTGAACCTGAACGACCACAGGATGAGATGGAAGCTATCGCAGATATCTTCAAAAGAATGGATGAAATCCAAGAGAGACTTGAACATGAACGTCGCCAGCGCAAGAAATTGGCAGAGAAAATACAGTAAAATTAATGGCGGCCTACTGGCCGCCTTAATACATCGGTTATATCACCCTAAAACTTAAACTATTCTTTACTATTCTCTTTAGCATAATATATCCAACCACAGCAGTAATCACTTCCGCAATTATAAATGTAAACCATACTATAGGTTTCGATGCACTTCCTGAAATGACCATATTAGAAAATAGATAAGCTACAGGAATAACAAGCACAAACTGTCTTAAAATTGAAATAACAAGTGACTGTGGTCCAGCATTAAGTGCCTGATATATTCCCTGAAATGAAATATTGAATCCCGCAAACAAAAAGCTAATTGAAACAATACGCATTGCAGCAACACAAATGGATTCAGTTTCACCAGATAGCCCAAACATATTCGCAAATGGACTTGCGAATACTTCCAAAAGCAATGTTCCAAACAACATGATTACCGAAGTATATAGTATTCCCCATTTCATACCTTCTTTGATTCGCTTTTCGTCCTTCATTCCATGTGCAAAAGAAATGATAGGTGTAATTGTATCTCTCATTCCAAATGCAGCGAATAGTATGAACTGCTGGATTTTGTAGTAAAGACCATATGCGGTAACCACATTTTCACCGATACGAACAAAGATTATGTTTAATAAATAAGTCATAATGGACATGAGGGCTTGGGCGATGATTGCCGGAAAACCTATTGAATAGATTTCCTTGACCATTGAGCCAGTTAACTTTAAATACTTTCTTTCGTTTGATACTTCATTATCGTATTTACGATGAAAATACCAGCCCAATCCCATTGATACAAACTGGCCAATTACTGTAGCAAGAGCTGCTCCAACTACTTCCATTCTAGGAAGCCCCAGCAAACCATATATTAAGATAGGATCCAGCACAATATTTGTTAGTGCTCCTGCAATTTGTGCGATAGTTGAGTACTTTGAACGTCCATGAGCCTGAAGAAGTTTCTCATAAACTGTAAAATACACGTTTCCTAGTGAGAGCATACAGCATATCCTTAGATATACCACCGCCATGTCATAAATCACCTGGTTAGTTGTCTGTGTTCCAATATAAAGCTTAACTCCAAATGCTCCAAACAAAAAGAATGCCGCAAAAATTATAAATGCAAGCACTTTTGTTGTACCCGCTGCCCTAGAAGCCTTTTCATAATCTCTCTGACCAAGGCTCCTTGCTACAACAACATTCATTCCCACTCCAGTACCAATTCCAAGTGCAATTAATAGCACCTGCACCGGAAATGCAAGTGTCAAAGCGTTCAGTGCCATCTCACCGTTGGTTCCCATATTTGATACAAAGGCAGAATCCACAATGTTATAAAGTGCCTGCATCATCATCGATAAAATAATTGGTGTTCCCATTTTTAGCATCAGTGAATTAACTGGTGCTTCTTTCATTGGATTGTTCATTCCATACCTCCAAACAAAAAAGCGTATGTAACGACCGCCGCCAGACGCTGGACTTACGCTTTCGCTACACACGCTTTATACTCTAGAAGCTAACTTATCAAAAAAAATCTTAGCTGTCCAAGGTAATTTTTAACAAAAATACATTTTACTCCCAATATTTCCGTTTCTACTTTACAGTTTTTCCACAGAAAGAGTCTTCATTCTAAAGAACACCATATACAGATGTCCTAGCCAAACTATCGCTAGAGTAAAATTTCACTCTAGCGTGCACCCAAAAATCTACTCCATCACAGAATTCAATATAGTTATATATTGATACTCCCCTTCTGTATATGTGGCAAAATCTCCTGATATAGTTATCTCCTCCCCGCTTTCAGGATAATCCGCCTCAGTATACTGACTTTCATCTAATACAAACTCTAGCCCTTGTGAACAGCACTGAGTTGCATCCTGCACTATACATGCATAATATGTTTTTCCAGTATCTGGGTCTTCGTACACATTGCATATGCCATCCATCTTTAAAGTAGTACCCTCATATTCCTCTGGTGCCATCACCATATTAAATACTTCTGAATACACCATTGTGGATGACAGTGCTGTTAAATCTAAATCCACGCTAGGATCTACTTCTACTATTTCTTCTTCTGTGGTTAATGCCTCATCAAGGGCTTGGGAATCTTCTAACTCTGTCTCCTCTACAGAAATCTCAGCAGTATTTACCTCTTGCTCACTGTCTGCTGCTTTGTCTTCTTTTGAACCGCAACCTACAAATAACAAGGCCACCATTATTCCTAATATTTTAAATTTCTTATTCATTGATTATCCCTTTATCCTTCCAACTAAATAACATACTCCAAAGAGTACAACATCTACAGCAACAATCGTGGAGCCCACTGGAGTGCCAGCCAAAATCGAAACTATGATTCCTACAAGAGCACATATCATAGAAGATATAGCTGAAAATATAGTTACGCTCTTAAAGCTTTTAAAAATACTCATTGCCGAAAGTGCTGGGAAAATAACCAACGCTGAAATAAGTAAGGAACCTACTAGATTCATTGCAAGCACTATTATTACTGCAATTACAGTGGCAATAAGAAGATTGTAAAGATTCACCTTAGTCCCTACGGCATTGGCAAAATTTTCATCAAATGTAACAGCAAAAATTCTGTTGTAAAATAGTATAAATATCAGAATAACTATAATTGCAAGAATCCCACATGCCCACACATCTGCCTTGGTCAAAGTAAGAATAGAGGTTGACCCAAACAGTGTTGAGCACACATCTCCTGATATATTAGATGAAGTAGGAAATAAATTCATAACCAAATAACCAAATGCCAGTGCGCCTACAGAAAGCATTGCTATTGCAGCATCACCTTTTATTTTTGCATTCTGCCCTTTTCTAAGTAGCAAAATTGCGAACAAAATTGTAAGGGGTAAAACAATAATCATTTTGTTAGTCAGTTGGAGAACTGTTGCAATAGCAAGGGCTCCAAATGCCACATGTGAGAGGCCATCTCCTATAAATGAATATCTCTTTAAAACAAGGGTAACCCCTAGCAATGAAGAACAAAGTGCTATAAGTACTCCTACTACCAAGGCGTATCTAACAAATGGAAATTCTAAATACATTAAAAGCTTATCTAACATGACATTTTCTCCATATCATTTACATTTAAAATACGAGTGGCATAATCCTTAACAGCCCCCATATCATGACTTATCATTATAATAGTAAGACCTTCATCATTAAGCCTTTTTATAAGACGATACATTTCTTCTGTGACCTGTGGATCAAGGCCTGCAACAGGTTCATCTAAAAGCAAAACTCTTTTGGTTGCACAAAGTGCTCTGGCTAAAAGTACACGCTGTTGCTGCCCACCAGAAAGCTCCCTATAGCATCTGTCCTTTAAATCCTCAATCCCCATTCGTTTAATGTTTTCCATTGCCATTTTTTTATGCCCATTGTTGTAGAAAAAACTATTCTTAAGACTGTTCTGGCAACCTGACAAAACAATTTCAAAAACTGAAGCAGGAAAGTCTCTTTGAACAATTGACTGCTGTGGTAAATAACCTATTTCATTTTGATTTAATCCATCACCAAATTCCATAACTCCTGAAATAGGATTCTGTAATCCTAGCATCGTCTTCATCAATGTAGACTTGCCTGAGCCATTTTCTCCAATAATACAAAAATAATCCCCTGCATTAATTTCAAAATTAATGTCTGAAAGAACTGCTTGTCCATCATATCCTACGCAAAGCTTCTTTGCAGTTAAAAGTGCCATATAACCTCCAAATTTCTTATTGTTTTCAAAATCCGCCTGTTACGTAAACAAGCATTATGATTTCTACGCTCAGCATAGAAAGCTTCGCTTTAGAAATATAATAGCTTGTTTACTACAGGCTCATATATAAAATGATTAATTTAAAGCTTCTGTTAATACCTCTAAATTACCTGCCATTACAGAAAGATAGGTTACACCTGCTTCTACATCAGCCATTGTTGTTGACTGAAGGGAATCAAGAGTAAGAATCTTAGCATCCTGGCCTGTCGTATTTTCAATAATAGTCTGAGCTATTTTTTGATCAGAGTTTTCTATCGTAAATACGGTATCAAGCTTTAATTCATCTACCTTCTCAGCAAGGAAGGTTATTGTTTCAAAGCTTGCCTCTGTTTCTGCTGAGCATCCCACAAAAGCAGCATAATAATCAAGTCCGTAATCATCTACCAAGTATCTAAATGGGAATCTATCCCCGAATAAAACTGTTTTAACAGAGGCAGCATCTATCATTTGCTGATAGCTCTCGTCCATTGCAGACAATTCTTCTATGTATGCAGCCGCATTTGCTGCGTATTCATCTGCATTTGCAGAATCAGCAGTCTGGATTGCCTGGGCAATGTCATCAACTAAAACCTGAGCATTCTTTAAAGAAAGCCATACATGTTCGTCGTATTCAACTTCCCCTTCTTCGTGCTCCTGGCCTTCCTCTTGCTCGTGTTCTTCCTCAGCCATCATGCCCTCAACTATTTCTTCTTCCTTTACTGATGAACCAAGATCTTCAAGAAGATTAACCACCTGCATGTCCTGATTTGTGGCTTCTGCAAGAGCATCCTCAACACACTCATCAGACTCGCCGCCAACATAAACAAATACATCACAGGTTGCTATTTTCATAATGTCTTCAGCTGTTGGCTGGTAATTATGTAAATCCACTCCATCATCTAAAAGCATTGTAATTTCCACATTATCATTATCTCCAACAATCGCTCTTACCCAATCGTACTCAGGGAAAATTGTTGTAACTACAGAAATTGTCTTTTCTGATATTGTGGTTTCTTTGGCAGAACTTTCTGCCTGAGCTTCATTTACTGTAGCGCTTGCAGCTGTTCCACAACCCACAAATGTTCCTAAAGTAAGTGCTGCTATACTCATCATAGCTAGCCCCTTTGTAAAAAACTTTGACGCCATTTTCTTTATCATAATATTCAATTATCTCCATTCTTAAAAATTTCAATCAAAATAAAACCTGCATTGTATCAAAATGCAGACCAATTAATATAATTTCAAGAATCGAGTCTGACCTTTTGGGAAATTAATGTAGTCTGAGTAGACTCATAAGAATAGCCCATAAATGCATCTTCAATCAAATCAAATACAATAAAGGCTACTACTGCCATCACAATGCCAGTTCCTATAGTTTTAAGTGAACGCTCGCATTGTAAAAGCATAGCACAAACTGGACAGTGCTCCTCATCATCGCAGTGATGTGATGCGTGTTCAGTAATATAAAAACTAGAAAGAAGCATCAAAAATACAGTAGCTACAATAGCTACCAATGCAATTATTCTTTTACTAGAATGATTGCGAGAATCCATAAGTGCTCCTTTCTTGTAATTAGCTGACTCTAACCAACAATTATTGACATAATACTTTCTTTGGCATCTTTTGTCAATTTGCAAAACCTTGCTAGCATTAACTACTTGTTAATACAAATTGAATAAATTGTGATTTTTTTAGGAATTTCTGCATTATTATCTTTAGTTATAGTATTATTAGTTTGAATTGTATTTACAATATTAATACTTTTTGGGGGAGCAAAGGAGTACGTCATTATGAGTAAATTTATCGTAGCGGGGATTACCCAATTAGAGACCATAGTAAAGGTCAAAGAAATTCCTATTAAATATGAGCCATATACCGGTGAAAGGGATTCTATTTACATTTCTGCTGGTGGTGATGCATTTAATGAGTCTCTAGCATTAAAATGGCTTGGTGATGAAGTTGAGTTTATGACGGTAGTTGGTGAAAATGAAGATCTTAGTATATTCAATCCAGCTAACAGAGAAGTAACCCTTTCGACAGAATACGTGCTTCCTATTATAAAAGAAACTCCTAAGGAAATCCTTTTATATGATGCGAGAAGAAAGGCTCAACGCTTTGAAGATTTAAAGGATATTCGTGATGCTGATTACAACATGATGCTTGTGGATCCTCTTGTACCAAAGTGCGACATGATGGTTCTTTCAAATGTTAATTTTTGCCGTCCTTTTATTGCTCGTGCCGTTGATAACAATAAAAAGCTGGCTGTTAAAATCCACAGCTTTAAGCGAGACAAAGAAATCTATAATGAGGATTTCTTAAAAAATGCCAATATTCTATATTTTAATGACAATTCAATAGATGAGGAACCATATGAATTTGTAAAAGAAATGGCTGGTAAATATGATCCAGAAATAATAATCCTAGGACAAGGAGAAAATGGTGCAATTATCTATGACAAAAACAAAGATTTTACAGTACATTATGATGCAGTAAATACCAAACAGGTTGTCAATAATGCTGGTGCTGGAAATGCCCTGTTTGCCTGCTTCCTACACTACTATCTCAAAACTGCGGATTCAAAGCTTTCAATTCATAAAGCATTGCTATTTGCTTCAAACAAGATTGGTTACATGGGCACTTCCAATGGCTTCATGACAGAAGAACAATTGGAGCAATGGGACAATCTAATCTGGAACCCAAGAGGAGCCCGTTAGTTGCTAGGTAGTTGCTAGGTAAAAAAGGCTCCTTGTAATTAACAAGCTATATACATTCTAAAGCGGAGCTTTCTATGCGAAGCGTAGAATATATATGCTTGTTAATGTAACAAGGAGCCTTTATTAATTGTTACTCTACATCCTGCAATGCTGCAAAATCTTCTTCGCCTGTACGAATTTTAACAACCTGCTCTACGTCATATACAAATATCTTTCCATCCCCTATATGACCTGTATAAAGCACCTTTTTGGCTGTTTCAATAACATCCTTTACAGGCACCTTGCAGACTACAACATCCACTCTGATTTTAGGAAGTAATGCTGGTTCAAGTGCAACGCCTCTATAATATTCAGGGGCACCCTTTTGTACACCACAACCCATTACATGAGATACGGTCATACCAGTAATTCCCAGCTTCATAAGTGAATTCTTTAACTTCTCAAGATTGCGTTCCTTGCAAAGAATTTCAATCTTTGTCATACGTGGCTTACCAGCTGCTGTGATTTGTGATGGAGCGTACTCTACTTCCACTGCCTCATCAAGAGATGCTAGTCCAGCTGCTTCTAGAGTATCACTTATAAGAGTTGCAGTTTCATCATCATACTCATCTGCATCAAAATCATCCTCAAGCATGTTAAATCCAGAATAAGCTGATGGAAGTCCATGCTCTGTTCTATCTAGACCAACTATTTCTTCTTCAGCAGAAGCGCGAAGACCAATTGTGTTTTTAATTACCGTAAATGCGATAGTAATAGTAACAGCTGCCCAAGCGCTTACAGTAAGAACACCTAAAAGCTGAATACCTAAAAGTCTAAAGCCGCCGCCATAGAATAATCCAGTAAGCTCACTATCAGGAGCACTAGTTGTTGCAAATAAACCAACTGCGATTGTTCCCCAAATACCATTCATCATATGAACTGCAACTGCTCCAACTGGATCATCCACACGAAGCTTGTTATCTAAAAGCCAAACACCAAATACTACCAAGAAGCCTGAAACAATACCGATGATAATTGCACCAAGTGCATCTGTTACGTCGCATGGGGCGGTAATTGCTACAAGACCAGCCAAAGATGCATTAAGAGACATTGACACATCTGGCTTGCCATATTTAATCCATGTAAATGCCATTGTAGTACATGTAGCTACAGCTGGAGCAATTGTAGTTGTAACAAAGATTGATGCAAGTTGCTCTACTGAGGTAGCTGCTGCTCCATTGAAGCCATACCAGCCAAGCCAAAGAATAAATACGCCTAGAGCGCCAAGTGCAATGTTGTGACCTGGGAAAGCATTTACCTTAGTTATCTTCCCCCTGCTGTCATGTGAAAACTTACCAATACGTGGTCCTAATATCTTTGCTCCGATTAGGGCACAGATACCACCTACCATATGAATTGCACAGCTACCTGCAAAATCGTGGAATCCAATTTGTGAAAGCCAGCCACCTCCCCAAATCCAATGTGCCTCAATTGGATAAATCACAAGTGAAATAACACCTGAATAAATGCAGTAGCTAATGAATTTTGTACGTTCTGCCATAGCACCACTTACAATTGTTGCAGTAGTAGCACAGAATACAAGGTTAAATACAAAATTACTCCAATCAAAACTGGCATAATCTGTAAATACCTGCAGGGAAGGCTTTCCGACTAGTCCAAATAAAGCATCCTCACCAAACATTAGACCAAAGCCTAATATAATAAACATCACAGTTCCAATACAAAAATCCATAAGATTTTTCATAATGATGTTTCCAGTATTTTTTGCCCTGGTGAAGCCAGCCTCCACCATAGCAAATCCAGCCTGCATCCAAAAGACTAAGGCTGCACCTATTAAGAACCATACTCCAAATAACATGCTTGAATATTCTTCCATATTCATTTCCTCCTTTTAATATATAAAAAAGGTGTAGTCAATCATTTATTTTGACTACACCTCATTGTGCATAGATTTTATTTTACTGAGTACAATATTTCTCCATAAGTTGGATAAGGCCAAATGTCACTTGGTACTACTGTCTCCAGCTCATCTACAACCTCTCTTAACTCATTCATATCTGAGAAAATCACATCATGATGGTACTTTGCAAGCTCATAAGTATCAGTAAGCTCCTTACCCTTTTCGATATCAGCCTCCAGCTTTTCCAATCTCTCATCCATTGTATATGTGAGCTTAGCGGCCTGCTCTAATCTCTTCTTTTCTACAGAAGAATCAACGGCTAATCCTGTTGCTGCCTTAGCATTAAGTGTCTCAGCAAGTGAATACTGATAATCATTTGCTGCTGCCATAATGTTCTTCTTAACCATGGCATCCATTGTCAAAGCCTCAATATCGATTACCTTGTAATAGTTTTCCAGCTGAATATCATAGCGGCTGTAAAGCTCCTGCTCGGTAAATACGTTATGCTTTGTAAATACATCAATAGCCTTCTTATCTATAAATGCAGGAAGTGCATCTACTGTAGATTTAAGATTCTTAAGTCCTCTTCTTTCTGCTTCCTTTACCCATTCATCAGAATATCCATTTCCATTGAAGATAATTCTCTTATGTGCTGTAAGCTCTCTCTTTAATAGCTCGGACAAAGCCTTATCAAAATCCTTAGCCCCCTCAAGCTCTTCTGAAAACTTATCCAGCTCCTCTGCAACAATAGTATTGAGTATTACATTTGGTCCAGAGATAGATGCTGACGAACCAAGTGAGCGGAACTCAAATTTGTTACCTGTAAAAGCAAATGGAGATGTTCTATTTCTATCTGTTGTATCCTGTGAAATGCTAGGAATTACTGCAGCGCCTACAGACATCTTTTTCTTTTTGATATCCTCATAGTCTGTTCCATCAATGATTGATTCTACAATAGCCTCCAGCTCATCACCCAAAAACATAGAAATAATTGCTGGTGGAGCCTCATTTGCTCCTAGTCTATGGTCATTTCCAGCAGATGCAACAGACACACGAAGCAACTCCTGATATTCATCAACAGCTTTAATAACTGCTGTCAAGAACAATAAGAACTGTGTGTTCTGGGAAGGAGTAGCACCCGGTTCTAGAAGGTTCACTCCTGTGTCTGTTGATATAGACCAGTTGTTGTGCTTGCCCGAACCATTTACACCTGCAAAAGGCTTCTCATGAAGTAAACAAGTCATGCCATGTCTTCCTGCTACTACCTTCATCATTTCCATTGTCAATTGGTTATGATCAGTAGCTATATTAGTGGTTGAGTACACTGGTGCAAGCTCATGCTGTGCTGGTGCCACTTCATTATGCTTTGTCTTTGCAAGTACACCTAGTTTCCACAACTCCTCGTCTAACTCTTTCATAAAAGCTGAAACTCTTGGCTTGATAGTTCCAAAATAGTGATCCTCCAGCTCCTGTCCCTTTGGAGGCTTTGCTCCAAACAATGTTCTACCTGTATAAATCAAATCTGGACGCTTGTTATACATCTCTGTATCGATTAAGAAATATTCCTGTTCTGGTCCTACTGTCGTAATTACCCTTTTTACATCTTCGTGACCGAAAAGCTTAAGTGCTCTAACTGCTGATTTATCAAGAGCTTCCATTGAACGAAGCAATGGAGTCTTCTTATCAAGTGCTTCGCCTGAGTATGAGCAAAAAGCTGTTGGAATACAAAGTGTGTCATCTTTGATAAACACATAGCTTGTTGGGTCCCAGGCTGTGTAGCCTCTCGCTTCAAATGTAGCTCTAAGCCCTCCTGAAGGAAAGGAAGAAGCATCTGGCTCGCCTTTAATCAGCTCCTTACCAGAGAATGTCATGATAACCTTGCCGCCTTCTTCTGGCTGAATAAAGGAATCATGCTTTTCAGCTGTTACACCTGTCATTGGCTGGAACCAATGTGTAAAATGGGTTGCCCCAAGTTCGATTGCCCATTCCTTCATGGCATGGGCAATTACATTAGCCAAATCTCTATCAAGAGGTCGTCCTTCCTCTACTGTCTTTTTCAGTGCCTTGTAGGCATCCTTAGGAAGACGCTCCTTCATGGTTTCATCATTGAATACTTTGCTTCCGAAAATTTCTGTTACTTTACTCATTTTTATCCTCCTAGTCCGGCTGTTACGCTGACAAGCCTTACTTAATTAACTATATATTCGCTATACGCCAGATGCGCCATAGTTACTCAGCACTCTCGCTGATGGGTCATCTACGTTACATCCCTCCCAGGTTTTATTAGGCATCCAAAAATCTACAATCATTCCTGCCTGCCCAGGATAGTACTTTTCAAATAATTCTCTATAAAGAAGTGATTCCTTTGTAAAGGGTGTTGCAAATTCGTATTTACGATATGCATTTTTCACATCCTCATCGCTGTAAAGGCTACCTGCATATTCCTTTAAATAATCAACCATTGAATGACCAACTGCATCTGAAAAAGCTGCCTTCTCTCTAAAGAGAATTTCATAAGGTAGATAATCACCTTCCTCAAATGCATGCCTAAGCAAATATTTTCCTTTGCCCCAGATGTTCATCTTTAGCTTTGGATTTACACTCATTACATAATCTACAAAATCCAAATCTCCAAAAGGTACTCTAGCTTCCATGGAATGTACTGAAATACATCTATCAGCTCTGAGCACATCATACATATAAAGCTCTCTAAGTCTCTTTTCTGCCTCTCTTTGGAACTCTTCCTCGTTTGGAGCAAAATCAGTGTATTTGTAACCAAATATCTCATCCGATATTTCACCAGTTAGTAACACCCTTATATCAGGAAACTGCTTTTTAATCCCTTTGCATATTAAATACATTCCCATGGATGCCCTGATTGTTGTTATGTCATATGTTCCAAGGGCTGCCACTACTTCTTCCAATGACTCAAGCACTATTTCTTTGTTGATGATAATTTCGTGATGTTCAGAACCTATATAATCTGCAACCTCCTTGGCATATTTCAAATCAATTGCATCCTCATTCATTCCAATGGCAAAGGTCTTTATTGGTCTATCAGAAAGCTTCTGAGCTATGGCACACACCAAAGAGGAATCCAGCCCACCTGATAGTAGAAAACCTACTGGAGCATCTGCATCTAATCTCTTTTTTACGCCAGCTATCAGCTTTTCTTTAATCTTTGTTGCCACCTGCTCCACATCATCATTTACATAGGCTTTGCGCTTTGCCAAATCCCTATAGCAGGTAAACACTCCCTTGTAATAATAATGACCTGGTGGAAATGGCTTTACTTCATCCGCAATTCCTATAAGATTCTTAGCCTCTGATGCAAACATTATTGAGCCTTCACTATCATATCCATAGAATAGTGGTCTTATTCCTATAGGATCTCTTGCAGCAACCAAATCATCAATTTTTTTATCGTAGATAACCATTGCAAATTCTGCATCCAGTTTTTCAAACATCCTGCATCCGTATTTACGATACATAGGAAGTATAATCTCGCAATCGCTATCACTTAGGAATTTATATCCCTCTGACTTTAGTTCATCCCTAACCTTTTTGAAACCATACAGCTCGCCATTACATATCACATAATTTCCATCCAACTCAAAGGGCTGCATTCCTGCTTCACTTAATCCCATAATTGAAAGCCGCTGGAAACCTAAAACACTGTCATTTATTGTGATGACCTTTTGCATATCAGGTCCTCTTGTTACCGTTTTTGCAAATGCCTCTTCAAAATCCTTCATTTCCATATGGCATTTGCTTAGAGCCATTATTGAACACATAAAATCACCTTCCCATAGGCACGAAAAAGGGGTCGTAAAAAATGATTAACATTTTTTACGACCCCTTTGTCGTTCCATTGATTTTTTATTTGTTTAGAATAATATTATTTTGACTTTTATTTGTCAACACTTTTTTTTATTTTTATTCATATTTTTTTATAATATCCATTGCCATTTGATATCTGGAAATTCTCAAATCCATGGCACTCTTCTCAATATATTTGTGAGCATCCTCCTCGGAAAGATTCTCATTGATAATAAGTAAAAGTTTAGCCCTGGAAATAGTTTTTAGCTCTGCCAGTTTTTTCTCCAGCTTTACGCTTTGATTGTGAGCCATACTTATTCTTCGCTGGGCGGCCATTGCATGTCTTAGGGCTTGCCAGAGCAGCTGCTTATTAATAGGCTTAGAAACTGTAATGATTCCATAATCTGCCACCTTATCCGTTATTTCATCATAGTAATCTGCTTTGATAAATAACAGAATTTGGCAAACATTTTTCTCTGCTATATCAATCACATAATCAATAGAATTAGAGCCTGCTATTGGTAAATTAATAAAGCAGATGTCAAAATCATAGTCTGTTATAGCTCTTTTAGCCGCTGGAATGCTCTCTACAGTAAGCATGTCAATATATCCATTTTCCTTGAGAAAGGATTTATAGAATGCAGTTGTCTTCTCGATATCGCAGACAATTAATGCTCTTTCCATAGTCAACTCCTTTTAGGACTAAATACTCATCTTGATTGTCTCAATATAATTTTCTGCGATTTTAGCAAACCTGGCATTCTTCAAAAATTCACTTGACTCAGCACACTCAATTGCCTCCTCTATTGATTGTGGAAGCACCTTAAGCTTAGAGTATTCCTCCTCTGAAAGTAAACGTGATTTAACCTCTAGAGCTGGAGGCAGTGTTTCCTTGCCTTTAATTCCAGCCATGCCTGCCTGCAAAATAATTGCTGTTGCAAGATATGGATTGAGACAGGAATCTGGTGAACGCAAAATAAAATGCTTTCTCTTTCCATTGATTTCCGGAACCCTGAAAAGTCTGGAATTGTTCTGCATAGACCAGGTGATATACCTTGGTGCTTCAAGGACACCAAGCCTCTCATATGAGTCACGTCTGCAATTCAAAAATATAGAAATATCTCTCATTCTATTAATTATTCCCGCCATAAAGCTTTCTGACAAAGCCTTATCCTCATTAATGAGATTTGTTTCCCCTTTATAATTTGACATAAGAATATGCAACCCATTTCCAGGGGCATTCTCTATTGGTTTTGGCTCAAAGCAGGCAACTGCACCGTTTCTTGCAGCAATATTTTCTACAACATTTTTGTATGTGACAAAATTATCTGCTGTTGTTAATACATCAGAAGCTTGAAAATCGATTTCGTTTTGTCCTGGTCCTCTTTCATGATGAGAGGACTGAGGTGAGATTCCCATTTCCTCAAGACTTAAGCAGATTTCCCTTCGAATATTTTCCCCTCTATCACTTGGAGCCACATCCAAATATCCGCCATTATCAAAAGGCTCACTTGTTGGCAGCCCATTGTCATCTGTCTTGAATAGATAAAATTCAGAGCGAAGTCCCATCTTTGTGGTAAATCCCATCCCTTCACATTCCTTAAGGGTATCCTTCAAAAACTGCCTATAATCCATAGAAAATGGCGTACCATCTGAATAGACTACATCGCAGTAAAATCTGATTACTCTGCCAGATTGTGGGCGCCAAGGCAATATATGCAAGGTGTCTGCATCAGGCTTTAAAAATAAATCCCTACCAGCTTCATCCTCAAAACCTAATATTAAAAAGGGATCAAAATTTATTCCCTCCTCAAATGCGCTAGGAAGCTCTGAAGGCATTATAGAAATATTCTTTTGATTTCCATATAAATCACAAAATGCCAATCGTATAAACTTAACGTCATTTTCTTCAACAAAGTTAATGGTATCTTCAATAGATAAATGAGACATTATTTTTCCTCCTGTGGGCTATGTTAATATCATAATAATAAATCAAAGCTTATTTTTCTAGATATTTGTATAGCCCATTAAATATTCATCTACTTCCTTAGCACAATCCCTGCCACCTCGGATAGCCTTTACAACAAGGGATTGACCTGTATGCATATCTCCTGCCGTAAATACTCCCTGCTGATTTGTTGCAAAGCTTGTAGCATTAAGTGAGGCCACATTTGTTCTAGCATCCACATCTACCTTAAATGCATCTACCACATATTTTTCAGAGCCTAAAAATCCTGCTGCAATTAAACACAACTGGCACTTTACTTCCCTTTCGCTGCCCTCTACTGGCACCATCATTTTTCTACCTGTCTTTTTATCAAACTTTGATTCCAAGGATACCAATATGACAGATTTCAAATTACCATTTTTATCTGCTCTAAATTCCTTTACAGTAGTTGTATAAATGCGAGGATCATGACCGAATTTTGCAATTGCTTCCTCTTGTCCATAATCAGTTTTGCAGACCAATGGCCACTGAGGCCAAGGATTATTAGCAGCTCTAGTGTCTGGTGCCTTTGGCATCATTTCCAGCTGTGTCACAGACTTACACCCATGACGTATGGCTGTTCCAACACAGTCATTTCCTGTATCACCGCCACCAATTATAATTACATCCTTATCCTTTGCAGATATATACTGACCATCCACAAGCTCCATGTCGTTGTTTAAAAGACACTTGGTTGTTGATGTGAGAAAATCTACAGCAAAATATATTCCCTTAACTTCCTTTCTTCCTGTGGCGTCTATATCTCTAGGCTTTGATGATCCACAACAAAGCACTACAGCATCATATTTTTTCAGCAAATCAGAAGCCTTTACGCCATCACCAACATTTGCATTTACTACAAAGCTAATCCCTTCCTGCTCCATAACAGAAATCTTTCTATCAATAATATGCTTTTCAAGCTTCATATTTGGAATTCCGTATCGAAGAAGACCACCTACTCTATCATTTCTCTCATAGACTGTTACACTATGTCCACGTCTATTAAGCTGGTCTGCAACAGCAAGCCCTGAAGGTCCAGAGCCCACTACTGCAACCTTCTTACCAGTACGTTGCTTTGGCACCTTGGCATCTGCAAGACCATTGGCATAGGCATATTCTATTATCGCCATTTCATTTGCCTTTGTGGTCACAGCATCACCATTCAAGCTGCATGTGCACGCCTTCTCACATAATCCAGGGCACACTCTACAAGTAAATTCTGGAAAGTTACTTGTTTTGTGCAATCTTTTATATGCCATCTCATAGTTTCCCTGATAAACCAAATCATTCCACTCAGGAATCAAATTGTTAAGAGGACAGCCTGATGTCATTCCTCTAATTGTCATTCCCGATTGACAAAATGGCACTCCACAATCCATGCACCTTGCCCCTTGCTTTTGTTGTTCTTCTTTAGATAGTGGAGTATGAAATTCGTTAAAATTCTTTATGCGCTCAAGAGGGCTGGTAGCTTTAGCCTCAACTCGCTCATATTCTAAAAATCCAGTTGGCTTTCCCATCATTAATCCTCCTTTACGCACCCTGCCCATTCATTAGGAAATTAAAAGCTTCAATCTGAGCCTGATCAGCTGACAAGCCCTTAGCTTCCATCTCAACCATTGCCTGTAGCATCTTCTTGTAATCGAATGGCACAATCTTCTTGAATTTTGGTAAGTACTGACTGAAATTATCAAATATTTCCTTACCCTTTAATGAGCCTGTTGCCTCCACATGCTGGCCAATTATATCCTTTAACTCCATTACATCATATTTGTCTGTAACTGTTTCAAGGCTCACCATAGACTTATTGAGCTTTTTGTAAAGAGTAGCATCTTCGTCTAATACATATGCTATTCCACCGCTCATTCCAGCTGCAAAATTCTTTCCAGTCTCTCCTAAAACAACCACTCTGCCACCTGTCATATATTCGCAACCGTGGTCACCTACTCCTTCTACTACAGCTGTAGCACCTGAATTTCTGACAGCAAATCTTTCTCCTGCCACACCATTAATAAAGGCCTTTCCACTTGTAGCACCATACAAAGCAACATTTCCAATAATGATATTTTCATCCTGCTTATATGTAGCTCCCTCAGGTGGATATACAATTAATTTGCCCCCTGACAATCCTTTGCCAAAATAATCATTAGAATCACCAGCCAACTCTAATGTAAGTCCCTTAGGAATAAATGCTCCAAAGGATTGTCCTCCTGCGCCATGACAATTCACCTTATAGGTATCATCCTCTAGACTTTCACCAAAGTGACGAGTAAGTTGGGCTCCAAGTAATGTTCCAAGTGACCTATCCGTATTTACGATATTTACAGATACTGATTTACCTTGTCCCTTATCAATTGAATCCTTTAATTCTTTAAGTAATATCTTTTCGTCAATAGTTTTTTCCAGCTCAAAGTTATAAACATTTTTCTTAGAATAATTAATTTTCTCTTTGCCGAAAGGATTGCTTAATACGGCTGACAAATCTACCTTATTGTAGACTTTATCAGTATTTTCCTTTATCTTAAGCAAATCAGTACGTCCACATAGCTCGTCCACTGTTTTACAGCCAAGGCGAGCCATATATTCACGAAGCTCCTCGGCAATAAAACGCATGAAGTTTACTACATACTCAGGCTTTCCAGCAAAGCGTTTTCTAAGCTCTGGATTTTGAGTTGCCACACCAACAGGGCAGGTATCTAAGTTGCAAACGCGCATCATAACACAGCCCATTGTAACAAGTGGAGCTGTGGCAAAGCCAAACTCCTCCGCACCAAGTGCACATGCTATAGCAACATCCCGGCCTGACATTAGCTTACCATCTGTTTCAATTACAACCTTGTTCCTTAGACCATTCATAATCAAAGTCTGATGTGCTTCTGCCAGTCCTAGCTCCCAAGGCAAGCCTGCATTATGAATAGAGGATTTTGGTGCTGCACCTGTACCTCCATCATAACCAGAAATCAAAATAACCTGAGCCCCAGCCTTTGCAACCCCTGATGCAATAGTGCCTACTCCTGCCTCTGAAACAAGCTTTACAGAGATACGTGCCTCCTTATTGGCATTTTTCAAGTCATAGATAAGCTCAGCCAAATCCTCAATGGAATAAATATCATGATGAGGTGGTGGTGAAATAAGAGCCACACCTGGTGTTGAAAGTCTTGTCTTAGCAATCCAAGGATATACCTTTTTTCCTGGCAAATGACCACCTTCCCCTGGCTTTGCCCCCTGAGCCATCTTTATCTGAATTTCCTTTGCCGAAACCAAATATTTACTTGTTACACCAAATCTACCTGATGCCACCTGCTTAATCGCAGAACAACGATTCAATCCATCTGGTCCAATTTCGTATCTGCTATCTTCCTCGCCACCTTCGCCAGAGTTAGATTTGCCATGAAGCATATTCATTGCAATTGCCATTGTCTCATGGGCTTCCTTAGAAATAGAACCATAGCTCATTGCACCTGTTTTAAATCGCTTTACAATTGAATCTACCGACTCCACTTCATCAATACTAATTGCCTTCTTAGGATAATTGAAATCAATAAGACCTCTTAGATTTCTAATATTTTCTTCCTCGTTTATAAGAGCCGTATATTCCTTAAAGGTGTTGTAATCACCAGTCCTTGTTGATAGCTGAAGCAAATGAATTGTTGCAGGGTTATAAAGATGCTCCTCTGCACCTGAGCGCATTTTGTGCTGTCCTTTTGAATCAAGGGTATCATCCACATCCAATCCCAGTGGATCAAATGCCTTAGAATGTTGCATTTCAACATCAGCCTGAATATCCTCCAGAGTAATTCCACCTATACGGGAAATTGTTCCTGTAAAATATTTGTTTATAACATCTGAGCTAATGCCAATTGCCTCAAATATCTTTGCACCTTGATATGATTGGACTGTTGAAATACCCATTTTTGATGCAATCTTGATAATTCCGTTTATTACTGCCTCATTATATGCATCTATTGCTGCATGGGCATCCTTCTTTAATTGACCTTTTTCAATAAGCTCCTCTATAGTCTCCTGGGCAAGATAAGGATTTATCGCTGATGCACCATAGCCTAAGATTGTTGCAAAATGGTGTACCTCCCTTGGCTCACCTGACTCCAATATAAGTGATAACGAGGTTCGCTTTTTAGTCTGAACCAAATGGTGCTGAACTGCTGCAACAGCTAAAAGCGACGGAATAGCCACGTGATTTTCATCTACCCCTCTATCGGACAAAATGATAATATTAGCCCCTTCACGATTTACCTTATCCACCTCCACATAAAGATGCTCGATAGCCTTTTCCAGTGAAGTGTTTTTGTAGTAAATAATAGGCACAGTCTCTGCCTTTAAGCCAGGAACCTTCATAGATTTAATCTTCATTAAATCTGTAGTTGTAAGGATAGGATTATTGATTTGCAGCATATTGCAATTTTCTTCCTTCTCCTCCAAAACATTTCCTGCAGTTCCTAAATAAATAGTTGTTGCTGTCACTACTTCTTCTCTAATTGAATCAATAGGTGGATTAGTAACCTGGGCAAAAAGCTGTTTGAAATAATTGAACAAAGGCTGATGATGCTTTGACAAAACTGCCAGTGGTACATCTATACCCATTGCTCCTGTATTTTCAGCTCCATTTAGTGCCATTGGCAAAATGCTATCCTTGATTTCTTCATAGGAATAACCAAATGCCTTTTGAAGCTTATCTCTTTCTTCTTGAGTATATTTTGGTACAGGCTCATTAGGAATTTTGATTTCAGCTAAATGGGCAAGATTAGAATCTAACCACTGACCATAAGGCTTTCTTGCTGCATATGTAGCCTTTAGCTCATCATCTGCAATAAGTCGGCCTTCCACTGTATCAACAAGTAGCATTTTACCTGGCTTTAATCTATCCTTGAGCTTAATTCTGCTTTCCTCAATAGGAAGTACTCCTACCTCTGATGAAAGAATAAGATAGTCGTCATTTGTAATATAATATCTGGAAGGTCTAAGACCGTTTCTGTCTAGCACTGCTCCCATAATATCTCCGTCAGAAAACAGTATAGAGGCTGGTCCGTCCCATGGCTCCATCATTGTAGAGTAATACTGATAAAAATCTTTTCTAGCTTGATTCATTGCTCTATTCTTAACCCATGGCTCTGGAATAGTAATCATTACTGCCAGCGGTAATGGCATTCCATTCATAACAAGAAATTCCAAAGCATTATCAAGCATTGCTGAATCCGAACCAGACTGGTTGCACACTGGAGTAATTTTAGTCATTTCCTCCTCTAGAACCTGTGAAACCATTGTTTCTTCTCTAGATAGCATCTTGTCAGCATTGCCCTTTATAGTATTAATCTCACCATTATGAACAATAAATCTGTTTGGATGAGCTCTCTCCCACGAAGGATTTGTGTTGGTAGAAAACCTTGAATGAACTGTGGCAATAGCGGTCTCGTAGTCTTCATCTAATAAATCTAAGAAAAATGTACGAAGCTGATCTACTAAAAACATACCCTTATAGACAATTGTTCTGCTTGAAAGTGAAGCTACATAAGTGTCTTCTGCTGTCTGTTCAAACACACGTCTTGCCACATAAAGCTTTCTATCAAACTCCAAGCCCAAAGAGCAGTTATCAGGCTTTTTGATAAATGCCTGACAAATAAAAGGCATACAGCTTTTTGCAAGCTCACCCAATATTTCAGGTCTTGTAGGAACCTCACGCCAGCCTAAGAACTCCAAGCCTTCCTTTTCCACAATGATTTCAAACATTTTCATTGCCTGTTTTCTTTTCAATTCATCCTGAGGAAGGAAAAACATACCTATTCCATATTCACGTTCATTTCCGATATTGATTTTTGCTTCCTCACAGGCCTTCTTAAAAAACTTGTGGGAAATCTGTAATAATATTCCAACACCATCTCCAGTTTCTCCTGATGCGTCCTTTCCAGCTCGATGCTCCAGGTTTTCTACAATTTTTAATGCATCTGAAACAGTCTGATGTGTCTTGATACCTTTTATAGAAACCACTGCACCAATTCCACAGTTGTCGTGCTCAAAGCTAGGATCATAAAGACCAGTCTTTTGATTATTCATGCTTGCTACTCCTTCCACATAGTAGTTTTTACTTACACAAAAAAGGCGTCTAAAGAAACACCCATCTAGGGAATTTCTTTAGACGCCCTTGTCTTGTGAAAAACTATACAACTATTTTCACAATATTGCAAGCACTTTTTTAATTTACTGTGTTAAAGTGTCCTTTATCCTCTGACCAGTGATAGTTCCAGCTACACCACCTTTGCCTGTCTCTTTAATATTAGGGTTCATATC
Source organism: Pseudobutyrivibrio ruminis (assembly GCA_015057305.1). Classification (GTDB taxonomy): domain Bacteria; phylum Bacillota; class Clostridia; order Lachnospirales; family Lachnospiraceae; genus Pseudobutyrivibrio; species Pseudobutyrivibrio ruminis_F. The sequence continues at coordinate 7,555 of SVES01000024.1, read as the reverse complement.
CTTTCCTATTGCATTCATAGCATCAAAAACCTCATCAGCTGGGATTTTGCTTTCTATGCCTGCCAATGTAAGCTCTGCAGATGTAACAGCATTCATTGCACCACAAACATTTCGCTTGACGCATGGCACCTCTACTAAGCCTGCTACTGGATCACATGCCAAGCCAAGCAAATTTTTAAGAGCAAGAGCTGCTGCATTAGAACATTTTCTTCCATCTCCCCCCTGTAGATACACAAGACCAGCTGCTGCCATGGAACTAGCTGCCCCAATTTCAGCCTGACAACCGCCCTCTGCCCCAGCAAGAGATGCCCTAGCTGCTATTACTTCCCCTACTCCAGCAGCAACAAAAAGAGCCTCTGTCATTTTATCATCAGATAGTCCTAATTTTTCCTGTGCAGCTATAAAAACCGCTGGAACCACACCGCAGGAACCTGCTGTAGGAGCTGCCACAATACGCTTCATACAGGCATTTCCCTCTGCCACTCTAAGAGCAAGCTCCATAACGCGTCCTGTAAAATCACCAACTAGTGCATTGCCACTATCAAGATATTCTCTAAGAAGACCTGCCTCGCCACCAACAAGACCACTATTGCTTTTCACTGTCTTATCATAATTCAGGGCTGACTCTTTCATCGCTGTATACATCCCCTTCATGTTTTCAAAGGAATCTGCCTCTGATACAGCACGCTCCTTGCAATCGTCCTGCTGCACTATCTTCCAAAAAGGACCTACATTATTTTCTTCTAATTTACAAATTTCTTCTAATGAATCAAACATAAATAAACCTCTATACAAGTGATAAATAAGTGACCTTTAATATTCCCTCAATGTGTTCTAACCACTTTATAGAATCCTCAGGTACCTCCTGGTCACATTCAATAACCATTACAGCTTCTCCTCCCCTCCTTTTTCGATATAACTGCATTGTAGCGATATTTACGCCTTTATGTCCGAGCATGCTTGTAACTTCGGTAACGTGGCCAGGCTGGTCAAGATTATGCACTATTAATGTAGGATGTTCTCCAGAGAATATAGCTGTAATACCATCAAGCTCACAAATTTGTATTCTACCTCCACCTAAAGATGATGCAACCACTTCCAAGGTTCTACCTGATTTACCATGCATAATAACCTTAACTGAATTAGGATGTACATCTCCTAAATCTGCTTTATTTATCTTAAAAGTTAAATTTTCCTTTTCAGCATAATCAAAGCTCTTAGGTAATCTCTCGTCATCACATGCCATGCCTAGCAATCCACCTATAATCGCTTTGTCTGTACCATGACCTTTTCCCGTTTCTGCAAAAGAACCATGCAAATAAATCTCTGCTTTTTCTATTGGCTCCGCCATCAGCTTAGCACATACATTTCCAATTTTTACTGCTCCTGCTGTATGAGAACTAGAGGGACCAACCATAACAGGTCCTATAATATCAAATAGATTCATCTATATTACTCCTATAATAAAAAAGTGCCTGCCATATTATAGCAAACACTTTTATTATTGTTAATTCTTTTAACTATAAAGTAGGTTTTACATTTGCCTAAGCACATTTATTTAAAATTGCAATTACGTCTTCTTCCACTAAATTCACATAAGCATTTTTAGAAATATTACTTGTTCTAACTGCTTCAGATGCCATAGTCTGAAATTTACTACTGTCAATTCCAATTTCAGATAATGTTGAAGGCATTCCTATACTTTTAAAATATTCCTTCAAACACTCAATCCCCTCTTTTGCAGCAATCATATCATCTAATTTGTTAACATTGAAAATTACCCTTGCAAATCTTGCAAATCGATGTTTTGTGACATCATTCAAAACATATTCCATCCATGCAGGTGTTAAAATTGCAAGTCCCACACCATGAGTAACGTCGTAAAAACCACTTAGTACATGTTCTATTGGATGCACGGACCAGGCACCGCCTTTTCCCACTGTTAACAAATGATTAAGACCGATTGTACTTGCCCACATAAGATTTGATCTGGCCTCATAGTTTTTAGGTTCATCAATCGCCTTCTTTCCATATCTAATTACAGTCTTCATTACAGCTTCGCTAAGGGCATCTGTGATATATGCTTCATCATTAGGCTGAAAATACTGTTCTAATACATGAGACATAATGTCGACTGCTCCTGCTGCAGTCTGCTTATTAGGTAGGGTAAATAGATATGTAGGATCACATATAGATAACCTAGGATATAAGCATGGAGTGTTTATCTCCAGCTTCTCGCAGGTTGCATCATTAGTGATAACCGCCCCACAGTTCATTTCAGAACCTGTTGCACATATGGTTAGGACTACTGCTATTGGCAAAGCTGATTTCACTAGAGATTTATCAAGAACTAAATCCCATGGTTTTCCGTCATAACAAGCTGCTGCTGCAATATGCTTAGAAGCATCTATAGTGCTGCCTCCTCCAACTGCTAGAATTACATCGATATTATTTTTCTTGCAAATGGCTGTGCCCTTTTCAACAATACTAAGCTTAGGATTAGGTGTTATCCCACCAAGTTCAAATACCTGAAAACCAGTTAACTGATTTAACACCTCATCATAAATACCGTTTTTCTTAATACTTCCCCCGCCATAAGTTAAAAGCACTCTTTTCCCATACTTGCTAAGCTCTGCTGCCAAGCATGCAATTTTACCTTTTCCAAATCGTATATCCGTAGGAATTTTAAAATCAAAACTATTCATAACATACCCCTATATTTTAGCCTTATATCTATCATATCTAAGATCATATAAATCTATGTCAGTTGTATCTGTGGTGATTAGCTTAGCCAACTGCTCTCCCACAGCAGGAGCAATTCCAAATCCATGTCCATTAAAAGCACATGCCACATATAGTCCGTTTATTTCCTCTACCTTTCCTATGGCGGGAACTCCATCAGCTGAGGCATCCATCCAACCTGCCCACGTTCTAACAATCTTTGCATTCGCAAGATCTGGAAAATATTTCATAATACCTCGGCAAATGCATGGCGCAGTCTTTGAGCTATTAGATACCATTCCATTATCCTTATTATATCTTTCAAGCCCAGATGAACCTCCAAATACAAAAGAGCCATGCTTAGTCTGATGTCCGTAAAAATCTGCTTCAGCTGTTCCAAGCATTTGATCAAACATATGAGGCTGAGCCTCAGTTACAAGGCACTCTAATAATGAATTGGTCATTGGAATGTCAATTCCCACAGTAGTAAGTATCTCTCTTGAATCCAGACCTGCGGCTACAAGTACACTCTCCCCTTCATATATACTGTTTGGTGTAATGACCTGACGAATTCGTCCCTTAATCAGTCTCAGCTCCTTTACAGGCTCACCACTAATAAATCTCACGCCCATCTTTCTTGCCATCTTATAGTAGCCAAGTGTAGTTGTAAGAGGATTAGCATGTCCATCTGTAGGACACCAGCTGGCACATATTACCTCGTCTGATAGATACGGATTGATTTGTCTCACCTCATCACCATCTATCATTCTTACATCTAATCCTACCCCTTTTGCATTATTAGCCAGCTTAGTGAGAATTTCTCTGTGCTTTTCAGTCTTCCCTAATCGTAAGTTCCCATCCTGATGATATTCACAGTCCACCTGAAGCTCTTCTGATAAATTTGGCCACAGATTTTTTATTCCATACATTACAAGTGGTAGTTCTCGCACGTCTCTACCTGACTGTCTTACACCTCCACCATTTCTGCTAGAACCTCCATTTCCTATGTGGTCACTCCCCTCAAGCACTATTACATCAGTAACTCCTCGCTTAGCAAGGTAGTAGGCTGCTGCACAACCAATTATTCCGCCACCTATAATGATTACCTCAGCTGTATTTTTCATACTAATTCGCCTCCTTTATTTTTACTGCCTCATTGGCGAATACCTTCATCTCTATCGGTCTCATTGGAACTCTACTTGTAGCAGGTTCTAGCTCTGTTGGTGAAATTCCAAGCTCCCTTGCTACAATTCCCTTAACAAGCTTTGAACAAGTCTGCCCCTGACATAGTCCCATACCAGTTCTAAGATATCTCCTAATTTCAGTCAGTGTCCACATTCCTTCATGGACAGCTTTTCTGATTTCTCCCTTAGTAATTTCCTCACATCTACAAATCAACATATCATCATCTGGCATAGGCTTAAACTCGCCTATGTCTCTGCTTCTATCATTTATACTATTCATAACGTCCCTCCTTTATACTGCCTTGAAAAATCTAGCCTTCATTGCGTACTCTTTAGGAACACGTATGGTTAACAAATTGGTTTTATCAAAGGCTTTTGCACTTTTAACGCTAACCACCTGTGCATCACAGACTATCTGGCCATTTCTACCTATGCCTTTTCCTTTAGCTCCCACTTCAGGTAGTGGTAGAAATTCATATGGCAATGTGACTGTTGCAGTTCCATCTCCACAATCCTCATCAACTAAAAAGATAGCCTGTCCCGAGCAGCTAGCTACACACATTCCACAGTTAATACACTGGCTATTATCTACAACAATAGGAAGGGAAGTAATATTAGCGCCAATAGAAATGCATCCCTTCTTGCATGCATCCTGACATGGATTACAAGGAATGTTTTGAGTACACTCCATTACTGGATGTACTCCAACTTTGTGTGTTACTCCAGGAAATCTTTCGATTTCATCATCACCCACAAAGCCATGCAATAGTAGATTATTTGAAATATCTATTCCTTCCTCTGTTTTTGCAATTTCTTTTCCCCTATTTTTAGGTGCAAACATCCCCTGCCTAAGACCATCTAATGCATTATCTAATACAGACAGTTCTGCTTCCATCTCTTCTGCTCTTACGTATCCTAAGTATTCTGCTGCCACTACTCCAGCCATTCGCCCCTCTATCATTGCAGATGATGCTTCCTCAATACCACTTACATCACCAGCTACAAATATACCGGCAATAGAAGTACGTCCGTACTCATCACATATTGGCACCTGACCTCCGCGTTTTGGATTATCCTCCATTTCACAGCCTGCCATCTTGAGCAACTGAGACATAGGTGAAAGTCCAACAGCAAGGCAAATTGTGTCCACCTCAAAGTGCTTTTCTGTTCCAGGGATAAATTTAAAAGAAGAATCAACCTGAGCGATGGTCACCCCTGTTACTTTATTATCTCCCTCAGCCTTAACAATAGTATGTGATAAATAAAAAGGTACCCCTGTACGAGCCACTTTGGCAGCATGAACCCCATAACCACCTACTCTAGGTGCTGCATCTACTAAAGCTACCACTTCACAACCACACTGCATAAGCTGAAAAGACACAACTAACCCTACATTTCCAGAACCAAGCATCAGTATTCTCTGTCCTGGCTTTACTCCATGTAGATTCATCATAGTTTGGGCTGCCCCAGCACCAATCACACCTGGCAATGTCCAGCCCGGAAAAGTCACCATATTTTCTGCTGCACCTGTAGCAATGATTATGGAATCTCCTTTGTAGTGGATTACTTCATCACCTATTTTTACAACTACTTCCTTGTCCTGATAAAGTCCGATTACCGTGGCATTTAATACAACCTCCACCCCAACTTCATCTGCCTCATCAAGTAGCTGCTGTCCAATTACAAAGCCTCTAACTTTAGCTCTATGTTCCTTTGAACCAAAAAATTTATGAATTTGCTTAAATAGTTGTCCACCTGGCTTTTCATTCTCATCAAAAACAACTACTTTCATTCCTCTTTTAGCTGCTTCAATTGCCGCTGATAGTCCAGAAGGTCCTGCGCCAACAATAATTAAATCGTATCTATTCATACTTATGCCTCCTTCTACTGTTTATCAAATGGCTTATCGCTAACACCATACTGAGTTCTCACATCCATTCCCGATTTAAGTGGAGTGATACAAGTCCTTACATTTGGTATTCCATCCACCACCATTACACAGTCTGTGCATCTACCAATAGCACAGAATATTCCCCTTGGCTTATGTCCCTTTTTTGTATATCTGTGGACCATAAGACCTGCGGCCTTAAGAGCTGCTGCTATAGGTTCCCCCTCATATCCTTCCACTTCCTTGCCATCAAAAGTGAATTTAATTCTATTTCCTTTTTCCTGTACTCCAAGTATTGGATGTTCTTTTATTCGTGTTTCTGGCATAATACGACTCCTTTCTATGTAAGCTCTTTCTCTAGGCTAAATCAGGTTTATCCCACAGCTTAAGAGTTGTTCCAAGCCCCTGCTTTATTGCATTTTCATAACAATACTTCCCCCAGGCTACGTCTTCCACAGGCATACCTCCTACAGAAAAAATGACTATCTGATCTTGAGTATCTCTGTCCTTTTTGATTCCTTTTATTATGTCCCCTAAATCTATCATCTCTTCCTTTTTTATAATTTCATCATGTATCATATCTGTGAATTTTGAACCGATTATATTGTTAGCTCCAAATGATGGATACGGAAATTCCTCTGCCCAGGCTTCATATAAAGCAGTGTTATCCACTACTAATTTGCATTTAGCCATTTCTGTACTATCCATATCAAAACAGCTTAATCCTATAATTAGTGCTCCCTTTTTTAGCCATTCATACTTCACAAATGGATATGTTGAAGGATCTGTATTTCCAGAATTAGCAAAAGAAATTACATCCGTGTTCCTAACTAATTCTTCAATAGTATCTACAGATTTTATATTCTTAATATGTGGGTATTTATCCTTCGCATATGTGATAAACCTGTCTAAAGAATTCTGCCCTCTTCCCTTTACCTTAATCTCTTCGATATTAGGACAGCTTGATAGAATTGCTTCTAAAGAAGTCTTTCCCATTACACCAGGTCCACATATTCCGCAAACTTTTGCATCCTTTTTTGCTAAATACTTAGCACCTACACCTGGAATTGCACCGGTTCGCATAGCACTCAATATATTGGCCGACATTAAAGCTATTGGTGCTCCAGTATCCTTGTCATTAAGCATTAACGTTAGAATAGATCTTGGTAGTCCCTTAGTTTTATTATTAGAATTGCTGCCATACCATTTCATACCCGCCATATCGAAAGGTCCTCCAATATATGCCGGCATAGCCATGAATCTTCTGTCATCCCCCTCATCAATTGGCATATTAGGAAATTTTGACTCTTTAGGAAAAGACACTTGACTACCATGGGAATTATGATTCTCTCCGCCCATAACATAATCTCCTGCATTTAAGCATTTAATCACCTTTTCCATTGTTTCAATACAATCAGGCATATTCTTTACACCTGCCTTTATCATTTCCTCTTCGTTAAGATAAAGAAAGCTAATTTCTGGATAACTCATATGACTCACTCCTTCCTGCTTTTATTTCATATAAGGCTCATCCCATAGTTTTAACTTCTGCCCAACTCCAAGCTCCAATGCTTTTTGATAGCAATCATATCCCCATGACAAATCCTCAAGTGGCATTCCACCTATGGAACACATGACAATTTCATCCTTGCTTCTTCGCCCTTTTTCTTTTCCATTTACAATGCCACAGATATTTTTTACACCCTCTCTTGGGATTTGATTGGTATCTACCAAATACACAAAATGAATCCCCATGATTACC
>SVES01000108.1 GCA_015057305.1 Pseudobutyrivibrio ruminis | reverse complement strand
AATGATAAGCACGACAATTATATTTTGCCATTTTTCTGGCAGCATGGAGAAGACGAGGCTACTCTTCGAGAATATATGAAGGTGATTAATGAGGCCAACATTGGGGCTGTATGCGTAGAGAGTCGTCCTCATCCAGATTTCTGTGGTGAAAAATGGTGGCAGGATATGGATGTTATCCTTGAGGAAGCCAAAAACAGAAACATGAAGGTTTGGATTTTAGATGATAGCCATTTTCCAACAGGTTTTGCCAATGGTGCAATGGCAAAAGAGCCAATTTCAAAGGCTAGAAGAAGCATCTGCTGTGAAAAAATTGAGCTTAAAGCAGGTGAAACTCTAGAGCTTAATCAGGCAGAGTTGATGCATCCTCTACAGCGTGAGCTTACTGAAATGGAAAAAACAATCGGACAGATGACAGGACGTATGCCAGAGGTAAAGCCACAGGAGGAATTTGAGGATGATGCTCTTGTAGGAATCAGCGTGACAAATTCAGCTGGTGTCACAAAGGATTTGCAGGCACTAATTGATGCTCAGGGAAATTTGAAATATACCGCTGAGGAGGATTGCTTTATCTACAAAATGAACACCACTAGAAACCGTGGCTCCCATCCAGATTATATAAACATGGTGGATGAGGCTTCTGTTAGGGTATTAATAGACGCAGTATATGAGAAGCATTTAGAGCACTACAAGGATTATTTTGGAAATGTAATCGAAGGCTTTTTCTCAGATGAGCCAGAGCTTGGAAATGGTCACTTGTATGAACTTCACCATGAAATGGGTATAGGCTTTGATATGGACTATCCATGGTCTGCAGAATTAGAGCATGATTTACGAGCTGAGCTTGGAGAAGATTTTGCTACAAAGCTTCCTTTGATTTGGGAGACTACAGGTGATGAGGCAAAGAGGGCTGCCGCAAGACTTGTTTATATGGATAAGCTTACAAGACTTATTGAGAAAAATTTCTCATACCAAGTGGGAAATTGGTGTAGAGATCATGGTGTGAAATATATAGGACACATTATTGAGGATAATGGTCAGCACTGTAGGACAGGCTCTACCCTTGGACATTATTTTAGAGCATTGAAAGGACAGGATTGGGCTGGTATCGATGATATTGGTGGACAAGTTTATCCTATGGGAGAAAATGACAATTTTGATAGAGGTGTTTTCCAGGTCAGAAACGGAAATTTCTATCACTTCCTTTTAGGAAAGCTTGCAAGCTCTTTGGCTGCTCTTGATTCAAAGAAGCAAGGCAATGCCATGTGTGAAATTTTTGGAGCATATGGTTGGGATGAAGGTCTTAGATTAGAAAAGTATTTGGCAGATCATTTCATGGTAAGAGGTGTAAACCATTACGTTCCACATGCATTTAGTGCGAAGCCATTCCCTGACCCAGACTGCCCACCACATTTCTATGCCCATGGACATAATCCTGAATACAAGGCATTTGGGGAGCTTATGAAGTACATGAATCGTACATGTGAGCTTATCTCAGGGGGCAGACATATAGCTCCAGTCGCTGTTATGTATCATGGAGAAGCTGAATGGGCTGGAAAATGTTTGGCAGACGAGCTTGTTACAAGAAATCTGGCAGAGCATCAAATTGAATTTGATATTGTACCTCAGGATATATTTGTAGAAAGAGAAGATTATAAAACAAGTATTTCAAATGGCACTTTAACAGTTGGAAGTCAAGTATACAAGGCAGTTGTAATCCCTTATGCTCAGTTTATTAGTGACAGCTTCGCAAAGGGAATAAAGGAACTTATTGCTGCAGGAGTCAGAGTTTATTTTGTAGATGGCAAGCCAGAAGCTGTAATTGATAGTCAGATTACTACAGATGATTTGGCTGCAGAGACTATTAAGGTAGATGCTGTTGCCACAACTCTTTCAGATATAGTAGACGTAACAATTACTCCAGAAAATTCGTATATACGATACTACCATTATCTAAAGGATGATACAAATCTTTACATGGTTGTAAATGAAGGGGACAAGGAATACACTGGCAAAATTACTATTTCAGGGGATTATTCTGAGATAAAGGGTAAGGAAGTATTTGCTTTTGACGCATGGAATAACAGCATATACAAAACAGATATAGTAGATGGCATAGGCAATATCAATCTTAAGCCTAGTGAGAGCAGAATATTTGTAATCCCTAAAGATGAAGCAGATGCTCACTTGTTAGATTCTAAGGCTGTGGCTGAAATTCAGATTCCAGCTGATAAAAAGCTTATTCAGCCAAATGGAAATTGGACTAGAAGCATAGTCAAAAGCATCAATTATCCAAACTTCTCAGAGCAAGTTGAGGTAAGTCTTCCTGATGATTACGCAAAGGTTGATGCAGATTTTTCAGGCTGGTTTAGATATGAGAACTCCTTTAGAGCTACAGAGAAAGGCAAATATGTTGTTGAAATTACAGATGCCTTTGAGGTGGTTGACCTTTATATAAATAGCACCAAGCTACAGACTAAAATTTTTGCACCATTTGTGTTTGACATTTCCCAGTATGTCAAGGATGGTGAAAACAATATCCGCATAGAGGTTGCTACAACACTTGAGCGTGAAATGCTAAAGGTACCAGATAGGTTTGGACGCCCAAAGCCAGAGCCAAAATACGGAAGTGGTATAACTGGCGAAGTGAATATTTATAGTTTTTAGATCATAAGCAACTTACCCCTATGCCCTGCACATTTATGTGAATATCATTTGAGCAGATTTGTAGATTTGCTTAATGTGATTAATCTTGCATATGTAGGTGTACTTACACGGCTTTTACAATTAGAAGGTAATGTTTGTAGAGAACGGACATAGCAAGGCTTGCAAAAGCATATGTATGAACTAGATTATGCAGTATTGCTTTTGCTACTACGCTCGCTAACAAAAATTAAAAAGCAGGTTTTGAATATATATCCACCGTGGCACATTTGACATC
>SVES01000023.1 GCA_015057305.1 Pseudobutyrivibrio ruminis | reverse complement strand
AGAGCTGAGTTAGGCTTCTTAGGTGTAGCTGTCTTAACAGCTGTACATACACCACGCTTCTGTGGAGAAGAAGTGTTAGTAGGCTTCTTCTTAAGAGAGTTATAACCTCTCTGAAGTGCTGGTGCTGTAGACTTCTTTACAGATGTCTGACGACCTTTTCTAACTAGCTGGTTGAATGTTGGCATTCTTTTTTACCTCCTAATTTATTTCTACATGCTAAAGGGTATAATTCTCCTGATTCGCGCATGCTAAATTATTATATTTCCAGAATCTTAATCTGTCAAGCGCATTTTTTCGCAAAAATAGCCTTGGCAAATGCCAAGGCTATTAGTAATTATTTCTATTCTACATCGATTGTTTCTGTGTAGGCTTCTTCGATACCTTCATTTATTTCTTCATCAAAGCTATCGTTAGCTGAAACAGCTATTTGATCATCTGTTGATAAAGGAATGTTTGAATATCTCTTCATACCTGTACCAGCTGGGATTAAGCGACCAATGATAACGTTCTCTTTAAGTCCGTTAAGTGGATCAATCTTACCCTTGATAGCTGCATCAGTGAGAACCTTTGTTGTCTCCTGGAATGAAGCTGCTGAAAGGAATGAGTTAGTAGCAAGTGCTGCCTTTGTGATACCAAGAAGCTCCTGTGTACCTGTAGCTGGCTCCTTGCCTTCTGCTTCCATCTTCTCATTTGCATCTTCAAAATCAAGCCAATCAACAAGTGAACCTGGCATAAAGCCTGTATCACCAGCCTCATCAACTCTGATACGCTTTAACATCTGACGGCAAAGCACTTCGATATGCTTGTCGTTGATATCAACACCCTGTAAGCGGTATACACGCTGTACTTCACGGATTAAGTAATCCTGAACAGCTGACTTACCCTTGATTGTAAGGATATCATGTGGGTTTACAGAACCTTCTGTAAGCTCATCACCAGCTTCAAGCTCTTGTCCTGGAAGAACCTTGATACGTGAACCATAAGGTATTAAGTACTTTTCAACATCACCTGTCTCAGAGTTTGTAACAACAACCTCTCTCTTCTTTGTCTTAGAATCTTCTTCTATAGAAACTGTACCAGCAATCTCTGTGATGATAGCAAGTCCCTTAGGCTTTCTAGCCTCGAAAAGCTCCTCGACACGAGGAAGACCCTGAGTAATATCGTTACCAGCAACACCACCAGTATGGAAGGTTCTCATAGTAAGCTGTGTACCTGGCTCACCGATTGACTGTGCAGCAATGATACCGATTGCTTCACCGACCTGTACAGCACGACCTGAAGCCATGTTAGCACCATAACACTTAGCACATACACCAACATGTGAACGGCAGTTAAGCACGTTTCTAATCTTAACCTTCTTAATTGGCTCGCCCTTATCATCAACACCACGCTCAATGATTGCAGCTGCACGCTTAGGTGTAATCATGTGATTAGCCTTAACAATCATTTCGCCATTAGCATCATAGATAGAGTAGCAAGAGAATCTACCTGTAATACGGTCCTTAAGAGATTCAATCTCTTCACGACCATCCATGAATGCATATACCCACATTCCTGGGATTTCTCTACCTGTACCAGCAACACAGTCTGACTCACGAATAATAAGTTCCTGAGCAACGTCAACCATTCTACGTGTCAAGTATCCTGAATCGGCTGTACGAAGAGCTGTATCAGAAAGACCCTTACGAGCACCATGAGCTGACATGAAGTACTCAAGTACATCAAGACCCTCACGGAAGTTTGACTTGATAGGAAGCTCGATTGTACGACCTGTTGTATCAGCCATCAAACCACGCATACCTGCAAGCTGTTTAATCTGCTTATCAGAACCACGGGCACCTGAATCAGCCATCATGAAGATGTTGTTATACTTATCAAGACCATCAAGAAGGTCCTTAGTAAGCTCATCATCAGTCTCTTTCCATGTATCTACAACTTCACGATAACGCTCTTCTTCAGTAATAAGACCACGCTTGTACTGACGAGTAATCTTATCAACTGTCTCTTCAGCATGTGCAATAAGCTCTGGCTTCTGAGCAGGAACTGTCATATCTGAAATTGAAACTGTCATGGCAGCGATTGTTGAGTAGTGGTAACCCATTGCCTTGATATCATCAAGAACCTCTGCTGTCTTTGTAGCTCCGTGTGTATTAATAACTTTTTCAAGAATCTGCTTTAACTGCTTCTTACCAACGTGGAAGTCAACCTCTGGTACAAGCTCATTCTCAGGCTTTGTTCTATCTACATAGCCAAGATCCTGAGGAATAATTTCGTTGAATAATAATCTTCCAAGAGTTGATGATACATTACCTGTAACAACAGTACCATCAGCATGCTTCTTAGAAACTCTAACTGTAATACGAGCATGCAGTGTAAGAGCCTTATTCTCATAAGCCAAAATTGCTTCGTTAAGGTTCTTAAATATCTTGCCCTCGCCAAGCTCTTCTCTAGAGTCACCTACTGATGTACCACGCTCCTGAGTAAGGTAATAAATACCAAGTACCATATCCTGTGAAGGAACGGCAACAGGACCACCATCTGAAGGCTTAAGTAGGTTGTTAGGAGAGAGAAGCATAAATCTACACTCAGCCTGTGCCTCCTGTGTAAGTGGAAGGTGAACAGCCATCTGGTCTCCGTCGAAATCGGCGTTGAAAGCTGTACATACAAGTGGATGAAGCTTGATAGCTCTACCTTCTACAAGGATTGGCTCGAAAGCCTGAATACCAAGTCTGTGAAGTGTAGGAGCACGGTTTAGCATAACTGGATGCTCTTTAATGACATCTTCAAGGATGTCCCAAACCTCTGGCTCAAACTTCTCTACCATCTTTTTAGCATATTTAATGTTGTGGGCCATGCCATTGCCAACAAGCTCCTTCATAACGAAAGGCTTGAAGAGCTCAAGTGCCATCTCCTTTGGAAGACCACACTGGTAAATCTTAAGCTCTGGTCCAACGACGATAACTGAACGACCTGAGTAGTCAACACGCTTACCAAGAAGGTTCTGTCTGAATCGACCAGACTTACCCTTAAGCATGTCTGAAAGTGACTTAAGTGGTCTATTACCAGGACCTGTAACTGGACGTCCTCTACGACCGTTATCAATGAGAGCATCAACTGCTTCCTGAAGCATACGCTTCTCGTTACGAACGATGATATCAGGAGCGCCAAGCTCTAACAGTCTACGAAGACGGTTGTTTCTGTTAATGATACGACGATATAAATCGTTAAGATCGGATGTAGCAAAACGACCACCATCAAGCTGTACCATAGGACGAAGATCTGGTGGAATAACAGGGATAACTGTCATAATCATCCATTCAGGTTTGTTTCCAGACTCGCGGAATGCTTCTACTACCTCAAGTCTCTTAATGATACGTGAACGCTTCTGACCTGTAGCGTTATCAAGTTCCATCTGAAGCTTTGTAGCTTCCTCATCAAGATCGATATCCTTTAAGAGTTCCTGAATAGCCTCAGCACCCATTCCTACTCTAAAGCCATTACCATATTGCTCTCTAGCTTCCTGGTACTCAGCCTCTGTAAGAACCTGCTTGTACATAAGAGCTGTCTCACCAGCATCAAGTACGATGTATGATGCAAAGTAAAGAACTTTCTCTAATGTCTTTGGTGAAAGGTCAAGGATAAGTCCCATACGAGAAGGGATACCCTTGAAATACCAAATATGTGAAACTGGTGCAGCAAGCTCGATGTGACCCATACGTTCACGACGAACACTTGCCTTTGTGATTTCAACACCACAGCGGTCACAAACTACACCTTTATAACGGATTTTCTTGTACTTTCCGCAGTGACATTCCCAGTCCTTGCTAGGTCCAAAAATCTTTTCGCAGAAAAGACCATCCTTTTCAGGCTTCAGTGTACGGTAATTAATTGTCTCTGGCTTTTTAACCTCGCCGCGAGACCACTGTCTGATCTTCTCAGGTGATGCCAATCCAATCTGTATTGCGTCAAATGCTATTGGTTGATATGTCGCTTCTTTATTCTCTGGCATTTTCTAGCTCCCTTCCTATTTATTCCTCATTAAATTCATCTGATACATCAGCAAAATCGTCATCATCTTCTTCGTATGGAACATCATCCTCGTCATCTACAAGATCTCCATCTGAATCGAACTTCTTCTTAGAGAATCCTGCCTGTGCAAATGAGTTCGCATCTTCAAAAGCAAAGTTTTTATCGCTGCCTGCAATGATTGCATTGAGGTCTGTATTTCCATATTCACTAGTCTCCATGAGCTCGACTTCCTCACGGTTTTCATCGAGTACACGTACATCAAGACCAAGTGACTGTAATTCCTTAAGTAATACCTTGAATGACTCAGGGATACCTGGTTCAGGAATGTTCTCACCCTTGATAATAGCTTCGTATGTCTTAACACGACCGATAACATCATCCGACTTCATTGTAAGGATTTCCTGAAGTGTGTATGATGCACCATAAGCCTCGAGGGCCCAAACTTCCATCTCTCCGAAACGCTGACCACCGAACTGTGCTTTACCACCAAGTGGCTGCTGTGTAACTAGAGAGTAAGGACCAGTTGAACGAGCATGAATCTTATCATCTACAAGGTGGTGTAGCTTCAGGTAGTGCATGTGTCCGATAGTAACTGGACCATCGAATGGCTCACCTGTACGACCATCACGAAGCTGTACCTTACCATCACGAGAGATTGGAACACCCTTCCAAAGTGCACGGTGTGCACGATTTGTTGAAAGATAATCCATAACATCCTCGCGAAGAACATCAACGTACTTATCGTAGAATGTCTCCTCGCCGTCCTTAGCTTCTTCCTTGTCAAATGGCATATTTACATAGTCATTTGCAAGCTCAAGAGTATCCTGAATATCAATTTCCTTTGCACCATCAAATACTGGTGTCTCAATATCAAATCCAAGAGCCTTTGCTGCAAGAGAAAGGTGAATCTCAAGGACCTGACCAATGTTCATACGAGAAGGAACGCCCAATGGGTTAAGTACGATATCAAGTGGACGACCATTTGGAAGATATGGCATATCCTCTACTGGAAGCACACGGGAAACTACACCCTTGTTACCGTGACGACCGGCCATCTTATCACCTACACCGATTTTTCTCTTCTGAGCAATGTAGATACGTACTGATTTGTTAACTCCTGGAGCAAGCTCATCGCCGTTCTCACGAGTAAATACCTTTGCATCAACAACAATACCGTATGCACCGTGTGGAACACGAAGTGATGTATCACGTACCTCTCTAGCCTTCTCACCGAAGATAGCAAGAAGAAGTCTTTCTTCTGGTGTACGCTCTGTCTCACCCTTTGGTGTAACCTTACCAACAAGGATATCACCTGCACGAACCTCTGCACCAATACGAATGATACCGCTCTCATCAAGATCCTTAAGAGCATCATCACCTACGCCAGCAACATCACGTGTGATTTCCTCTGGTCCAAGCTTTGTATCACGAGCATCGATTTCGTACTCTTCAATATGGATAGATGTGTAAACATCATCCTGAACGAGGCGCTCTGAAAGAAGAACAGCATCCTCGTAGTTGTAACCTTCCCATGTCATGAATCCGATAAGTGGGTTCTTACCGAGGGCAAGCTCACCATTCTTTGTAGAAGGACCATCAGCGATAACCTCGCCAGCCTCTACATGGTCACCCTTAAATACGATAGGGCGCTGGTTATAGCAGTTAGACTGGTTAGAACGTGTAAACTTGAGAAGATTATACTCATCTCTTGTTCCGTCTTCGTCAGCCTTAACGATAATTCTCTTTGTTTCAGACATCTCAACGATACCTGCGCGCTTAGCAACAACGCAGACACCTGAATCGACAGCTGTCTTTGGTTCCATACCTGTACCAACAACAGGTGCTTCTGTAGTAAGAAGAGGCACTGCCTGACGCTGCATGTTAGAACCCATGAGGGCACGGTTAGCATCATCGTTCTGAAGGAATGGAATAAGGGCTGTAGCCACTGAGAATACCATCTTAGGAGATACGTCCATGTAATCGAACATCTTCTTATCGTATTCCTGAGTCTCCTCGCGGAAACGACCAGATACATTCTTTCTCATGAAGTGGCCTTCCTCGTCAAGCTTGACGTTAGCCTGTGCTACATGGTAATTATCCTCTTCGTCTGCAGTCATATATACAACTTCGTCTGTTACACGAGGGTTCTCTGGATCAGACTTATCAATACGTCTGTATGGTGCCTCAATGAAACCATACTCATTAATACGAGCATAGCTAGCAAGAGAGTTAATAAGACCGATGTTAGGTCCTTCTGGTGTCTCAATAGGGCACATACGTCCATAGTGAGAATAGTGAACGTCTCGAACCTCGAATCCGGCACGGTCTCTTGAAAGACCACCAGGACCAAGTGCTGATAAACGTCTCTTATGTGTCAACTCACCAAGTGGGTTGTTCTGATCCATGAACTGTGACAACTGTGAACTACCAAAGAATTCCTTGATAGCAGCTGTAACAGGCTTAATATTAATAAGGTTTTGTGGAGAGATATCCTCTAAGTCACGAGTAGTCATACGCTCACGTACAACCTTCTCAAGACGTGATAAACCTATTCTATACTGGTTCTGTAATAACTCACCAACGGCACGGATACGACGATTACCAAGGTGATCGATATCATCATCCTTACCAAGTCCGTACTCAAGATGCATATTATAGTTGATAGATGCAAATACATCCTCAATTGTGATATGCTTTGGAATCAAATCTGCAACATTACGCTCTATTGCATCCTCAATATCTTCCTTTGAAGAATTTTCAGCAAGGATTCTTTCAAGTACTGGGTAATATACAAGTTCTGTAATACCAAGTGCCTCTGCATCACAGTCAACAAAATTCTTTATATCAACCATCATGTTAGAGAGAACTTTAACATTACGAGTCTCTGTCTGGATGTAAACATGAGTTACAGCTGCATTCTGAATAGCATCAGCCAACTCAATTGTGACCTTATCTCCAGCCTTTGCAATTATTTCACCAGAAGTAGTATCTACAACATCTTCAGCAAGAACATGACCTGTAATACGATTGCGAAGCATAAGTTTTTTGTTGAACTTATAACGACCAACCTTTGCTAAATCATAGCGTCTTGGGTCAAAGAACATGCTATGAATAAGTGATTCAGCACTATCCTTAGCAAGTGGCTCACCTGGACGAAGCTTACGGTATAATTCAAGCAAACCGCCTTCATAGCTTCCCTGTGGGTTCTTTTCTGTAATAGCTGGATCCTTTGCAAAAGTAGCTAAAATCTTTGGTTCTTCACCAAATACATCAAGTATTTCTTGGTTTGTACCAAGACCAAGAGCACGGATAAGAACTGTAACAGGCACTTTTCTGTTACGGTCCACACGTACATAAAAAACGTCATTGGAATCTGTTTCATACTCTAACCATGCACCACGATTTGGAATTACAGTACATGAGTATAATTCCTTACCAATTTTATCATGGCCGATTGCATAGTAGATACCTGGTGAACGGACAAGCTGGCTGACGATAACACGCTCAGCTCCATTAATTACAAAAGTGCCCGTCTCTGTCATAAGTGGTAAATCACCCATAAAGATTTCGTGCTCCTGCATATCGCCGGATTCCTTGTTAACAAGGCGCACTTTAACCTTTAATGGTGCGGCATATGTTGCATCTCTTTCTTTGCACTGTGGAATAGTATATTTCACCTCATCTCTGCACAGTGTAAAGTCAACAAAGTGTAACTCTAATTGGTTACCCCTATCCTGGATAGGTGAGATATCAGCAAATGCTTCCTTCAATCCGTCCTTTATGAACCAGTCATAGCTGTTCTTCTGGACCTCGATTAAATTAGGCATCTCAAGTACCTCTTTTTGTCTCGAGTAACTCATACGCAAGTTCTTTCCAGCCTTAACTGGACGTATTCTGTTTTTCTCCATTGACGTTCCACCTCTCATTATATTTGTCAACTATATTATATAGTTGCAATGGTTTTTGGTTCTAACATGTGCGCATAAAAATAAGCATAGTTATGCACACTGCACCACAATAGTGCAACCTACATTCTATGCCAAATACAATACTAAAGTCAAGTATTAATTTAAAAAAATTTGGCAGGTTTTATAACCTGCCAAATTCTGATTAACAAAAATTCTCTTACTTAAGAGTAACCTTTGCACCAACTTCTTCAAGAGAAGCCTTGATTGACTCAGCTGTAGCCTTGTCAGCTGCTTCCTTGATAACCTTTGGAGCGCTATCAACGAGCTCTTTTGCTTCCTTAAGACCAAGACCAGTTGCCTCACGAACAACCTTGATAACCTTAACCTTCTCAGAACCTACTTCTGTAAGCTCTACGTCGAACTCATCCTTCTCCTCAGCTGCTGCTGCATCGCCAGCTGCTGCTGCAACTACAACGCCTGCTGCTGCAGAAACGCCGAACTCTTCCTCACATGCCTTTACAAGGTCATTTAACTCTAATACGCTAAGCTCTTTGATAGCTGCGATAAACTCTTCTGTTGTCATCTTTGCCATGATTATTTTCCTCCATTTAATAATTGATTAAAAATAAATTAAATTACTCTGCATCTGCTGCTGGAGCTTCCTCTGCTGGAGCTTCTGCGGATGCACCGCCCTGCTCTGCAATCTGATTGAGAACACGAGCGAGATTTGTGATTGGTGACTGTAAGCTTCCAAGTAACTTTGAAAGAAGTTCCTCTCTGCTTGGTACAGCTGCAACTGCTGACATACCCTGTGCATCGTAGAATGTACCTTCTACAACACCTGCCTTAATCTCTAGGTTAGATGCTGTCTTTGCAAACTTAGCAAGAACTCTTGCTGGAGCTGTAGCATCTTCCTTAGATACAGCGATTGCGCTTGGTCCCTCAAGAACATCGTCAAGGGCTGCAAAATCAGTTCCTTCAAAGGCACGCTTCATAAGTGTGTTCTTATAAACCTTGTAAGTAACACCAGCCTCACGAAGCTGCTTACGTAACTGTGTGTCTTCTGCAACTGTAAGTCCACGAGCATCAACAACTACTACTGAAGCTGCATCTTTAATCTGTTCTGAAATCTCGTTAACTATAGGCTGCTTTAATTCAACTTTTGCCACGAATTTTTCCTCCTTATAAATTTCTTTGTGTTGCTTATATTGAGGATAAAGTAAAACCCTCTATGTCAAAGACATAGAGGGTGATTAATCAATAAATACTTAATCGTCCTCGGCTGGTAGATAAAATCTTTACGGCTTACGCCACCTGCTGTCTTCGGCAACAACTTTGTGAATTATATCACTTTGTATATTGGATTGTCAACAATTAGTTTGAAACCTTTGCAACATTAAGCTTAACGCCAGGTCCCATTGTTGGAGCAAGTGAAATGCTCTTGATGTACTGACCCTTTAAGCTTGATGGCTTAGCCTTGTTGATAGCATCCATAAGAGTCTGGAAGTTGTCCGCTAACTGCTCCTCTGTGAAAGAAGCCTTTCCGATAGGTACATGGATAATGTTTGTCTTATCAAGTCTATACTCAATCTTACCAGCTTTGATTTCCTCAACAGCCTTTGCAACATCCATAGTAACTGTACCAGCCTTTGGGTTTGGCATAAGTCCTCTAGGTCCAAGTACACGACCAAGACGACCAACAACACCCATCATATCTGGTGTAGCAACTACTGAATCAAACTCAGCCCAACCTTCGTTCTGAATCTTTGGAATGAGTTCCTCGCCACCTACGAAATCAGCACCAGCAGCCTGTGCTTCATCAAGCTTAGCACCCTTAGCGAATACTAAAACTCTAACTGTCTTACCTGTGCCGTGTGGAAGTACAACAGCACCACGGATCTGCTGCTCAGCGTGACGTCCGTCACAACCAGTTCTGATATGAGCTTCAATTGTCTCATCAAATTTAGCAGTAGCATTCTTCTTTACCTGAGCGATTGCTTCTGCTGGATCGTATGCAGCTGACTTATCGTATGAGCTAATTGCTGCAACGTATTTCTTTCCTCTTTTCATGTTTACCTCCTGTGGTTTATCGAGCCAATGCTCTCCCACTCAATTCATAATAATAAGAACGCTGTTTTCGCTAAGCTGTTATTAATCAACAACCTCAACGCCCATTGATCTACAAGTTCCCTCGATCATGCTCATTGCAGCTTCGATTGTTGCTGCGTTAAGGTCTGGCATCTTTGTCTCTGCGATTTCCTTAACCTGAGCCTTTGTAATCTTTGCTACCTTTGTCTTATTTGGAGTGCCTGAAGCCTTCTGAATCTTGCAAGCCTTCTTGATAAGAACTGGAGCTGGTGGAGTCTTTGTAATGAAGCTAAAGCTTCTATCTGCATAAACAGTAATGATAGTAGGTACAACTGTATCTCCCATATCTGCTGTCTTTGCATTAAACTGCTTTGTAAACTCTACGATGTTTACACCATGCTGACCAAGTGCTGGACCAACTGGTGGGGCTGGTGTAGCCTTGCCTGCTGGAATCTGCAACTTGATATAGCCTTCGATTTTCTTTGCCATTATCCTATTCCTCCTGCAAATCTAATTACCCGCACGATTGCTTCGCAATAGTGCGTTGTCGGTCAGTGTCATTTTCATTACGGCTCTGCCGTAAAACACTTTCCTAATCCATTCTTCGTACGTCCGTAAAATCAATCTCAACCGGAGTCTCACGGCCGAACATCTCAACGCTGATTGTAACTGTCTGTTTCTTAGTGTTGATAGACTTAACAACTCCAACGGTATCTTTCCAGGTACCATCTACGACGCTAAGAGTATCACCAATTTCGAAATCAACCTCAACGTTGGCTTTCTCTGTGTTGTCACCTAGTAAGTAAGCTTTAACCTCTGCCTCTGACAATGGCACTGGTTTGCTTCCTGGTCCTACGAAGCCTGTAACACCTCTAGTGTTTCTGACAACATACCAAGTCTCATCATTCATAATCATCTCAATAAGAACGTAACCAGGGTACATCTTTTTAGAAACTTGCTTTTTAACTCCGTCCTTAGTCTCGGTAACCTCAACCATAGGAACTCGTACATCAAGAATCTGCTCCTCAAGATGTTGTGTCTCGATAGCCTTTTCAATGTTTGTCTTGACTTTGTTCTCATAGCCTGAGTAAGTATGAACTACATACCACTTTGCCTCTGCCATATGCGATGCCTCCATTATAAATTTACTAGGATATTTACACCTTTGTTGATCACTGCATCTAATACGATGATGATCAATGCTACAACTACTGACACAGCTACAACTGCTGTTGTCTGCTTTGACACGTCCTTAGGATCTGCCCAGACAATTTTATCGAACTCTGTCTTAAGACCCGAAAAACGTCCTGACTTTACCTTTTTCTCATCTGCCATAATCGCACCTCCGCTAGACTACTTTGTCTCTTTGTGCATTGTGTGCTTCTTGCAGAATCTGCAATACTTCTTTGTTTCCATTCTGTCAGGGTGTGTCTTCTTGTCTTTTGTCATGTTGTAATTACGCTGCTGGCATTCTGTACATGCCAATGTTATTTTTGTGCGCACAACTTCCACCTCCGTTAAATTTCTACTTTGGTCTAGCTTATGCTCACTCATCATAGCGAACAATTTGATGAGGCGAAAAAAGAGCATAAAAAAAAGACCTGCTTTTCTTAGTCGCTAGCTAAATTTAGCATAGCTATGTAAGTCTGTCAAGTCTTTTTTGTAATCTCACTACATCCGTTCCTTCGAACCACTTTACAGTCAAAAGGAAGGCCTCATTTAACCCTTTACACCGCCAAGGGTAACTCCACCTACAATGTGTTTAGAAAGTACTAGATAAACTATTATAACAGGGAAGATTGAAAATGCAATCATCATATATACCTGTCCCATGTCAAACTTAAGCCAATCCGCATTACGGAGCTGAGCTATTAATATAGGTAGAGTTTTCTTTTTGTCGTCATGTAAAACAAGGGCTGGAGTGAAGTAATTGTTCCAGCTACCTACGAAGCTGAATATTGCCTGTACAGCAATAGCTGGCTTCATCAAAGGCAACACTATTTGGTTAAAGGTTCTGAATTCTCCCGAGCCATCAATTCTAGCGGCCTCTACCAAAGATAATGGAAGTGTTGCATCCATGTATTGCTTCATATAGAAAAACACTGCTGGGGATGCAATTGCTGGTACGATAAGTGGAATAGCCGAATTATCCAGCTTCATCTTATCAATCAACTGTAAGAATCCTAAAACCGTTACCTGTGTTGGAATCATCATTATCATTAATATAAATGTGAAAATGAATTTTTTCGCTTTAAAATCATATGCATGAATAGCATAAGCTGTCATTGTTGAAAAATATGTAGCTAATGTTGCTGTTAAAAAAGCAATAATCAAGGAATTGAGCATACCCATCACTATAGGCAATGTTCCATTCTTAAGATTTACCCAGTTTTCAATAAAATGACTGCTAGGAATCGCCGTAAAGCCTGCGCTTAGTTCTGAATTGCTTCTTGTAGCATTAATAAATAACACATAGAACCAGAACAAGCATAAAAATGATATTAATATTAATACAATATAGGCTATCAGTCTTCTAAAATGAATACTTCCGCCAGATTGTTTCTTTTTTCCTGCCATTTTTATTCTCCTACTTCTTTTCTGAATTTGTAAACTTATAAACAAGCAAGCTAAGTATTCCAGTAATTATAAACATATAAACTGAAAGAGCACCTGCAAGACCAAAATTCTTGCTATATAAATGCTTATTCAAGTACATAATTAATGTCATTGAAGAACGCATTGGGTCTCCTGTACCGTTTGTTAAAATCTGTGGAACATCAAACATCTGAAGACCACCAATAAGTGATGTAATCATTACATAAACCAATATTGGTCTAAGCAATGGCAGAGTAATTTTATAGAAAATCTGATTAGCAGTTGCTCCATCAACCTGAGCCGCCTCAAACAACGAAGGGTCTATTCCCATCATGCCTGCCATCAGAAGAATAGTCGTATTTCCAAACCACATAAGACAGTTCATTGTAGCCACAAGTCCTCTAACAGTTCCAGCATGGCTCATAAACTTATATGCTTCATTAAAAACACCAGCCTGAATTAACATAGAATTAATTGGGCCACCATCAGCAAATAATGTAAAGAACAACATTGCAAATGCAGATGCCATAATCAAATTAGGCATATATATTACTGTTTTAAAAAATGTCTGACACTTTAATCTAAGAGATGGATCTGTGAACCATGCTCCCAGTAATAATGAAAGAAGAATCTGAGGAATAAAACCCAAAACCCACATAATCATGGTATTCTTCAAGTATAATGGCAAATCACCATTAGTAATTATGGTTTTATAGTTTTCGATTCCAACAAAATTTGGACCAATCTGAGTTAATCCTGAACGATAATTCTCAAAAAAAGAATTATATATGGTAGATACTAATGGTATCAGCTGAAATACTATAAATACAACAAGAAACGGGATTAAGAATATATAGCCCCACTTATTATATCTTACTACTTTACTTTTTTTAGCCATAAATGCTCCCTTTGCCTTTAAATAAGGCGCATAGGGCCAATCCCCATGCGCCCCAATTTAGTTCTAAATCATTTAACAAATACTAGTCAGCTGTAACCTCTGGATATTTTTCTACAATAGCCTTCTTGAACATATCAAGTGCCTCATCCTTTGTAGCATTTCCCTGGAAGTAGTTCTTCATAGCCTTCTGGAACTCTTCGTTACATCCCTGATCATAAGCTGAAAGGTTTGATAGATCAATTCCTTCTGCACCTGCTGCAAGCTGCTCGTATGGGTTCTGTCCACCAAGAATATCAAGGTTACCTGAATCATCTGCTGCAAGCTCTGCAAGAACTGTCTTAGAGTTTACACAATCTGAGTCCTTCTGAGCGATGTCCTTAAGTACTGCCTTATCTGTTGTCATTGTAAGGATGATATCCTTTACAAGGTTAGCATTGTCTGTGCCTGTTGCTGCACAAATCCATGTTCCACCCCAGTAATAAGACTGTGGACCTTCGCAGAAGCCCCAACCGCCCTTGTTAGCGATTGTACCTTCGTCATCTGCATCCAAACTGAAGTTAAAGAACCAAGCTGGTCCAAAGTAGCAGAATACCTTTCCTTCTGGTCTCTTTCCTTTGCCCCAGTCATCGCCCCAAAGATCATCTGTATCTTCAGCGCCAGCCTCAACAAGTGCCATAGAGTCATCTACCCACTTATCAATATTCTCATCAATTACAACCTTACCATCCTGTACCCACTTGCCAGATACGTTGTTTGAGTATACACGGTATGTATCATTTACAGAGCACATTGTATAGCCTGCGTCAGCAACCTTCTGTGCTGTCTCATTGTACTTGTCCCAATCAGCTACAGCTGCCTGTACTTCTGTAGGATCATCTGTTCCCAAAACTTCCTTAGCAGCCTCTCTGTTGTAGATAAGACCAGCTGAGCAAGCCTGCCATGAAGCACCCTTTAAGTTGCCGTTTGAATCTGTAACGATATCCTGTGTGTACTTATACTGATCAGCAAGGTCTGCATCTGTAATACCTAAATCCTTGAGAGGCATTGCATAATCTGTATCAACATACTTAAGAGCATAATCAGCTTCTACAAGAAAAATATCTACCTTGTCATCTGCTGAAGCAGACTCTTGAGCTAAAAGTGCCTCATCAAGATTGTTCTGGTATGCATTGTCTGTTGAAGGTGTGATATTCCAAACAACTTCAACATCTCCAATCTTACCATGAGTTGCGTCAACCTCTGTGTAGTCAGCATAATGGTCTGTAATACGGCTCTTAAACTCCTCATTCCAACCATAGATGTTTAGAACCTTACCTGTGTCCTCTGGAAGCTCTACTGCAGCATCAGCTGTCTCTGTAGTTTCTGTCTGCTCAGTTGTTGCTCCATCAGAAGCAGGTGTCTCTGTAGAAGCTGAATCAGAGCTTCCACATGCAGCAAACATTGTTGCTGTCATTGTTGCTATTGCTAGCAAACTTACTAATCTCTTTTTCATTGTGTGTTCCTCCCAATTTTACGTGCATCGCACGTTTAATTAATGGTTATATTGCATTTATATAAGTTGATTTCTCAACAAAATGCCTAATTAAGTTTTTGTAGTGTATCCCCTTCGAGTAAGCTGCCTGTCACTACCACCTGTTGCGTAAGTGTTGTTTTCGGTCTTTCAATTAAATCTATCAGATTTTTTGCTGCCTGCTTACCAAGCTCATTTGTATCTTGCCTGTATGTAGTCAGCCTTGGTCTAATATGTCTTGCAACCTTTATTCCATCAAAGCCTACCACCGAAACATCCTCTGGAACCTTAAGTCCCTTTTCAGATATTGCTCTCATTCCACCATAGGCAGCGTAATCATCCGGATAAAATATACATGTAGGTCTTTCTTCTTCATCAAGGGATAAAAGCTCTAAGGTCTTCTCGTAGGCTCCATGAGTATCTCTATATGGAGATTCCTTGATGTATTCGTCCGGTACGGTCAGTCCCTTTTCTTCCATTCTTTTATTAAAGGTAACCAACCTTAGTCTAGTAACTGAAGAATCAGCTCCGTGAATAAAAGCTATTTTCTTATGACCATTTGCCACCACGAAGTCAACCAGCTCATTCATTCCTCCAACATTATCTGAAAGAATAGTAGTTGTATCATTATAAATGTGATCGATGGTTACAACTGGTATATCGCTTTTCACAAGCTCAACTACTTCCGGATCTTCAAAATGAACATTTGCAATTATTATCCCATCAAATCTTCTGTAACGAGCATGTGTTAAATAAGAACTGCGTCCAGGCCTTGTCCTATCATTTGATATAAATGTTATGTCATAGCCTTCTTTTTCAACGCCTTGCTTAAAGCTTTCTAATACACTTGCGAAAAAGTCATGTTGCAATCCGCTGTTGGCATCGTCCATAAACAAAACCCCGATATTATGTGTTCGATTTGTCTTCATAGACTTTGCCGCAGCATTTGGTACGTATCCTAATTCTGAAGCAACCTTTCGTATTCTTTCCTTAGTTTGTGCACCTATGTCACTGTGATCGTTTAGTGCCTTACTAACAGTTGCAACGGATACCCCGCAATGATTTGCGATGTCCTTTAATGAAATCATTTCATACTCCCATGCGTCTCACTAACGCTTAATCGTTTTCGTAATTCAAATATATCCTCTTTTTTGCTTTTTAACAAGTGTTTTTCGAAAATTTGTATTTTCGTAACAGTTTCGTTTGTCTTTTTTAGTTACTATTGCATAAATTTCTCATTCACTAATTGCATTTTTGCGCTAATATGGTATTCTTGTGCTGTAATAGTATGCCTGTAAGCTTAAACGTTTACGCTTGTTTTACTTGCATTTTAACTTCATTTCTTCTCATATTTAGCTTAATCGTTTTCTTGTTGTTTACAATTTTTCTTATTTTCTTGGGAGGAACATATGAAATACGGTTTTTTCGATGATAAAAATAAAGAATATGTCATCACCACTCCAAAAACGCCATTACCTTGGATTAATTATCTAGGTTGTACAGATTTCTTTTCATTAATATCTAACACCTGCGGTGGCTATACATTCTATAAGGATGCAAAGCTGCTTCGCATGACTAGATATCGTTACAATGATACTACACCTGATACAAATGGTAAGTACTTCTATATAAAAGATGGCGAAACTATTTGGAACCCTGGTTGGCAGCCTACTAAAACTGAACTTGATTCATATGAATGTCGCCACGGTATTGGCTACAGCAAGTTCACAGGCTGTAAAAATGATATAAAAGCTACGCTTACAGCTTTCGTTCCAATTGCAGATCCAGTAGAGCTTACTAAAATAACTCTAACAAATACAGGTTCCTCTAAGAAGGAAATAACTCTTTTCTCATATGTAGAGTGGTGCTTATGGAATGCTGATGACGATATGAAAAACTATCAACGTAACCTTTCCATCGGCGAAGTAGAGGTAGTCGATTCTACAATATATCACAAGACAGAGTACAGAGAACGTCGTAATCACTATGCTGTTTATTCTGTAAATACAAAGATTGATGGTTTTGAAACAAGCCGCGACGAATTTCGTGGTGCATACAATGGACCAGACAAGCCCGCTGCTGTTATAGAAGGAAAGCTTCATAACACTATTGCTTCTGGCTGGTATCCAATCGCTTCTCATCAGATAAATATCAGCCTTGAAGCAGGCGAAAGCAAGACATATGTATTTGCTTTAGGATACGTAGAAAATGCTGAGGATGATAAGTGGGAAGCTCCAGGAATTATTAATAAAAAGAAAGCTAATGAGCTTTTAGGCAAATATAAAACAGAAGCTGATTTTGACAACGCTTTTGCCAAGCTTAATGAATATTGGAACGATCTACTTGGAAAATTCCATATTGAATCAAAGGATGAGCATGTTAACCGTATGGTAAACATCTGGAATCAGTATCAGTGCATGGTTACATTTAACATGTCACGTTCCGCTTCTTACTACGAAACAGGTATTGGACGAGGAATGGGATTTAGAGATTCCTGCCAGGATCTTCTAGGTTTCGTTCACCTCATTCCAGACAGGGCTAGGGAGCGTATCATTGATATTGCTTCTACTCAGTTCCAGGATGGATCAGCATATCACCAGTATCAGCCTCTTACAAAGAAAGGTAACTCTGATATAGGTTCTGGATTTAACGATGATCCACTATGGCTAATTGCTGGAACAAGTGCTTATATCCGTGAGACAGGTGACATTTCTATCCTTAAGGAAATGGTTCCATACGACAACGATATGTCAGTAGCTACTACTCTTATGGAGCATTTAAAGCGTTCATTTGATTATATTGTAAATCACAAGGGTCCACATGACCTTCCACTTATCGGTCGTGCTGATTGGAACGATTGCTTGAACCTTAACTGCTTCTCTGAACATCCAGGAGAAAGTTTCCAGTGTTTTGGCCCATCTGAAGGACCTGTTGCCGAGTCAGTATTTATCGCCGGCATGTTTGTAAAATATGGTCGCGAGTATGCTGCACTAGCAAAGCTTACAGGTGATACTGCTGAAGAAGCAAGAGTGCTTGCAGAAGTTGATAAGATGACAGCTGCTATCGAAAAAGATGGCTGGGATGGCGATTGGTTCGTAAGAGCTTATGATGCATACAGCCACAAGGTTGGTTCTAAGGAATGTGACGAAGGTCAGATTTACATTGAGCCACAGGGTATGTGCGTAATGGCTGGCGTTGGTATAGATAATGGTAAAGCAAAAAAAGCCTTGGATTCAGTTAAGGAAAAGCTTGATACAAAGTACGGTGTTATGATTCTTCAACCTGCTTACACAAGATATCATCTTGAGCTTGGCGAAATCACATCATATCCACCAGGATACAAGGAGAATGCCGGAATATTCTGCCACAACAATCCTTGGATTTCTATTGCTGAAACCTGCATAGGACGAGGTGATAGAGCATTTGAAGTTTACAAGAAGACTTGTCCTTCATACATCGAAGACATTTCTGAAATTCATAGAACAGAGCCTTATGTTTACTCACAGATGGTTGCAGGTAAAGATGCCAAGTTCCACGGTGAGGCTAAGAACAGCTGGCTCACAGGTACTGCTGCATGGACTTTCACAAATATCTCTCAGTACATTTTAGGTATTTATCCTACACTTGAGGGACTTTCAGTTAATCCATGTACACCAGCAGAATTTGGAGATTTCAATATCACTCGTGTTTACCGCGGAGTAACCTACAATATTGAAATTAAGAACCCTAACAAGGTTCAAAAGGGTGTTGCATCACTTACAGTTGACGGAGTAGAGGTTGAAGGAAATGTTATTCCATTCGACAACAGCAAAAAAACTGTTAAGGTAGTTGCAACAATGAAGTAGCTTCTTTTTCTTCATTTAACAATATTATTCTCCTTCTAAAAGAGCCAGGCATTGACACGCCTGGCTCTTTTGCTTAATAATAATCCCTATGAACAGAACCTTAATATACGACATTACAACTGAATACAACGGATTTCAAATAGATAAATTTCTTAAAACTCAGGGCTTTTCCTCTGCAAATATCACTGCCATCAAAAAAATGCCCAACAATGTGGTTATTGATGGTATTTGGGTACATATGAATCATAAGCTTAAGTCCGGGGATGTCCTGACTGTAAATATTACGGAGGACGATTCCTCTGAAAAAATCCCACCTGTAGAAATGGCTTTAGATATTGCCTATGAGGATGAAGATATTATTGTAATAAACAAGCCTGCTGGACTTCCGATACATCCTAGTCTTAACCATTATGAGGATTCTCTTGCCAATGGTCTTGCATATTATTATAAGTCTCAGGGTAAGCCTTTTATATTTCGCTGTGCCAACAGATTAGATAAAAATACCTCAGGGCTTACTGTTGTTGCAAAGCACCTTGTTAGTGCTAATATTCTATCTACCATGGTAAAAATGAGAGAATTCCACAGAGAATATTATGCTATTGTAAGAGGCACATTGGACGAGAGGGAAGGCACAATTGATGCTCCTATTGGCCGCGTGGATAATTCTATCATTACAAGAATGGTGGATTTTGAACAGGGTGAACGAGCCATTACTCATTACAAAGTAATACATGAGGAAAATGGGCATAGCCTAGTCTCAATTCATCTGGAGACAGGCCGCACTCATCAGATTAGAGTACACTTTAAATATATTGGACATCCATTAATTGGAGACCATTTATATAATACTGATTTCCAATGGATTAATAGGCAAGCACTACATTCCCACAAAATCAGTTTTCTACATCCTATAACAAAACAGGCAATGGAGTTTGTAGCTCCATTGCCTGAGGATATGCGAAGGATTGTAAGCTTCCCTTACTAGAATGCTGTTCGCATTCATATCATTGACCCCTTCAAATCTTCGTATTCACGATTAATTTCGGCTACAGTGGCTGTATCGCCAGATTCGCCGTCAGGGTGATATATTTTTATCAAATCCTTATAGCGCTTCTTTAGCGCTTTCTTGTCAGATACACCAGAAAAGAACATCTCTCCATGGACGATGTTATCTGATTCATAATAAGGCTCCATGTAGCTGGACTGAACTTGCTCGTAGAACTTTTTCTTACGTTCAAACTGTTTTTTGTCATCTGCCAGTCTCTGAGTCTCTTTAATTAGCAATTCCCATTTTAATTCAAATTGCTTTTCCTGTTGTTCGAGGGTGTGAATTCTAGCCTCAAACTCTCTTCTTTCTTTTAGCAAATCATTCCATGCTTTTTCTAACTCTTTCTGTCGGTCCTCAGGTGTTTGCATGTCGATCTTGCCTTGACATGTTAATTCCTTTGCCATAATAATTCTCCCACATAATCCAAATGTTGTGGCGCTATACCAAAACCTGATTAAATTATACAATATGTGGTATGAGTTGTAAAACAAAAAGTGAGCTCTATCTTTTGTACACTATGCCAGTATATGCTCCCATTTCCACATGAAGATTTCCCCCTTCAACATTTATATCGGTCGGCATTATTGAATACCCAACCTCATTTGTCATAATTGTTCTTTCCAAGGTGCAATTCAAAGGTACGCCTGCTATCCAAACCGGAATATCCACATTGATAGAATTACCATTGGAGTTAATCACAACTATTATCTGTTCATTGGCGGTAAATCTCGCATAGCTAATAAATCCCTGGCCACAATTTAAAAATCTAAAGGAGCCTTCCTTTATAGCACGACTAAGCTTATGAACCATTATAATATCCCTTGTAAAATCTATAAGGTCATAATTGCAGTTTCCCCACGGATATGTTCGCCTGCTATCTGGGTCCGTAAATCCGCACACCCCTGCCTCATCGCCATAATACAAGGTTGGTGCCCCAGGCCAAGTAAATTGTATAACTTCTGCAAGCTTCATAATAGGCACGCTTACGCCTTCTTCAGCAGCTCTAGCACCTTTAGTAGCTAATCTGCCTACAGTATGATTAGTACGTGTCAGAAATCTAGAATGGTCATGATTCGAAAGTTGATTCATGGAGCAGTATAAAGATGGAGTCTTTAGCCTAGCCATAAAATGGAGCATTGTGTTTTTAAACCTCTCGCCATCCCCTATAGCTCCAGGCTGAAATTCATCTGAGTGCTTCTCCATACCTGTTAAAAAGTATGTCAGCGGCTCCATAAATGCATCATAGTTCATTATGGTATCCCACTGATCACCTGCCAGCCATGCGCTTGGATTTCCATAATGCTCAGCCAGTATAATAGCGTTAGGATTTGCAGACTTCACCGCATCCCTAAAATCACGCCAGAATTTATGGTTAAATTCCTCAGAATGTCCTAAATCAGCAGCCACATCAAGTCGCCAACCGTCACAATTATACGGCGGACTTACCCATTTTTTTCCAATGTTCAATATGTAATTATATAGCTTTTCGGATGCCTCATAATTGAGCTTTGGCAAAGTATCGTGGCTCCACCAGCCATCATAAGTGCCATTATCAGGCCATGTGTTCTCGTAAAAATAGAAAAAATCATGATATGGACTATCTTTGGTTTCGTAGGCGCCAGGCTCATATCCTTCAGCCCTTGAATATATCTTTTCTCTGTTTAACCACTTGTTAAAGGAACCACAATGGTTAAAAACTCCATCGATTATAACTCTAATTCCTTTTTCATGAGCTTCTCTAACAAAATCCGCAAAAAACTTATTGCTCGCCTCTAAATTTTCCTTATTTGTAACCCTTTGTATATATTTTGATGCCTTTGAATTATCATACTCATTAGGCTTTAAACATTCTCCCCCATCATTTTTTATAATCGTCAGATGAGGATCTATATAATCATAATCAGATGTATCATATTTGTGATTTGACGGAGATACAAATAATGGATTAAAGTAAATTACTTCAATCCCCAGACTCTTAAGGTAATGAAGCTTTTGTCTAACTCCTTCTAAATCTCCTCCGTAAAATCTTCCGATATCCAGATTTGCCGGTATAGAATCCCAATCAGTCACTCGCTGCACAGGAGCGCCAACATAATAATACTCATTTGTCTCTACATCATTTGTTTTGTCACCATTATAGAACCTGTCTACAAGAATCTGGTACATAACGGCGCCCTTTGCCCATGCTGGAGTGGAAAATCCTGGGAATATAGAAAAAGCATAGTGTTCTCGCAAATCTCTCCATAGGCCAACTCTATCGAAGTAATACAAGCCTGAATCGCCATTTATTTCAAAATGATATCTAAATTCAGCTTCGCCTAATTTGACATCACATGCATAGAAATCAAACTCGCCCCTTGTTCTTTCCAAATGCATTGGTATTTTAACATCTGGCTGTTTAGAGACAAGATATATTTCTAAAGATTCCTGATGATATGCCCTAATTCTTATGGTTACCAAATCATAAGGTTTTGGTTCCATAGGACTTCTATATTCTGCTGTTCCATCTGAGTATATTGCTTGAATATTCATATGAGCTCCCCTTGAATGTTATGAGAAAATAAAAAAGACAGCAACGATCGCTGTCTTTTTAGGAGAAGGTATTTTTACTATGGGGTTAGTAAAAATTATATAATGTATTGGGGGGTTTTTACGATGTTTATTATATGGTCATACAACCCTTAAGTGTGCACAAATATAACAAATGTTAATGTTAATTTTTGTGCATATTGCACTACTCTCCCCAATTTACCCCTTCTACAGCGGTCTGACCAGCATCTGAAGTATCAAATAAACCCTCAAATTCTTCCCTGCCAATCTTTTCTTTCTCTAATAATAGCTTAGCACATTTATGCAAAATCTGTTCATTATCTTTTAAAATTTTCACAGCTTTTTCATAACAACTATCAATAATGTTTTTCACTTCATCATCTATTGCTTTTGCTGTAGCATCAGAGAAGCCTTTTGTATGTGCCAAATCTCTGCCGATGAATACCTCTTCATCATCATCCCCATAATGAATCATTCCAATTGACTTAGAGAAGCCGTACTTTGTCACCATGTTTCTAGCCATTTTTGTAGCTTGCTTTATATCATTTGAGGCTCCTGTTGTAACATCATCAAAAATTAACTCCTCTGCAACCCTGCCGCCAAGGGAAACAATTATATCCTGAGTCATTTTGCCTTTTGTGTTAAACATTTCATCATTTTCATCTATAGGCATTGTATATCCTGCCGCACTGGCTCCAGTTGGGATTATAGAAACTGTATACACAGGTCCTACATCTGGCAATACATGGAAAAGTATCGCATGGCCCGCCTCATGGTAAGCTGTAATCTTCTTTTCCTTATCTGAAACTACCCGGCTCTTCTTTTCCTTACCTATTCCAACCTTTATGAAGGATTTCTTTATATCTTCCTGAACTATATATTGCCTATTGTCTCCTGCGGCCAAAATTGCAGCCTCATTAAGAAGATTCTCTAAATCTGCACCAGTAAAGCCAACGGTTGACTGTGCAACCTGGTGTAAATCCACATCATCACCCAGAGCTTTGTTAGTAGCATGAACCTTAAGAATTTCTTCACGTCCCTTTACATCAGGTCTTCCTACGTATACCTTTCTATCGAAACGGCCTGGACGCATAATTGCCTGATCCAGTATGTCCACACGGTTTGTGGCAGCCATAACGATGATTCCTTCATTAACGCCGAAACCATCCATTTCTACAAGCAACTGGTTAAGTGTCTGCTCTCGTTCATCATGTCCGCCACCCATTCCTGTGCCTCGACGTCTGGCAACAGCATCTATCTCGTCTATAAAAACGATACATGGGGCATTTTTCTTAGCTTCCTCAAAAAGGTCTCTAACTCTAGATGCACCCACACCAACGAACATTTCAACAAAATCTGAACCTGAGATAGAAAAGAATGGTACTCCAGCTTCTCCTGCTATAGCTTTAGCAAGAAGGGTTTTTCCTGTTCCAGGAGGTCCTACAAGAATAACTCCCTTTGGAATCCTTGCGCCTAGCTTTGTATACTTTTGAGGGTCTTTAAGGAAATCCACAAGTTCTTCTACTTCTTCTTTTTCTTCCTTAAGCCCAGCAACATTGTCAAATGTTGTATTTATATCCTCTTTACCAGTGAGCTTTGCTCTACTTTTACCAAAATTCATCATTCTGGCATTAGTTCCACCGCCGCCAGAGCCTTGAGCATTCATCATTATCATAAATAGTATGAATACTGCTCCAAGCACAATAAGCATTGGCAGAAGCTCAGATATCCAGCTGTCATGAGGGATATCTGATAATGTATAGCTGATATCAGATTTCTCTAGTATGCTTTGTAGTTCGTTTACATCCGATACATAAAGAGTAACTGTATTGCCATCTGAAAGCTTAATATTGGCTGCACCTGTAGGCACCTGCTCGTTTTGTGATATGTTAACAGATGCGACTTCCTCCGCCTCAATTGCCTGTTTAAACTCTGCCATGGAGTATGTGGTTGTTGTGCTTCCCATACTTGAATATAGGATAAAGAGAACAACCACAACAAACAGGGCGTATATTATCATTCCCGAAGCTCTTCTTTTTTTCAATTCCGCCTCCTAGTCAAACTCAACAACACCAATATATGGCAGGTTACGATACTTTTGATCATAATCCAAACCATAGCCAACAACAAACTGATCTGGAATAGTAAAGCCTGTATAATCAACATGAACATCTACTTCTCTTCTGTCAGGCTTATCTAGCATTGTAACCATACGTACAGATTTAGCGCCACGATCTTTAAAATACTGGCTAAGAAAATTAAGGGTATTACCGCTATCAATAATATCTTCAACAATTATTACATTTTGTCCAGTAGGGTCTAAATCTAATTCTTTTTTGATTTTAACAACTCCTGAGGATACAGTACCGCCTTCATAGCTAGATGTAGCCATAAAATCTATAATTACTGGAACTGTTATGCGCTTTGCCAGCTCGCAAGCGAAGAATGATGCCCCCTTCAAAATGCAAACCAAAAATACTGTTTCGCCCTGATAGTCTTTGCTGATTTGTGCTCCAATCTCAGCTATACGCTCAGCCAATTCATCCTCTGGCAAAAGAACCCTTATACTCTCACTCATTTTATTATTCCTCCATGCAACTTATCTCTAATACTCGAGTGGTATCATCTGTAATCTTGTAATACTCGCTAATTCTGTGCCCAACTACCCACATTACATGCTGTCCATCACACACAAGGGGCACCTGGTCCCGCAAATGCTTCGGGATTTTCTCATCCACAAAATAATCTTGTATTAATTTTCGATTTCCCTGGGAATCAATACAAAGATAATCACCTGCCGAGCGAGTTCGTACTACAACATTAGCCCCTATTTTATCACAATCAAACCATTTAGTATAGATTTCCTTAGGGTATTCCATGCCTGGTTTGAAGTCAAATTCTCTATAGCTAAAATTTAAATTAGTGCTATTTGTCTCGTCTTCTATAACATATATTTCCTCATAGGAAATAATTAAAGTCTTTTGGTATGGAAGCTGGATTTGCCGCTCACCATCAGCATTTAATAGTCCAAGAATTGCTTCTATGTGTACCGCAGCCACATCCTTCTTTTGTGGCATATAATTGCTTATGTAATCCTTGAGGGCCTGTGCAGCTACAACCCTTGGTGCTGTAGCAATAGTTCGCTTTCTAAGTTTGTTATTTTCAAGCTGTGCCATTTGCAGTAAGCCACTTGCCTCCATGGATAAAAACTCTGAAACCTCTGCAAGCCTGGCTGTCATTTCAGATATATGTTCAACTGCCTTTTCATTAACCTTGTTTAATTCAGGCAATATATTATGCCTTATTCTATTTCTGTCATAATCAGTTTCTGCATTTGTTGCATCTATACAATATGGAATTCCATTTTCTTCTAAAAAATCTAATATTTCTTGTTTCTTAACTACTAGCAATGGTCTAATTATTCTATCTCTTACTGGAGAAATGCCACACATTCCGTCCAATCCAGCACCTCGTGCCATATGAAAAATAACCGTTTCTGCATTATCATCAGCGTTATGAGCAATAGCTATCTTTGCACTGAGTCCATCTTTTTCCATTTCCATAGCTGCCTTCTCGAAGGCATCATAGCGAGCCATACGAGCCTCTTCCTCCATGGATCTGCCAGATTCCTTAGCCATTTTAGGAATATCGAATTTAAGCACGTCCAAAGGCACCTGATAGTCTGCGCAAAGCTGTCTTACATATGCTTCGTCTTCATCAGCGTCTACTCCTCTAATCATATGATTTACGTGTACCGCCTTTATAGATAAATCATAATCTGCTGCCAATGCTAATAATACAAAAAAGAGGCACACGGAATCTGGTCCACCTGATAGACCAAGTATTATTCCATCGCCTCTATGAATCATATTATATTTTTCAATATATTCATTAATTCTCTTTTTCTTTAAAAATGATCCAATTGTCATGTGTTAATCCAAGCTTCTCTGATGCTTCCTTCTCAATATACTCATCAGAGCCTACATATTCTTCCTCTTCCTTTAATTGCTCCTGCTTTTCTTTAGCGGAATCCAACTGCTCCTGTAAAGCCTCCTCAGTCTTTTTGTACTCTTGATTCTTATTATACAAATTGACCATTTGGACTGTCATCGCACCAATCATAAAGAGCATTATGATTGCCACATATATTCTACCCGTAGAGGTTTTCTTTCGTCGGCGAATCCTTCTTCTATTAGACATACTTAAATAGCTCCGCTGCTTCATCCTTCTTGGTGGTTTCCTGAATATCCAGAACCTCCACCTTAACATTTTTGTTTCCAAATGCTATATCTATTATATCACCAATTTTGACATCAGTGGACGCTTTCGCAATTTTTCCATTAATTTGTACTCGACCGCTGTCGCATGCTTCATTAGCAACAGTACGACGTTTTATCAATCTACTTACTTTTAAATACTTGTCTAGTCTCATATCGTAATTACAACCTCTTTTATTGTCACAACGTAAGCTAGTAGGCATCAAGCTCTAATATTTCTTAAGCGAAGCCTTCTTTGGCTGAGCGAAGAAATCATTAGGCTTGTAGCCGTAACTAGCGAAGGTCTTAAAAAAGGGGTTCGGCATAGCCGAACCCCACCATCATTTAGCTAAATAAAATGACTAGTTGATAGAATCCTTAAGAGCCTTACCAGCCTTAAACTTAGGAGCCTTAGATGCAGGAATCTTCATCTCAGCGCCTGTCTGTGGGTTTCTACCTGTACGAGCAGCTCTCTGAGAAACTTCGAATGTACCGAAGCCTACAAGCTGAATCTTCTCCCCCTTCTTAAGTTCTTCAGCTACAACCTCTGTGAATGCCTTTACAGAAGCCTCTGCGTCCTTCTTAGAAATGTTAGCCTTGCTAGCGATAGCTGCTACTAATTCTGTCTTGTTCATTACTATTCCTCCTCGAGAATTTGTATTAATATTTAGTAAGGTTTTTCGCCCTAACTACAATATCTTTTATAATTGTTTTAACTTGCTCTGTCAACAACAAAACCCGAAAAAGTCCCGATTTTATAAGGTTTTTATGGATTATTACAAATTTCTAACATAATTTTTAAACATTATTACTATTTACAAAGCCTTGATTTTTCGGATTGTTCACATCTTTTTCACATTATTTAATTCATTAAATTACTGATTAAGTCAGAGACAGTAGATAAATAATCCACTTCGTAGTCATAATCGTCCTTTATAGTACTTCCAGCTGTTTCTTCTTCTGTGCTTTCGGATGTGCTTTCGGATGTGGTTTCTTCAGTTTCTGTAGTTGCCTCTCCCGTATCTGAATTTTCCGTTTCAGTTTCAGTATCCGTACTTTCATCAGCCGATGTGGTTCCAGTAGTTGACTCTAGCTCTAATGTAATAGTCGCAGATTCAGAGTTGACAACTAAGGTCTTTTTCCAAGACTCATAGCCTTCACATGTGACCACAAGTTTATGTGTACCATACTGTACATATTGGGGCTGTGTTACATCCACCATAGTTCCGTCAATATATACATATGTGTCTGGCACTGTAACTAAGAAGGTAATTAAGCAATAGGATGGTCCTTCCCCCTTTAAGCTGTCCAGATTAACCTCCGTTGTTGTATTGCGAGTTACTGTGTATTCGCCAGTACCTCCCCAACCATTATTGGCAACTGTAATTTGATAGGTTCCTTCTGGAACCTCTATCATTTCATTGCCATATACTGTTGATACTATCTTCCTTCCGATAAATATCATACTTCCATCAAAAAGCTCTGTGTTGGTTAAGTAAATATAGCCATGGCCTGTAGTAACAGCAATGGATATAACCTCCTTATCCTGACCAACAACAGTGATGATATCGTCAGCACCTATTTCAGAAGGTAATATCTTTTCTGTATCTGAATACATCTTAGTGGTGTCTGTTATCTTGTAATTGCTACCATCTATAGAAATAAGATTCTTTTCTGGCTCTAGCTTATATTTAGAAATATCCTGATAAATCCAAACATCCTTGGATTTTTGCACAGAGGATAGGGCACCCGAGGATGGCAACAAATCACCAATAGTTACAACTGTACCTGTGGTAAAGCTTGCCCACACGCTATTTTCTCCATATTTATCTAAAAAACGTGTGGTCATATTATAGTTATATCTATACTGCTTTTTTTCGGACAAAGAGTACAAGGATATTGTCTCATCAGTCATATCCAGCCCTTCTACGATATATAGCTCTTTCGCTTCATCCACAGTCACAGTTTCGACATTTTCCACTGTTTCCTCCTTAGATGAAATGGCAGAACCAGTATGATTCGTAACTGTGGCATCATTTGGATGGCTTCCACAGGCTGATAAAAAAGCTGCAAAACAAACCACTGCAAGTATTAATTTAATTGTCTTTTTTGTAAAAATCCCATTCATACGATTATTGTAGCATATCTTTAACTCGATTTAATAAATATTCTCTCTCATTTAATTCAGGATTATCCACAACCTCGTCAAAAACAGCCTTTAAAATCTCTCCGATGCGCTGTCCCTGTGGAACTCCCATATCTATCAAATCCCTACCGTTTATCTTCAAATCCTTTATCTTAAGGCAATTCCCTGCTGCAATTATAGCATTGTACATTTCCTCTAGTTCATCAATGTAAGCAAGCTTTTCCTGACGATGATACATGCTCTGAGCCAGGCAATCAGCACGCTTAACAGCCAGCAAATCGTCAAAATTTTCCTGTCCTACCCTGATAATCATCCTGCGTACATTACGCTCTGTTATTTCTGGCCTGTCGTCATGGTTCTTTACCAGATTGCAAACCTTATCTGTGGTGTCATTATCAAACTTAAGGCGTCTAAGCACATCACGAGCCATCTCAGCCCCCTTTACAGGATGAAGCTTAAAATGGTTCTGCCCTTTATCGTCTGTAGTCTTGCAGGCCGGCTTGGCTATGTCATGAAGCATCATTGTAAGGCGTATTACTTTATCCGCTGGTGATAGCTCCATAGCCTTGATGGCATGCTCACCTACTGTGTACATGTGATGCTTGTTATTCTGCTCACATTCCATCATCACATTAAGCTCTGGGAAGAATACCTTTGAAAGCCCTGTGTTATAGACTTCTCTAAGCCTTTCTGGGTGATCTGAAGTAACCAGCTTCACCATCTCCACTTGGATTCGCTCGGCACTGATTCTATCAAGGGTAGGTGCCAGCTCACAGATAGCCTTATAGGTCTCAGACTCTATCTCAAAGCCTAGCTGAGCTGAGAATCTAAGAGCACGCAACATACGAAGGGCATCCTCAGTGAAACGCTCTGTAGGATTCCCAACAGCTCGAATAATGCCTGCCTCTAAATCCTCCTTGCCGCCAAACAAATCCACAAGCCCCTTACTATCATTGTAAGCCATGGCGTTGATGGTGAAATCCCGCCTCTTAAGGTCTTCCTCTAAAGATGCTGTAAAGGTGACTTCCTTCGGATGACGGCCGTCCTCGTATTTGCCATCCACACGATATGTGGTAACCTCGTACCCCTCGCCGTGGAGCAATACTGTAACTGTACCATGCTCTATTCCAGTATCAAAGGTTCTATCAAAATAAGACTTTACCGTTTCTGGCAAAGCCGATGTGGTTATATCCCAGTCGTGAGGAATTTTCCCTAGAATGCAGTCACGGACACAGCCGCCCACTGCATAGGCTTCGTGTCCGTTAGATTCTAAAATATTTATTATTTTTGAAACGTCTGCTGGTAAATTCATATTAATAAGCTTTACCCCAATATACTAATTTCTTAGCCGGCTTACCACAGCATGCGCAAACATCAGAAATCTGTTCCTGATCATTAAATGGCATACAACGGCTAGTTACTGCTAAATCTTCTTTAATCTTGTTCTCACAAGCTTCATCGCCGCACCACATAGCACGAATGAAACCTGGCTTGTTGTTAGCTATTTCTGTGAACTCAGCATAGTTGTGAGCATCCCAGATATGACTATCACGGTGAGCCTTAGCGCGCTCAAACATATCCTTCTGAATAGTCTCAAGAAGCTCAGCTACCTTTGCCTCAATCTGGTCAAGAGGACATTCAATCTTTTCACGTGTATCACGACGAACAAGTACACACTTGCCAGCCTCGATATCCTTAGGTCCAAGTTCTACACGTACAGGGATACCGCGCATTTCCGCCTCATTGAACTTCCAACCTGGGCTCTTGTCAGAATCATCAAGCTTAGCACGCATTGTCTTACCAAGAC
This sequence comes from Pseudobutyrivibrio ruminis, assembly GCA_015057305.1. Lineage (GTDB taxonomy): Bacteria > Bacillota > Clostridia > Lachnospirales > Lachnospiraceae > Pseudobutyrivibrio > Pseudobutyrivibrio ruminis_F. The sequence continues at coordinate 21,734 of SVES01000023.1, read as the reverse complement.
GTTCACAAACCTCGCCTGCCTTCTCAAGTACCCCTTCCTTCTTCTGCTGAATAGGAATAACTATTACCTGTGTAGGTGCGATACGTGGTGGAAGTACAAGACCTGAATCATCACCATGTACCATAATGATAGCACCGATAAGACGTGTAGTCATGCCCCAAGATGTCTGGTGAACATACTGAAGCTGATTGTTCTTATCTGTGTACTGAATACCAAATGGCTTAGAGAAGTTCTGGCCAAAGTTGTGTGATGTACCAGACTGTAAAGCCTTACCATCATGCATAAGTGCCTCGATTGTGTATGTAGCCTCAGCACCTGCGAACTTTTCTTTTTCTGTCTTCTGTCCACGAACTACAGGCATTGCAAGGACTTCCTCACAAAAATCTGCGTATAGATTAAGCATCTGAACAGTACGTGCCTCTGCCTCCTCAGCTGTAGCATGTGCTGTATGGCCCTCCTGCCACAAGAACTCACGTGAACGGAGGAATGGACGTGTCTCCTTCTCCCAACGAACTACTGAGCACCACTGGTTGTAAACCTTTGGTAAATCTCTGTGAGAGTGGATGATATCCTTATAGAAATCACAGAAAAGAGTCTCTGAAGTAGGACGAACGCAAAGACGCTCCTGAAGCGGGTTAAGACCACCATGTGTAACCCAAGCTACCTCTGGTGCAAATCCCTCAACATGATCCTTCTCAACCTGAAGAAGACTCTCAGGAATAAACATCGGCATATATACATTTTGTACTCCTGTCTCTTTGAATCTTCTGTCTAACTCGTGCTGGATATTTTCCCAGATAGCATAACCATCGGGCTTGATAATCATGCATCCTTTTACTGATGAATACGCAATCAAATCAGCCTTAACAACTACATCGGTATACCACTGTGCGAAATCCTCAGACATAGAGGTAATCGCTTCTACCAGCTTTTTTTCCTGTGCCATTTTAATCTCCTTATCTACATTTTATTAAACGCTACCTACAAATAGCTTTTCCATTTTAATACAAAAAATAAAACAAGTCCACCCCTAGCAAGAAGTGGACCTGTTATTAATCTAAATAAAATTCTTCAAATCTCTTAACTGGAAGTGGTTTATCAAAGAAATAGCCCTGCAAATAATCAGCTCCAGTCTGGCTCAAGTAGTCTACCTGACTCTGAGTTTCTACCCCTTCAATTATCACTAACATATCAAGGGCTTTAGCCAGGGCAACGATAGTGTTAACAATCTTTCTACCCTTCCTTGCATTTTTTTCTTCTATTGACAAAAATGCCATATCCATTTTTAGTATATCGGCTGGAACTTCCTTTAGCATATTTAATGAGGAGTATCCGCTTCCAAAATCATCTATTTCAATAAGGAATCCATATTCCTTAAGAGAATTAATAATTTCTATTTGTCTTTCTTTTTCTGTCATAAATACAGACTCTGTAATCTCCAGCTTTAGGCGTTGTGGTGCAATGCTATATTTTTCCACAAGTCCTACTAGAGTTTCATACAAATCAATGTAATAGAAATCCTTCACTGAAATATTAACAGAAATAGAAAGCTCTCCATGTCCTAAGGAATCCCAGTATGCAAGTCGTCTAACAGCCTGCTCCCATATATACATATCCAGCTTATATATATACCCGGTTTTTTCTAACAGTGGAATAAATGAAGCTGGTGAAATAATTCCTCTGTCAGGATGAATCCATCTAACAAGCGCCTCTGCAATAACCACCTTTTTGTCGGCATTAACAATAGGCTGCAGGAACATTGCAAATTGCCCTGTCTGTAAAGCCTCCTCAAATTCACTAATGATTTTTTGCTCTGTCATATATTCATGTCGGAGCATATCACCATAATATGCAATCGAGTTTTTAAAATTATTGCGTATTGAATCTATGGCCAAAAACGCCCCATCCACCATGGAAATCACAGGCGCCTCTCTATCAAAAATATCATAGACACCCACAAGAATAACCATTCTATACTGAGCATTATCAATGTAGCTACTTACCCGGTTCATTCCAGTCATGAACAGTTCTTCAGTGTATCTGCTTTTCGGCATTAGAACTGCAAATCGGTCTGCATCGAGTCTTGCAAAGGTCGAACCTTTTCTTATTTTTTCTCTTATTGTATCTGCGCACCTAATTAATAATTGATCTGCTTCTTCCGGACCAAAAATATCGTTAATCAGTTTAAAGCCCTTGATATTGCAGCAAACCATAACATATTCAACGCCCTGGTTTTCATTCAGGATTTTTCTAACCTCTTCAAAAAATCCTTCTCTATTCAGAGCTCCAGTCAGACTATCGTGACTATTTCGATATTTTTCTTCCTCGTATGCTATGTAATCGCCAGTCACATCATAGAAGGATAAATAACAACCGCAGTAATATCCTTTTTTATCGTATATCTTGTTAAAATGCACATCAAAACGGTATTCATCACCATCTATATTGTATACTTCATTCCAGCTTGTATTAGATATAGAATTGGTTTCCTTGCCTACTCTCCATTTTCTAAATCTGTCCTCATGAATTTTCTTATCTCCAGTGGGGCAGAATAGCCTGTTTGCAAACTGGTTGGAATAAATGCAATTATCATTTTCGTCAAAGGCTATCAGAGCACATTCCATACGCTCTGTAATGGTGGTGAGCATATATTCCACAAAGGTTTTGGGATTGTACAGTAAGGAATAATAACCAACAAAGGCAGCGCCAATTGCATAAAAGCAAATTGACACATCCACAGGGTAATCAAAGAACAAATACAATACATTCAGCAGAATTATTCCTAAAAACATTATCAAAATTGCTGAATATCTGTTTCTATGGAAGCCACTGGTTTGTATGGTCTTTTTTATAAATATTGCCACAATCAGCGCAACTATTATGTAGCAATAGGTTAAATGCACTAAATAATAATCGTTGATATCAAAGGCGTAAAACCAATCATTGGGGCCTAGATACTTTTCTTTAAGGATAAATGCATGATGCCATTTATAATTTGAAAACAAGCTAATATTATCTACTACGGCAATTGTAACAGTTATCAGTGGGGCTGCATAACTATCCAACCATACTCTAGTGTACTGACGTGCATAAGAAAGAAATGCAATTAAAATCCAGTCGATTCCAGCAAAATAAATAGCGTAACCAATTTCTGCACGCTTTATATCGCCTGTTATAATTGCATATGTATAAGCTGCACAGGTAACTATTGCAATAGTAAACAATTGCATTATTGATATCCGTAGCTTATTATTTCTAATTGTGTGTTTTGTACCTATATATACTGCACACGCCAATAATATAAAAGCCGTGAGCATAAATAGTAATGCGTATAGCCTGATCAAATGTCTCCCCCCGTTCTAGTTAGCCTGCCACTTTGCTATCAGCAAAATCCTCTCCTTTTGGTCGCACATCAAATCCCATTCTTTCACCTGTAACCGGGTGATTAAACCCTATAAAGTATGAACACAAAGCCAAATTGTGGCCTGTGGATACACCTCCATATTTCACATCTCCTAATATAGGAGCTGTTCTACTGGCCAGTTGCGCCCTAATCTGATGATGCCTACCAGTATATAAATCAATATCTAAGAGCTTTCTGTCGTCCCATTGCTCAACCACTCGATATCTGAGTATAGCCTTTTTGGCCCTTGGGTCAGTTTCCTTAACAACTTTAGAAAGATTTGTCCGATTGTCCTTTACTAGATAATCCACAAGCTCGCCTTCATCTGGAAATGACTCTCTATTTATTATTGCATAATATTTTTTCCTGAATGTATGTTCTGTAATTTGCTTAGTCAACTTATTTGCAGCCTCTGCGGTCTTTGCAAAAACCATAATTCCTTCAACTGGCTGGTCAAGTCTATGCACCACGTGGGCAGTAGGTGCCTCATTATTGCCAGCAAGATAATTATTCACCAGACTAAGCATGTCCTTCTCCCCAACACTCTTTGTCTGAGTCGCTATACCAGCTGGCTTATAACATACAAGTATACTCTCGTCTTCAAAAACTATGTCCATAGTAATCTCCCCCTTAAAATAATTAACATATATAATTATATACTATTAGACCTTAAATCGGTAGCCGACACCCCAAATTGTTTCTATATACTGTGGTTTAGAAGTGTTAAGTTCTATCTTTTCTCTTATCTTATTTACATGAACAGTAACCGTTGAAATATCTCCAATAGATTCCTCTCCCCACAAAGTTTCGAAAAGCTGCTCCTTGGAGTAGATTACGTTAGGATTCTCTGCAAGGAATGTCAAAAGATCAAATTCTTTTGCTGTGAAAACCTTTTCCTCGCCATTAATCCATACACGGCGGCTGGCCTTGTCAATTCTGAGACCGCGGATGCTGATTTCATTCTTCTGAATTGCTGGAGACTGAACCAGTCTTTCATATCTGGCCAAGTGAGCCTTTACACGGGCAACAAGCTCGCTAGGTGAAAAAGGCTTTGTAATGTAGTCATCTGCACCAAGGCCAAGGCCTCTGATTTTATCAATCTCCTCCTTTTTGGCTGTAACCATAAGGATTGGTACATTCTTAACCTCACGAATACGCTTACACAACTCAAAGCCATCTATTCCAGGAAGCATTAAATCCAAGATGTACATATCGTAATTTCCTGCCAATGCCTTCTGCAAGCCCTTTTCTCCATCTGCCTCTATATCTACCTCAAAATTGGAAAGCTCAAGGTAATCCTTTTCAAGCTCAGCAATTGCTTCCTCATCTTCGATTAAAAGTATCCTACTCATTAATATGCCTCCTCATTTTCAATGAACTTTCTTATGACAAAATACATTGTTGTGCCTTCATTTTCTTTGCTGGTAACCCATATTTTTCCGCCATGATCTTCAACAATTTTCTTAACAATCGAAAGACCTATGCCACTTCCACCTGCCGCAGAATTACGGGAGGTATCAGCACGATAAAATCTATCAAAAACATATGGCAAATCGTGGGTGGCAATACCCTTGCCATTATCAGAAATTTCTATTTGAACAAAATCTCCTACGTCCTTAATAATAATTCCAACTCTCGAAGCTACATCTGCCCGCATATATTTAACTGAATTACTAACAATATTGTGAATGATTCTCTTTAACTGTTCTGGGTCGGCAATGATAAGCACATCTGGGTCAACGAAATTCGCATAATCCAGCCTTATATGCTGGTTTTCTAAATCCATTCCCAATTCCTCTATACAATCCCCAAAATACGCATGCAAATTAAGCTTTTGAAAATTGTAGGGTATCTTATTTGTATCAATATTAGAATACAAGGTCAACTCGTTTATTAGAGTATTCATTTCTCCAGCTTTATTGTATATGGTACGAATATATTTTTCTTGTTTTTCTGGTGTATCTGCCACTCCATCAAGCATACCTTCGGCATAGCCCTTTATAGCGGTGATTGGTGTTTTAAGGTCGTGGGCGATATTAGATATTAGTGCCCTCTGCTCAGCTTCATCCTCAAGTCTGTCTTTAGCATTATTCTTAAGACGGATTCGCATATCCTCAAAAGCGTTGCAAAGCTCGCTCATCTCGTCCTTACCAGTGGATGCTACGCTAAAATCCAAGTTTCCTTCCTTGATGTTGTTTGCCGCAATCTTGAGCATTTTCAGCTGGGGTGCAATTCCCTTATAAATCCATACCACCATAATTATCGCAGTCAGCATCAGAATAACAAACTCTGCCACACAGAAGTTCATCACCAGCTCATCAAACTTACCTGCTTCATCCATATAATTCTTGACAGAATGGATAATTTCATTTGCAAAGAGCTGTTCTTCCGTAGCTTCCTTTACAATTCCCTTTAAGCCCAGCATTAGGGCGCTGAAAATAACTACTGGAACGATTGTGATTATTAAAAATGATATTATAAGTCTGTTTTTTAGTTTCATATCAACCCTCATTAAAAAAGCAGTCACCCCACGTGACTGCTTTTATTATAGCATATTGATATTTTTAAAGATATTTCTTTAATGCATCAACCTTATCTGTATGCTCCCAAGGTAAATCAACATCTGTACGACCAAAGTGTCCATAAGCTGCTGTTGGGCGGTAGATTGGACGACGAAGGTCAAGCATCTTGATAATTCCTGCTGGACGAAGATCGAAGTTCTCACGAACAATATCAACTATCTTGTCATCTGAAAGCTTACCTGTACCAAATGTGTCTACCATGATAGATGTAGGCTCTGCAACGCCAATAGCGTATGAAAGCTGAATCTCACACTTGTCAGCAAGACCTGCTGCAACAATATTCTTTGCAACATAACGTGCTGCATAAGCTGCTGAACGGTCTACCTTAGTGCAATCCTTACCTGAGAATGCACCGCCACCATGACGAGCCATTCCACCGTAAGTATCAACGATAATCTTGCGGCCTGTAAGACCTGCATCACCGTGTGGACCACCAATTACGAAACGGCCTGTTGGGTTGATGAAGAACTTTGTCTTGTCATCAATCATCTCCTTAGGGAGAATTGGATCGAATACGTATTTCTTAATATCTGCGTGAATCTGTTCCTGAGTAACATCTTCATCATGCTGAGTAGATAAAACTACAGCCTCAAGTCTAACAGGCTTGCCAGCCTCGTCATACTCTACAGATACCTGTGTTTTGCCGTCTGGGCGAAGGTAGCTAAGTGTACCATCTTTGCGGACATTGGTAAGCTGAAGAGCAAGTCTATGAGCAAGAGAAATAGGATAAGGCATGAGTTCTTTTGTTTCGTTAGTAGCGTAACCGAACATCATACCCTGGTCACCAGCACCTGTATCCAGGTCGTCTGTAAGTGAACCTTCCTTTGCCTCAAGAGCCTTGTCAACACCCATAGCAATGTCAGCGGATTGTTGATCAAGAGCGACCATAACAGCGCAAGAGTTTCCATCGATGCCTTTCTTTCCATCGTCATAACCGATTTCAAGAAGAGTCTTGCGAACAATAGCAGGAACATCAAGCTGTGCCTTTGTTGTGATTTCGCCTGTTACAAGAACGAATCCTGTACAAGAAGCAGTCTCACAAGCCACACGGCTCATTGGATCAGCTGCCATACAAGCATCAAGGATAGCATCAGATATGGCATCACATACCTTATCTGGATGGCCTTCTGTTACTGACTCTGAAGTAAAAAGTAACTTTTCCATTTTTTGACTCTCTTTCTATAAAAATCTATATTGCCTAAGCTTAATAAGTATACATCCTCTAATTAGGCTCTTTCAATATACATATTAAAACTTTTGTAACTATTGGAACCAATGTAAAAAAAACAAGAAAATGATTGCTTGCATATCAATTTCTGTTAAAATTTATATATATCAATAGTTAAAATAAGGTAAACATTATGACAACATTAACAGTTGAAAACTTAAAAGCCGGCATGATTACAGCCGGACCAATTACAACAAAACGCGGTCAAGTCATTGCCAAAGCAGGAGAACGACTTACCAATCAGCTGATTGCCAAGTTAACTTTTTATAGAATTGAATCAGTAAATGTAGAAGATCCAATCGTTGAAGCAAAACCTGAGCCTCAGCCTGCTGAAGTTAGTGCACCAAAAGCCCCTGAAAAAACAATTGTAAGTGATCAAATCACATACACACAACGTTTAAAGGCTTCTCCTAAATTTCAAAAATTTCAGTCAGACTATGCCTTAAACATTGCCTACTTAAAAGAAAATTTTGATGCTATTATTGCTGGTGGCGGGGCTGAATGTGCAGATATGATGTTGGAAAATTGCGAAACTCTTTTCAAATCCAACAGTACTCTGGAGCTTTTTGATATGTTGTCTAATATGCGCAATCTTGAAGATCCAATATATTCTCACTCTTTAAACGTTGCATTAATAGCTCGAGTGATTGGAAAATGGTTACATTTTTCACGCAATGATTTAAACGTTTTGACTTTAGCTGGCTTACTTCATGACATAGGTAAGACCCAGATTCCTGATGAAATTTTAAATAAGCCAGGCAAATACACCGACGAAGAATTTCAATTAATGAAATCCCATCCTTTGCTGGGTAAAAAGCTACTCAACAATAAAGGCTTTGATTCCCGCATTTTAGCCGCCGCCTTGCAGCACCACGAGCGCAGTGATGGCAGTGGCTATCCTCGTGGGCTTATGGAGGATGAGGTTGATGATTTTGCAAGCATTATTGCCATTGCAGATGTATATGATGCTATGACTAGTGCAAGAGCACACAGGGATCCACTTTGTTCTTTCCAGGTAATCTACGAATTCGAAAAGGATGGCTTGAACAAATATCACACAAAATTTGTTCTTACATTCTTGGAGCATATTGCCAGCACTTATAATAATAGTCGCATTATTCTTAATAACGCAAAAACAGGCCGCGTGGTCTACATCAATAAGAGTAGCCTTTCACGACCTGTAATACAGCTTGATAGTGGTGATATAATAAATCTTGCTGACAGCGCCTACAAGGATTTGTTCATCAAATCTATTCTATAAAGGCCTCTGCTATTCTTTCTTTAAGACCAGAATAGCGGCGAGCCTGAGAGATATTATCCACCATAGAATAAAACACATCTGCGTTACCTACCATGGTAACGCATTTTTTTGCCCTTGTAATCGCCGTGTATAATATATTTCTATTCATTAGCATTTTAGGGCCCTCAATAATGGGCATTACTATGGCTGGATATTCCGAGCCTTGGGATTTATGTATAGTTATGGCATACGCCAGCTCTAGTTCGTCCAAATTAGCAAATGGATATACCACCTGCTTTCCTTCCTCGTACTCAACTGTTAGAGATTTTCCAAAATCATTAATGCTCTTAATTATGCCAACATCTCCATTAAAGACGCCTAACCCCTTTTCCACAGTAATATTATAGTTTCCTGTAACTTCCCACTCCAGCTGATAGTCATTTCGTATCTGCATTACCTTGTCACCTTCACGAAAGGTTCTGGTATCACCATTCCATTCCTTTTTGGATGAAGATGGTGGATTTAGGAAATTTTGCAATATGCCATTCAATCGCTCAACTCCAATTAGTCCCTTTCTTGTCGGTGTAAGAACCTGAATATCATTTATCCCTGCACCTACATATTTAGGCAGCTTGTCTCTTATCAAGGTAAGCATTACCTTAATTATGGTATCCGCATCCTCTCTTTTCAGGAAAAAGAAATCTTTCGACTGATTATCTAACGCAACATGCTCCCCTTGGTGAATTTTGTGAGCATTCATAACTATATCGCTTTCCTGTGCCTGACGGAATATTTTTTCCAGCGTTACTGAGGTGAATTTACTTGATGCGAGAATATCTTTTAAGACATTTCCAGGGCCAACACTAGGAAGCTGATGTTCATCACCTACAAGTATCAATCTTGTACCAGGAGAAATTGCTTTCAGCAAAGCATACATTAGCGATACATCTACCATTGACATCTCATCAATAATGATAACATCACATTCAAGTGGGTTAGTTTCATTTCTTTCGAAACGAGCAAAGGAGGCAGTGTCATCCTCATCACTAATATTTCCTGTGACCTCTAACATTCTGTGGATAGTGCGTGCTTCATAACCAGTAGCCTCACTCATTCTTTTGGCGGCACGCCCTGTTGGAGCTCCTAAAAATATATCGTAGCCCTCATTCTCAAAGAGCTTAATCATAGTTGTAATCGTGGTAGTTTTTCCTGTACCAGGTCCACCTGTCAGTACAAACAATCCTCTTTCGGCTGCTGCAATTACAGCATTTTTCTGCAAGTCATCCAGTTGAATATTAACTTCCTCTTCGATACGCTCAATTGTGTTAGTTAGATCAGCTTTATCCACCTTATATTTAACATCCAATTCCTTTAGCATACCAGCAATAGACTCTTCCATCCTATAGAATGACTTAGAATAGATTTGCTTTTCGCCATTTTCAACCTTTTTAATAACAATTTTATTATCCATTGCAAGATTCGTTATCTGAGCTTCAATGGATTCTGGATCCACCTTTAATAAATCCTGGGCCATTCTTACCAGCGTCTCCATTGGAAGAAAGGTATGCCCTGCCCCTGCGCCCTGACTCAAGACATACTGCAAGCCGCCCTTTATTCTGAATTCCGAATCTACCTTTATCCCCACTTGCCCTGCTATCTCATCAGCAGTTCTAAAGCCTATGCCAGATATTTCGTCCGCCAGCTTGTAAGGATTATTCTGGATAACATTATAAATCTCGTTCCCGAAGCGATTATAAATTTTTATAGCCTTGTTACCATGAAGACCGTATTTATCAAGAAAAATAATAGCGTTTCGAATATCCTTTGCCCCAACAATCTGGTCGGATATTTCCATAGCTTTGGTATTTGAAATACCTTTTACCTCCGCCAAACGTTCAGGCTCATCTTCTATAATTCTGAAGGTATCTGCGCCAAACTTCTTAACAATTCTCGCAGCAAGCTTTGGGCCGATACCTTTAATGGCTCCAGACCCCAGATACCTTTCCATAGAAAGCTCATCTGCTGGTGCTTCCACCTCATAACTAGCCACCTTAAACTGCCTTCCGTAGGTTGGGTGATCAATAAAATCCCCCTTCAATAGAAGATTTTCTCCCTCCCCAACCACTGGAAATATTCCGGTACAGGTAATAAGTTCCTCGTCAGAAACAAAATCCAGCACTGTATATCCATTATCACTGTTTCTAAATATTATATTTTCTACATATCCTGTTAATTCTTCCATAGGGTTTATAATAACACAAAAAACGCCATGTAGCTATCTAGCCACATGGCGTTTTAATAACATAAATCTAAGCCTGTACCGCTGTTACTGTTGAAGCATTTAATTCGGCAATGTCATCAGAAACTGTTGTATTGTCCAGTCCTGTGTTGTCAGATGATGCACTGGTTGTTCCTGTAATTCCATAGTTTCTCATTATCTGATCAACAAAATCTTCGGTGACATCTCCTCCAATTTGGTCAACAAGCTGTGAAGCAATTTCCGTAATAGCAGAATCCATATACAAATCCTTGTACATAGAAATGCTATCATCCTTTTCTTCCTCGTTTACAAAGGTATCCTTCACTTCCTTGATTACCTGTTCCATCATATAAGTTTCGAAACCTTTTACCGCATCTTCGATTTCTTCCTTAGACGATGTTTCAGAAATACCACTGATTGATTTGGCAGTTGATTCTGCCAATGCCTTGGTTTGATTGTTGTACTGCGTTTGCAAATACGTGTTCATACTCATTGCATCCATTTTTCTATCCCCCTGTTAATGAAACAAAAGCAACAATTTATCTCTTCAGGTTATTAGCTTGCTCCAGCATAGTATCTGAAGTTGTAATAGCCTTTGAATTCATCTCATACGCACGCTGAGAAATAATAAGATTAACCATTTCATCAGCTACATTTACATTTGAGCCCTCCAAATAGTTCTGAGCTATTTGGCTTCTAATTACTCCATTTGTGTTCCATTCAGATATAGGCTCACCTGACGCGTTAGTTACATCATAAAGATTTTCGCCTATCTTATCAAGACCAACCTTGTTTGTGAACTGGTAAAGAGCTATTGCTTGACCAGTAGCAACCGTCTGACCTTGATTGTTTCTATAAGAAATTGTGCCATCATCAATATTTACAGCAAAGTTTTGTGTGCCTGCCGTATTTGGAATTGCAATAGGGTTACCTTGTTGATCTAAAACCTTGTATCCCTCTGATGTTGTAAGCACTCTATTTCCATCGGCATCCAAAGCCCAAGTGAAATTACCATTTCTGGTGTAATGTGTTTCTTCACCATCCTGTACGGCAAAGAAGCCTTCACCTATGATACACATAGCTGTATTGCTATCGCTGGCAAGCTGTGGACCTTGAGTAAAATTACTATTCAAAGAAGCAACTCGAGTTCCAAGACCAACCTGTGCACTGGTTGGCTTAGTCTCGCCCTGCGCATTTGTGCTAGTTGATTGCATTGTCTGATATAATAATGTTTTAAACTGTGTTGTTTGTGCTTTATATGCAGTAGTATTAACATTTGCTAAGTTATTTGCAATTGTATCTACGGCTGTTTGCTGTCCCTTCATTCCTGAAGCTGCAGCCCAAAGTGATCTCATCATATGTCTGTACCCCCTTGGTTATCCCTGGCTTATCTTACGCTTCCTACATTATTTACGGTTTTATCAAGAGTTGAATCCTCTGTTTGAATCATTTTTTGTCCAGCTTCATAAGCACGGGCAATTTGTATCATGTTGACCATTTCATCTACTACATTAACATTTGAAGATTCAATCATGCCTTGCTCTATATAGCCTTCACTCTCTACAATCTGACCACCGTCTATTAAATCATAAAGATTTTCACCATATTTATTTATGTAATCATAATCAGAAACATCTACAAGCCCTATAGTAGCAACCACTTCTCCGTCTTGAGAAATGGAACCATCCGCCGCCACTCCATATGGAAGATTTGGGTCTATCTGTACTCTGTAGTCCTCACCATACAGTGTGTTTAATGCTCCTTCTTCATTGAGGACATAATCTCCATCTGAAGTTCTAAGGTAGCCTTCATTATCAACCGTAAATCCACCATCTCTTGTGTATTTTACAGATGTCTCACCTGCTTTGTTGGTAAATTCTATAGCGAAAAAGCCCCGTCCTGAAATAGCTAAATCTGATGGTTTATCTGTAATCTGAAATGCTCCCTGCTCCCAGTTTGTATAGGTTTCTCCTATTTTGGTTCCTAATGAAATATATCCTATTCCCTCAGGTCTGTTAGCAAAGGTAGATGTATCTTTTATTTTAATTGCCAAGCGTTCATCAAAGGCCTGGGCTACCATGCCCTCTTTTTTATATCCAGTGGTGTTTGAATTTGCTAAATTGTTGGTTAAAACCTCCAATCTCCTCTGTTCATTCACCATACCTGTATAGGCTGTATATAGACCTTTTACCATGTTATTCTCCTTTTGAGAAAGCTGATTATAATTCTCTTCATCCCATTTATCGGATACTTTAAAATAAAATTAACCCCTATTTATAAAAAATTTTATAAATAGGGGTAGGAAAATCAAATAATTATTCGTCTGAAAGAAGTTCTACGTAACGACCTGTACCAATAGCTACGCAAGTAGTAGCCTCATCAGCAGTCATTGTATTGATACCTGTACGGTCTTCGATAAGCTCCTCAAGGCCGCGAAGAAGTGCACCGCCACCTGTAAGAACGATTCCTCTATCAGCAACATCCGCTGCAAGTTCTGGTGGAGTCTTTTCAAGTACTGAGTGGATAGCTTCAACAATCTGCATTGTAGATTCCTTAAGAGCTTCCTCAGTTTCCTCAGAAGATACAGTGATGGTCTTAGGTAAACCTGAAACAAGATTACGTCCTCTAACATCCATAGTCTCTGCCTCTCCAAGAGGGAAGCAACGACCTATCTTGATTTTGATATCTTCTGCTGTGCGCTCACCAATAAGAAGATTGTGCTTCTTTCTCATGTAACGAACGATTGCTTCATCAAAATCATCACCAGCCACCTTGATAGATGTGCTGACAACTGAGCTACCAAGGGAAATAACAGCAATATCCGCTGTACCACCACCTATATCTACAATCATATTTCCCATAGGAAGTGAAATATCGATACCTGCACCAATTGCTGCTGCAATAGGCTCCTCGATAATCTTTACATCACGTGCGCCTGCTGCAAAGGCTGCATCCTCAACGGCACGCTTTTCTACTTCTGTTGCTCCAGAAGGAACACACACCGCAATACGAGGCTTACGGTAGCTTTTCTTGCCCATTGCCTTCTGAACGAAGTATTTAATCATTTTCTCAGTAACTGTATAGTCAGAGATAACACCCTGACGAAGTGGACGAACTGCCACAATATTGCCAGGAGTACGTCCAATCATAAGACGTGCTTCCTCGCCAATTTCCTTAATCTTATTAGTATCTCTATCAAAAGCCACTACTGAAGGCTCTTTTAAAACAACGCCCTTGCCCTTAGCATAAACAAGAACACTTGCTGTACCCAAATCAATTCCTATATCTGATGCTGCCATGTGTATAATCCTTTCTATTTACTGAAAATAAAGTATTATAACTGCCCTTTTAGGACAGAAAAACGCAATTTCACGTTTCTATTATATACGAAAATTTCCATTATTCAAGTATAAAAAACACCAGTGCAGCTAAGCACTGGTGCAACATTCGGGGAGTGCGACCAAAGTGTCCCTTGGTCGCTGAGTTATGAAAAATTTGGTATTAGCTTTCCGCTAGTACATGAAGTAATATAACCCTCTTATGTGAAGACTGAGTGAAGATTATGAAAAAATTTCACAATATGGACAAAATTACTCACTTTTTCATTTTTGAGGCTGGTAAATATTCTTTTAAATATTGACCTGTATAGCTTTTCTTTACCTTCACAATTTCTTCTGGTGTACCCTTCGCTATAACAGTACCACCTCTATCCCCGCCGTCTGGTCCCATATCGATAATATAGTCAGCACACTTGATTACATCCAAGTTGTGCTCGATAACTACTACCGTATTTCCGGAGTCAGAAAGCTTACGCATAATTTCTACAAGCTTGTTAACATCATCAAAATGAAGACCAGTGGTAGGCTCATCTAATATGTAGATGGTCTTGCCTGTGGCTCTTCTGGAAAGCTCTGTAGCAAGCTTGATACGCTGTGCCTCACCACCTGACAAAGTTGTGGATGGCTGGCCTAGCTTAATATATCCAAGGCCTACATCATACAGACTTTGAATCTTGTTAAGGATACTTGGAACGTTTTTGAAAAATTCCACTGCCTCCTCAACTGTCATGTCTAGTATATCGTAGATTGTCTTTCCTTTATAATGAACCTCAAGTGTCTCACGGTTGTATCTCTTGCCACCGCAAACCTCGCAAGGCACGTACACATCTGGAAGGAAATGCATCTCAATCTTGATAATACCATCACCAGAGCAGGCTTCGCATCGACCGCCCTTTACATTGAAAGAAAATCTTCCTTTGCTGTAGCCACGCTCCTTTGCCTCAGTTGTTCCTGCAAAAAGGTCACGAATCAGGTCGAATACACCTGTGTATGTGGCAGGATTAGAACGAGGGGTACGTCCAATAGGTGACTGGTCGATATCAATAACCTTATCAAGTGCCTCTGTTCCAATAATATCATCATGCTTACCAGACACCTTTCTGGCACGGTTAAGGCGCTTTGCCAAATCCTTGTAAAGGATTTCGTTAATCAGCGAACTCTTTCCTGAACCTGAAACACCTGTAACAACTGTCATGATTCCAAGCGGAATATCCACATCTATATTCTTAAGGTTGTGCTCCCTTGCACCCTTAATCGTCAGCCAACCAGTTGGCTGCCTACGCTCCTTAGGAACCGGGATGCACAGCTTGCCGCTAAGATACTGGCCTGTGATGGAATCTGGGCAAGCCATGATTTCCTCAGGTGTACCTGCTGCAATGACTTCTCCACCATCCTTACCAGCGCGAGGGCCGATATCCACAAGATAATCCGCAGCCTTCATAGTATCCGCATCATGCTCTACTACGATAAGTGTGTTGCCCAGGTCTCTAAGGCCCTTAAGGGATGCTAACAGCTTATCGTTATCCTTCTGGTGCAGACCAATTGATGGCTCATCTAATATGTAAGCAACACCAACCAGGCCTGAGCCAATCTGTGTGGCAAGACGAATACGCTGAGCCTCACCACCTGAAAGTGTAGCTGTAGCACGGCTAAGTGTAAGGTAATCGAGGCCTACATCAACCATGAATTTAAGCCTTGCCTTAATCTCCTTTAATACAACAGCACCAATCTTTTTCTGCTGCTCAGTAAGATGCAGATTATCTATCATGTTATAAAGCTCATGTACAGGATACTGGGTCATTTCAAAAATGTTCTTGTCATCTAAGGTAACTGCCAGTGATTCCTTCTTCAGACGCTGACCATGACAACATGGGCAATCACTGTAAAACATGAACTCTTCGTATTCCTTTTTCGCAGTTTCTGAGAAGGTTTCCTTATATCTGCGATTAACATTTTCAATAAGTCCCTCGAAAACTGTAGGATATACACCTCTGCCTCGCTGGCCCTGGTAGTGTACATCTACCGAACGGTCAAAACCGTGGATAAACATGTGGCGGATATTCTCTGGCAAATCCTTATATGGAGTATCCAAAGAGAAATCGTACTCCTTTGCAAGGGCCTCCAGTAAAGCGTGGGCAAAGCTGGTGTTCTTGTTAGATGACTGCCAACCTATTACCTGTACCGCACCTTCGTTAAAGGAAAGTGATTTATCAGGAATCATAAGATCTTCATCAAATTCCATCTTATAGCCCAAACCAAAGCACTCTGGGCAGGCACCGAATGGATTGTTGAAGGAGAAGCTTCTAGGCTCCACCTCATCAATGCTGATGCCACAGTCTGGACATGAAAATCCCTCTGAAAAACGAATCTGCTCGCCATCAATAACATCTACAATCATCAGTCCCTCAGCCAGCTTCAGCACTGCTTCGATAGAATCAGTAAGACGCTTTTCGATGCCTTCCTTTACAACAAGACGGTCTACCACTATCTCAATGTTGTGCTTGATATTCTTATCAAGCTTGATTTCCTCGGAAAGGTCGTACACATTTCCGTCTACATTCACACGGACGTAGCCTGATTTCTTAGCCTTTTCAAAAAGCTTTTCATGGGTACCCTTGCGACCTCTAACAACAGGTGCAAGTAGCTGTATCTTAGTGCGCTCTGGAAGTGCCATGATGGCATCCACCATTTGGTCTACTGTCTGCTTGCTGATTGGCTTGCCACAGTTAGGACAGTGTGGCACACCGCATCTAGCGTACAGGAGTCGCATATAATCATATATCTCTGTAACTGTTCCTACTGTGGAACGTGGGTTGTGGTTAGTACTCTTCTGGTCGATGGAAATAGCAGGTGGCATACCTTCCATGTGCTCTACATTAGGCTTTTCCATCTGGCCTAAGAACTGGCGGGCGTAGCTGGAAAGAGATTCCATGTATCTACGCTGCCCCTCTGCAAATATTGTATCAAAGGCTAAGGATGATTTTCCTGAGCCTGACAAACCTGTAAGGACAACGAACTCGTCACGGGGGATATCCAGACTAACGTTTTTAAGGTTGTGCTCGTTAGCTCCTTTTATTTTTATATATTTTCTTTCTTTCATTTTATAAATCCCTCAACATCTGTTTCAATTCAACCATCTTGTCGCGGTATTCAGCGGCAGCCTCGAAGTTAAGCTCTGCGGCAGCCTTTTGCATCTTCTTCTGGATGTCTGCTATGAGCTTCTCAAGCTCTGTCTTATCCATCTCCTCAGGATCCTTCTTAAACTGCATCTCCTTGTGGGCAATATCCTTTGAGATAGATATAAGCTCACGGACAGATTTTTGGATAGTCTTTGGAGTGATGCCATGTTCCTTATTGTAGGCCTTTTGAATCTCACGACGACGCTCTGTCTCTGAAATAGCCTTTTCCATGGATTCTGTCATGGTATCAGCGTACATGATAACATGGCCTTCGCTATTACGTGCGGCACGTCCTATAGTCTGAATCAGTGAGCGCTCACTTCTAAGGAAGCCCTCCTTATCAGCATCAAGTATTGCAACCAGCGTAATCTCAGGAATATCCAAGCCCTCTCTTAGAAGGTTAATTCCTACCAGTACATCAAAAACATCCAGACGCAAATCCCTGATGATTTCTGCACGCTCCATGGTATCTATATCAGAATGCATGTATTTAACCCGCACGCCAAGCTCTGCCAGATAATCTGTAAGGTCCTCCGCCATTCGCTTGGTAAGTGTGGTAATCATTACCTTATTTTTCTTTTCAACTTCCTTTTGGATTTCGTTGAATAGGTCATCAATCTGCCCCTCAACCGGCCTTACCTCTACCTCAGGATCAAGTAAGCCTGTAGGCCTGATAACCTGCTCTGTCCTGAGAAGCTCATGCTCTTCCTCGTAATCACCAGGTGTTGCGCTTACAAACATAATCTGGTCAATCTTTGATTCGAACTCACCAAAGTTAAGTGGTCTGTTATCAAGGGCTGATGGCAAACGGAAGCCATATTCTACCAATGTCTTTTTACGAGCCTGGTCACCTGCAAACATGCCCCTTATCTGAGGAAGTGTGATGTGACTCTCGTCCACTATAATAAGGAAATCATCATCAAAATAGTCAATCAGGCATTTAGGTGGCTCTCCCGGCTGCTGATTGGTCATGTGCCTACTGTAGTTCTCAATACCTGAGCAAAATCCTGTTTCACGAAGCATTTCTATATCAAAATTAGTACGCTCTGCTATACGCTGAGCCTCAATCAGCTTATCCTCGGATTTAAAGAACTTTACCCTCTCGTCAAGCTCTGCCTCAATGCTGGCGCAGGCTGAGTTAATCTTATCCTGTGGGATAACATAATGACTGGCAGGGAAAATCGCCACGTGCTCAAGCTCACGCTTCACCTGCCCTGTCATAATATCTGTCTCGCAGATGCGGTCTATCTCGTCACCGAAGAACTCAATGCGGATGCCGTAATCGCTGGTGTTGGCAGGGATAACCTCAAGTGTATCTCCACGCACTCTAAATGTACCACGGTCAAAATCCATATCGTTGCGCTGATACTGAATGTTAATCAACTCATGAATAACATCATCTCTGTCTTTCATATCCCCTGGGCGCAGGCTAACCATCATGTTTTGAAAATCATCTGGCTCACCAATGCCATAAATGCAGGAAACTGAAGAAACAATGATAACATCACGTCTTTCTGACAGGGATGCTGTGGCAGAAAGTCGCAGCTTATCTATCTCATCATTAATAGAAGAATCCTTGGCAATGTAAGTATCCGTGCTAGGCACATAGGCCTCTGGCTGATAATAATCATAGTAGGACACAAAATACTCTACAGCATTTTCCGGAAAGAATTCCTTAAATTCGGAATAAAGCTGACCTGCCAATGTCTTATTATGTGCAATGATCAGCGTAGGCTTATTGAGCTGCTCAATAACATTAGCCATGGTAAAGGTCTTACCTGAACCGGTAACACCAAGCAATGTCTGCATCTGGTTACCTTCCTTAAATCCCCTTACCAAATCCTCAATAGCCTGTGGCTGATCACCTGTTGGTTTGTACTCTGAATGTAATTTGAAATCCATAACTGGTCCTCGAAATCTACATTATATTGTTCAAATATTTTAATAAAAGTTACCCTCATCCTCCTTGGCTAAGTCTTCTGCTGACATATACTTGCGGAAAACTTTTTCAAGAATAGGATGAAGCCCACAAGAAAGTATACCTGGTGCAAATAGTAATAAAAACAAAAAGCGATAAACCAAATATAACATAGCTATTATTACAGCAATTATAACAATTGACCACTGTATATTTGCTATCATGAAAATAGCTGAAATCTTGAAGGACTCTTTAAATCCATTTTCAAAACGGGCGATGTATGCAAAATGATATATAGCCCAAACAATTGAAAAAACCAATAGTACTGTAAAGAAAATTGATGCTGCCGCCAATGGACTTTCTGCTGGGATAAATTTGCGTGTAATATAAATATCACCTGTCAGAATGGCAAACAACACAATAAATACGAGCCATGATAATGTTGACTGTTTAAAATTTTCCTTGAATGAGTGGAAAAACTCTGTGGTATATCCACGCCCCTTGTATATGCATTTGTGTGTGGCATAATACAAAGCTGTGGCACTGGCACCCATTGTAAAAATTGGAAGAGAGCATACTAAGAAATAAAATCCTATTAGCATGACATCAGTCACCTTTGATATTCCGTCAAACACTTTATTGTTAAAAAATCTTCCCATTTTCTATTCCCCCATTTCTATGTCATACATAAGCTGGTAAAAATTTTGCATGTAGTCTTCGTTTCCTGACAAATCAACAAGCACCAAATAACACACATTGTCATCTAAGCCAAAAAAATCATGTACTTTGGTTCCAGAAATATCTATGGCCGCATAATTGTCAAAATATGTGTCGTCATTTTCATTTCTTTGGCTAAAAGTTGCCTCTCTGTTTTTCCAAAGGTCCATCAGATTTTCTGGAAGCTCGGCCGTAACATCAAGTGGGGTGCCTAAATCGCATAGATATTGGACACCCTCCTCGTCTGTAAATGCAAAATCCATCTGCCCTGATACTGTATATAAATCTATTTGATTATAGTAAGCAGTTGAATTAGCATCAACATCTCCAGAAAGTCCTGCAATAATCGAAAAGCCCTCATGCTTGCCCATTCCGAGAAGCTCTGGCATGGTCTTTTCCAAGGAATCATCCACCTGTGCCGAATTGATTACCACACCATATAGCTTGTAATCTACATATGTCATGCGATGATGTACAAACCATCCTATTGCCCCAATTATCAGGACAATAATAAGTAAATGTATCCAATAATAGGTAAATATGTAGCTAAGCTTTTCCTTGAAGCTCATTTGGGAAAGCTTAGCCTTTTCTCCTGCCCATGTTTTATTAACCGATTCTTGTTCTTTGTCTGTATATGCCATAGTTCCTCACACGCCAGTTACGGCTACTTCCAATTTACGTCTAAATCATATCCTAACGTAAAAAAACAGCTACCGCAATATAGGGTAGCCATTTTTAATAAACATTTAATAATAACAAGGTAAGTCGCAGCTACTAGATATCAAGAAGCTTTGCGTATGCTGCAAGAGCATCTGATGTGTCACCTGCAAGTACCTTCTTTGCGAGTACCTTACCAAGCTGAACACCTTCCTGATCGAATGAGTTAAGATTCCATACGAAGCCCTGGAACATAACCTTATTTTCGAAGTGAGCAAGAAGTGCACCAAGTGTCTCTGGTGTAAGCTGCTCGCCTACGATGATTGAAGAAGGTCTGTTACCTTCGAAGTATTTATTTCTGTTGTCATCATCCTTGCCGCAAGCGAAAGCCATAATCTGAGCTGCAACATTAGCCTTAAGCTTCTGCTGTGATGTGCTGCCTTCGATAACAACATCTGTTGCCATCTGGCTCTTCTTAAAGCCAACGAACTGAAGTGGGATGATGTTTGTTCCCTGATGTAATAACTGGTAGAAGCTGTGCTGACCATTTGTACCAGGCTCACCAAAGATAACTGGACCTGTAACATAATCAACTTTTTCGCCAAATCTGTTAACGCTCTTACCGTTTGACTCCATATCAAGCTGCTGTAAGTGAGCTGGGAAACGGCTAAGTGCCTGTGAATATGGAAGAACTGCTGTTGACTCGTAGCCAAGTACATTTCTTTCATAAACACCAATAAGTGCATCAAGAAGTGCTGGGTTCTTGCGGATATCAGTGTTCTTTGCAAGCTCGTCCTCAGCATGAGCACCATTTAAGAATCTTGCAAATACATCTGGACCAAATGCAAGTGAAAGCACTGCACCACCTACTGAAGATGTAGATGAGTAACGGCCACCGATGTAATCATCCATAAAGAATGCATCTAAGTAATCAGATGACTTTGCAAGTGGTGATGTCTCAGATGTAACAGCAATCATGTGCTTTGATGCATCTAAGCCTGCCTTTGCAAGGGCATCCTTAACAAATGACTCATTTGTAAGTGTCTCAAGTGTAGTACCACTCTTTGAAACAAGGATAAAGATTGAATGAGCAACATCAACGCCTGCAAGCACTGCAGCTGCATCGTCAGGATCTACATTTGAAATGAAGTGAGCCTCCATCTTGAATGTGCCTGTAACCTTTGCCCAGTTCTCAAGTGCAAGATACATAGC
>SVES01000022.1 GCA_015057305.1 Pseudobutyrivibrio ruminis | reverse complement strand
AATAGAACATTAAAGTTAGCAAAGGGTTACAGAGGCGCTAGAAGCAAGCAGTATCGTGTTGCAAAGCAGTCAGTTATGCGTGCCCTTACATCATCATATGCTGGTAGAAAGCAGAAGAAGAGACAGTTCAGAACACTTTGGATTGCTCGTATCAATGCTGCAGCTCGTATCAATGGACTTTCATATTCTAAGTTCATGTATGGTCTTAAGCTTGCAGGTGTTGAGATGAACAGAAAGATGCTTGCTGAGCTCGCTGTTAATGATGCTGAAGGATTTGCAAAGCTTGTAGAGGTTGCAAAGTCTAAGGTAGCTTAATAAAGTTTGTTAAATCGGTCTAGTCATTTGATTAGACCGATTTTTATTTTTTTCAAAAAAAGTAAATTATTACAGTGGTTTTTGCAAAAAAATATCTTGTAAATCTATTTAATTAATTGATTCATTCTGCTAATCTATTATATGGTACTAAACATAAGGAGGACATTTTTATGGCTATTTTAGTTACAGGCGGAGCAGGCTTCATTGGAAGTCACACTTGTGTAGAGCTTCAGCAGGCAGGCTATGACGTTGTTGTATATGATAATCTTAGCAATGCTTCAGAAAAATCACTTGAGAGAGTTGAGGCTATCACAGGAAAGCCAGTAAAGTTTTACAAAGGTGATATCTTAGATAGAGATAGATTGAACGAGGTTTTTGAAAAGGAACAGCTTGATTCTTGTATTCATTTTGCAGGTCTTAAGGCTGTAGGTGAGTCTGTTCAAAAGCCTTGGGAATACTATGAGAACAATATTGCAGGAACACTTACACTTGTAGATGTAATGCGTAAGCATAACTGCAAGAATATTATTTTCTCATCATCAGCAACAGTATATGGTGATCCAGCAGAGATACCTATTACAGAGAACTGCCCTAAGGGACAGTGCACAAATCCTTATGGATGGACAAAGTCTATGCTTGAGCAGATTCTTTCTGATATGCAAAAGGCAGATAATGAGTGGAACGTAGTTCTTCTTCGTTATTTTAACCCAATTGGTGCTCATCCATCAGGAACAATGGGAGAAAATCCTAACGGAATCCCTAACAATTTAATGCCATACATCACACAGGTTGCAGTAGGAAAGCTTCCTGAGCTTGGAGTATTTGGTAATGATTATGACACTCCAGATGGTACAGGTGTACGTGATTACATCCATGTGGTAGACCTTGCAAAGGGTCATGTAAAGGCACTTAAGAAAATTGAAGAAAATGCAGGTCTTAAGATTTACAATCTTGGTACAGGCGTAGGCTATTCAGTTCTTGATATCGTAAAGAATTTTGAGGAAGCCAACAACATTAAGATTCCTTATTCTATCAAGCCACGTCGCCCTGGAGACATTGCAATATGCTATTCAGATGCCACAAAGGCTAAGGAAGAGCTCGGCTGGACAGCAGAGTATGGCATCAAGGAAATGTGTGCAGATTCATGGAGATGGCAGAAAAACAATCCTAACGGATATGAAGATTAATAATATTTGCTTCTAACATAAGAACTACCACAAACTGTGGTAGTTCTTTTTTATGTTACTATTCTCGGATGTACTATAGCCTTAATAGGTGTGGCTTTAGCATGTAGATGGCCGCCAGGCATGGGAGCACTAGCTATCGAACAATCTAAAGCTGCCTGCCCAAGGTATCAGTATTTGGCTCACGGCATCACATCATTGGATAAGAATTACTGATTATCTTAATGCCACAAACGAGCATATGTCACGTGTACTTTCACGGCTTTGACTATTCGAAGGCACTGTGTGTATCTCGCAGACATTTGTTGTGTATATTTAATAGCAGTAGCAGCAATATTAGTATTAATTGCATTCATATTACATTTGCCAAGTAGAATTAAAAGCAGTTTTTGGATGTTTTCCTACCGGCTTCAAGCTCAGTCCGTTTCGCTATCAGCCTTGGGCTGCCGTCCGTGGCAGCCCATATGAAAACATTAAAAAACTGCTTTAAGATTCTACTAGGCTCATTTCAAAATCATGCAATTAATACTAATATTGACAGCACTGCTATTTCTTTAGGTTGAGGGTGTCTGCGAGATACATACAGTACCGAAAGAATTGTCAAACCTTGAAAGAACACGTGTAATAGAGAATGCGAGTGTGGCATTTAGAAAATCAGTAATTCTTTGACTGTGGGATGCCGAGCGCCAAATACTGATGCCTTGGGCAGGCGCCTATTAACATAAAACAGCTAGTGCGCCCAAGCCTGGCGGCTATCTGCATGCTAAAACCACACACGTTCAGAGTTTATGCATATCCGTGAATAGTAACTGTTATACTTGCTAGGACGTGGGTTTAGTGGTATGATTAGACGGATTATAGACGGAGAATAGTATGTACGGAGTAGATTTTACTAAGAAAAAAAGAGTGGTTGTAAAGGTTGGTTCGTCAACTATTACACATGAAGCCACAGGAAATATTGATTATACAAAGCTGGAGCGATTGGTTAGACAATTGTGCGACCTTAGAGCTCAGGGAAAGGATGTTTGTCTGGTATCCTCTGGTGCCATTGCAGTGGGACGCTATGCAATTGGTTTAAAGGAACGCCCTAATGATTTGGCTACAAAGCAGGCTTGTGCCTCTATTGGGCAGGCTTATTTAATGTCGGTATATCAGAAGCTTTTTTCTGAGTATAATCAAAAGGCCGGTCAGATTCTCATGACTAAAAAGACCATGACTGACCCTGAATCTAGAAAGAATGCTAAGAATACCTTTGAGGAGCTTTTTAACCTTGGCGTTATTCCTGTAGTTAATGAAAATGATACTGTAGCTACTCACGAGATTCAATTTGGTGACAATGATTCTCTTTCCGCTATTGTTGCAGCTCTTGTAAAGGCTGATGCGTTAGTGTTGCTCTCAGATATTGATGGTCTTTATACAGATGATCCAAGCGTAAATCCAGATGCAGAGTTTGTTCCTATTGTTGAGGATATTGATGCTGTGGCCAATATGGCTAGCGGTGAAAGTAGCTCTAATGTAGGTACCGGTGGCATGACTGCAAAGCTCAGAGCAGCTCAAATAGCTACTTACTCTGGTGCAGATATGGTTATTACAAACGGTAAGCATATTGGAAATATTCATCGTATTTTTGAAAATAAAGATAAGGGCACACTCTTTGTTGCAAATAAAAGAGATGATGTCCACGTATTAGATTTGTTAGAGGATTAATTATGATTACAGAAAAGGATATTGCAAGAATTAATGAGCTTTATCATAAAAGTAAAGCAGAGGGCTTAAGTGAGGCAGAAAAGGAAGAACAGGCAACTCTTAGAAAAGCTTATATCGCCGCTATCAGAGGAAATATTAGGGCGCAGCTTAACAATATTGACATTGTTGATGAGAATGGTAATGTAGAGAATCTTGGCGAAAAATATGGGAAAGTCTCAAAGTAGTGAAGAACTTAGATTAACATATAAAAAGATTAGAGATGATATTCCTGTTGATGTAAGAAATAAAAAATCGGCAGATATCACTGAAAAAGTTTTGGCTCTTTTAGAATCTGATTTTAAAGGAGCTAATATTTTTTTATGCTATTATCCCTTTGGTTCAGAGGTCGATTTATTACCTCTTTATGAAGAACTCTTATTGAGGGGGAAGAAACTGTATTTTCCGATATCTGATGCAACAAGTCATAGGCTTAGTTTTTATCAGATAAAGGATTTGGTCAGGGATTTTCATAGAGGTACATATAATATTATGGAGCCAAATGCTTCAGTAGAATCCCTATTCATTTATAGTGGGGAGGGTATATGCATTACGCCTGGGCTTTTATTTGATACAAGGTTTAATAGAATAGGATATGGAGCTGGATATTATGATAGATATCTGTCTGATAAGGATAAGCTTATAAAGCTTGCTGTTTGTTTTGATACACATGTGATTGATTCAATACCGAATAAACCCCATGATGTCAAAATGGATATAATAGTCACTGAGAATAAAATGTTTAGAAAAGAGAGGAGATAGGCTATGACACTAATCGAACTTGCAACCAAAGCTAAAGAAGCAAAATACAAGGTAGCTTTATTACCCACAGATACTAAAAATAAAGCAATCCTTGCTGTGGCTGATGCGCTAGTTGAAAAAAGCTTAGATATAATAAAGGCCAATGCTATTGATATGGAAAATGGTCAGAATAAAGGCCTATCTTTAGGTTTATTAGATAGATTAAAGCTTGACGAAGCCAGAATTAAAGGAATGGCAGAGGGACTTAAACAAGTTGCTTCCTTGGATGATCCTATAGGGAAGATTACTGAAGAATGGCAGCGTCCTAATGGTCTTAAGATTGCTAAAAGGCTGGTCCCAATTGGTGTTGTTGGTGTTATATACGAGGCTAGACCAAATGTTACAGCTGATGTTTTTGGCCTTTGCTTTAAGACTGGCAATTCGGTGATTCTTAAAGGCGGTAGTGATGCGTTAGAATCAAATAAGGCAATTGTTAAGGTGATTAAGGAGACTCTTGAAAAAGAGCAGGTTCCTGTGGATGCTATTACTCTTATTGAGGACACTACAAGAGAGTCAACAAATCAGCTTATGCGCATGAATGGATATGTGGATGTGCTTATTCCACGTGGTGGTGCAGGGCTTATTAAATCGGTAGTTGAGAATGCGTCAGTTCCAGTTATAGAAACAGGCTCAGGCAATTGTCATATTTATGTAGATAGTGATGCTGACATAGATATGGCTATATCAATTATTATAAACGCCAAAACCCAGAGAATTGGGGTATGTAACGCATGTGAATCATTAGTTATAAATGAGGCTATTGCCCCTAAGCTTCTTCCTGCTTTAAGCACAAAGCTTAAAGAGCATGGAGTGCAGATTTTTGCGGATGAAGCTTCCAGAGAATTTTTGGAAGGAGCAAATTCTGCTACTGAGGAAGATTTTGGCAAGGAATACTTAGATTATGCCATTTCTGTCAAAACTGTCAAAAATGTGGAGGAAGCAATTTCTCATATCAACAAATACAACACAGGTCATTCAGAATCTATAATTACAAACATTGAAGAAAATGCTGATAAGTTTTTAGATGGAATAGATGCAGCCTGCGTATATGTGAATGCATCTACCAGATTTACAGATGGCTTTGAGTTTGGCTTTGGAGCAGAAATAGGTATAAGCACTCAAAAGCTACATGCAAGAGGTCCAATGGGATTGCTTGCTCTTACGAGCTATAAATATACAATCCACGGCAATGGACAAATTAGAAAATAAGAAATAGATAGGATTTAAAATGAGTATTACAGATTTATTAAATAATGCTCCAATTGAGGAGCCAGAACGCCAGTATTATTTTATTGCTGAGGCTAAAAAAATTATAGAAAAGAAAGAGCAGGAGCTTGGGAGAAAGCTTACATGTTGTGTTACCACATTTGGTTGCCAAATGAATGCCAGGGATTCTGAAAAGCTTCTTGGTGTTCTAA
Organism: Pseudobutyrivibrio ruminis; assembly: GCA_015057305.1. Lineage (GTDB taxonomy): Bacteria > Bacillota > Clostridia > Lachnospirales > Lachnospiraceae > Pseudobutyrivibrio > Pseudobutyrivibrio ruminis_F. Next base: position 47,095 of record SVES01000022.1, on the reverse strand, counting down.
AGGAAATTGGCTATGTGGAAACAGAAAGTGAAAACGCCGATTTTGTAATTTATAATACCTGTACCGTCAGAGAAAACGCAAACAATAAAGTGTATGGTCATCTTGGAATTCTTAATGGATATAAGAAAAAGAATAAAGAAATGATGATTGGCTTATGTGGTTGCATGATGCAGGAGCCTACTGTAATAGAGCATTTGCAGAAGAACTATAAGTTTGTTGATTTGATTTTTGGCACTCACAATCTTTATAAGTTTGCTGAATTATTTACAACTGCTTTGCTTAATAAAAAAGGAATGATTATTGATATTTGGAAGGACACAGACAAAATCGTTGAGAATCTTCCAATTTCAAGAAAGTATTCATTTAAGTCTGGCGTAAATATCAGCTTTGGATGTAATAATTTCTGTACTTACTGCATTGTTCCTTATGTTCGTGGACGTGAGCGTTCTAGAAAGCCTGAGGATATTATTAATGAAATCAAGGCACTTGTTGCCGATGGAGTTGTAGAAATCATGCTCCTTGGACAAAATGTTAATTCCTATGGGGTAGGTCTGGAGGAAAAGGTTACCTTCGCTGATTTACTTAGAATGGTTAATGATATCGAAGGACTTAAGCGCATTCGCTTTATGACACCTCATCCAAAGGATTTATCAGATGATTTGATAGAGGCTATGGCTACACTTCCAAAGGTTTGTCATCACATGCATCTACCACTTCAGTCAGGAAGCTCTGAAATTCTTAAAAAGATGAATAGAAGATATACTAAGGAGCATTATTTAGGTTTAGTAGAAAAGCTAAGGGCACGTATTCCAGATGTTGCAATTACCACTGATATTATTGTAGGTTTCCCAGGTGAGACAGAGGAGGATTTCCTTGAGACCATGGATGTGGTAGACAAGGTACACTATGATAGTGCCTTTACCTTCATTTATTCAAAGCGTACTGGTACACCTGCTGCATCAATGCCAGACCAGGTTCCAGAGGATGTTATTAAGGATAGATTTGATAGACTTCTTGCTCTTGTACAAAAGCATGGGCATGAAAAGGTAAAATCATTAGAGGGCACTGTGCAAGAGGTTCTTGTGGAAGAGGTTAATGCCCAGGATGACACTCTTGTTTCTGGAAAGCTAGCCAACAATGTTACGGTGCATTTTCCAGGAGATGAATCTTTGATTGGAAAAATTGTTAAGGTTAAGTTAAACTGTTGTAAAGGGTTCTATTTTATTGGAGAAATTTGTAGTTAAGAGCCCTTTAGGGAGAATATTATGATTTCTTACATTAGAGGAACACTTGCTGATATTGATGAAAGCATAGTTGTAATAGAGAATAATGGGGTTGGCTATGGCATGAGCTCTTCCATGAATACAATTAGGCAGTTACCTGCAATTGGTTCAGAGGTAAAGCTTAATACAAAGCTAATTCCAAAGGAAGATTCTCTTACTTTATATGGTTTTTATGATAAGGAGGAGCTTAAGATGTTTGAGCTTCTTCTTTCTGTTAGCGGAATAGGGCCAAAGGGTGCTCTTGCGATTTTAAGTAATATGACTGTTTCGGATATACAGTTTGCAATTGCTGGAGGAGATGCTAAAGCTTTTGCAGCGGCACCTGGAGTTGGCAAAAAGACAGCAGAGCGAGTAATTATCGACTTAAAAGATAAGGTGGATATTATTGGAGCCTTTGAGGCTAAAATTACTGCGGATTTATCAGGCAGTGTCGGCAAAAATGCAAATACCAGCACTGTGAAAGAAGAAGTTCTTGAGGCATTAGTTGCTCTTGGCTATTCTGCAAGTAATGCGGCTAGAGCTTTAGATAAAATGACCATTACAGAAGCAACCACAACAGAACAATTGCTTTCTGATACACTTAAACAAATGTCATTCTTATAATAGGCGGGAAAAATGCTAACTAACAAACAAATCACATCAACAATTGCAAGTCATGAAGACCTTGTTAATGACAATGCCCTTAGACCCAAAAGCTTTGAAGGGTATATAGGTCAGAACAAGGTCAAGGAAAACATGAAGATATATATTGAGGCAGCAAAAAACAGAGGAGATGCCTTAGACCATGTGCTTTTATATGGGCCTCCAGGATTGGGAAAAACAACTCTTGCTGGCATCGTTGCAGGTGAAATGGGCTCTAATATAAAGGTCACTTCAGGTCCTGCCATTACAATTCCAGGAGAAATAGTTGCTGTTCTTATGACCCTTAAGGATGGAGATATTTTATTTATAGATGAGATTCATAGACTTTCTAAGCCTGTGGAGGAGACTTTGTATTCAGCAATGGAGGATTTTGCTGTAGATATTGTTATGGGAAAGGATACTACAGCTCGTTCCATTCATACAAAGCTACCTAGATTTACCTTGATAGGTGCCACAACAAGACCGGGCTTACTTTCAGCTCCTCTTCGAGATAGATTTGGAATAATTGGGCATATGGATTATTACACTCCAGAGGAGCTTTCCACTATAGTTACTGCTTCTGCTGCCAAGCTCAATGCACCAATTGACTATGAGGGGGCTTATCAAATAGCACTTAGATCCAGAGGCACCCCTCGTCTTGCCAATCGTTATTTAAAACGTGTAAGAGACTATGCGGAAGTTAGATATGATGGCAGGATTTCAAAGGAGGTAGCTGCCGCTACATTAGACTCTCTGGAGGTAGACACATTAGGTCTTGATAACAACGATAGAAATATATTGCTTGCCATTATAGAGAGATTTGCTGGTGGCCCTGTAGGCCTTGATAATTTGGCAGCCACAGTAGGTGAGGATTCAGGCACCATCGAGGATGTCTATGAGCCTTATTTACTTCAGCATGGGCTTATTGTCAGAACCCCTAAGGGACGAGTGGCAACAAAGGATGCATATTTACATTTTAATTTGCCAATTCCTGAAAATTTAACTTATTGAAAATACTAAGAAATCTTGTTTTTAATGGTGATAAAAGTTATAATAAAACTTGAATTTCTAGTGGGAGGACAGTATATGGTTTCCGAGAAGAGCGCAAAGGTGCTTATAGGCGGAAAAGTTTATACATTAAGTGGTTACGAGGAAGAAGAATATCTTCAGAAGGTGGCCAATTACATTAACGCAAAGCTGGATGAGTTTAATTCCATTGATGATTATAAAAGAATTTCAGCAGATTTAAAGGCCACATTGTTGGAGCTTAATATTGCTGATGATTACTTTAAAGCAAAATCCCAGGTGGAATCACTTGAGTCTGATTTGGAGATTAGAGACAAAGAAATCTATAATCTCAAGCATGATTTGATTTCAGGTCAGCTTAAAACTCAGACACTTGAAGAAACTATCGAAAAGCTTGAAAGAGAAAATAAGGAGCTGATGCTCCACAAGACAAAGCTTGAGGCTTCACTTGAAGATGCTCTTTTAGGTTCCGTTACGAACATTGATTGATATGGGGTCCCAATAGGGACCCTTATTTATTTAGAGGATATTAATGAATAAACTTGAACTATTATCACCTGCTGGTGACTTACAAATTTTTAAAGCTGTTGTTAATGCTGGTGCTGACGCAGTTTATTTTGGTGGAGATTTATTTGGCGCTAGAGCCTATGCCAAGAATTTTTCCATGGAAGATGCAAAAGAAGCCATAAAATATGGACACATTCATGGGGTAAAATCTTACCTTACTGTTAATACGCTGCTAAAAAATCTTGAAATAGAAGAAAAGCTATATCAATATCTAAAAGGCTATGTAGAAAATGGTATAGATGCTTTTATTGTGCAGGATTTTGGAGTTTTTAATTTTATTAGAGAATATTTTCCAGATACTAATATACATGTTAGCACCCAGGCTAGCCTGTGCACTAAGTACGGCGGGTCCTTTTTTGAACAGTTGGGAGCTAGCCGTATTGTTACAGCAAGAGAAATATCAATAGAGGAAATTGGAAAAATTCATGAAGCTTGTCCTGAACTTGAGATTGAAAGCTTTGTACACGGTGCCCTTTGTGTATGCTATTCAGGTCAATGTCTCATGTCATCTATTTTAGGTGGACGCTCTGGAAACAGAGGCCGCTGTGCGCAGCCCTGCAGATTGCCCTATGAGGCATTTGATGAGTCTGGAGCCAAGATTAATAAGGGCAACTACATTTTATCACCGAAGGATTTTTGTACCATAAAATATTTGCCTCAAATGATTGAAGCTGGTGTTATGTCATTTAAAATTGAAGGCCGAATGAAGCAATTGGAGTATGCCACAGGAGTTGTCAGTGTGTATAGGCACTACCTGGATCAGTACCTATACAAGGGTAGCAAAAACTATCAGGTATCTGAGGCTTCTATTCAAAAGCTCCTTGATTATGGTAATCGTAGTGGCTTTACAGATTTATATCTTCACAGTCATAATGGGCCTGATTTAATTACTTTTGAAGCTCCATCACATACAAAAAATACGGAAAAGGCAGAGGAAATACCTGAAAGGAAAATAAAGCTTTCATGTAAGGTGAATGCTTTGGTTGGCAAGGAATTATATATTAAATTTACAGACGAAAATGGTATTTTCGGAGAGGCATATTCAAATGTAGTGGAAATGGCTCAAAATAGGGCAACCACAGAGGATGATATTAAGAAGGCTGTTTCTGGATTAGGAAACACAAATTTTTCTTTGGAGAAGCTTTCCATAGATGCTGATGATGGTATTTTCTTACCTGTCTCTGCTATAAAAAATGCAAGACGTGCTGCTATAGAAGCTTTAACCGCAAAGTTGCTAAATGCAAATACTGCTGAAATAAAGCCATTTACTAATATAAAGACAATGGCTAATCATATTTCAAGTGTAAGGTGTTTTATCACTGTTACTACCAAAGAGCAATTAAATGAAGCTTGCAAATATGATTTTATTGATGCAATAGCTGTACCACTTAAATTGTTAGATGCTGCAAAAACCACATTTTCAAAGGATATATATATTTATTTGCCAGCAGTTTTGCGAGATAAATATGTAAATAAAATAAAAGTTGATGATTCTATTGCTGGAGTGATTGCTTCCTCATTTGATGAGCTTGGTTTATTGGAAGAGCTTAATTATCCAAAGAATAAAATTATTTTAGACCATAGGCTATATACCTTTAATAATAGAAGCATACAGGGCTTTTCGAATTATGGATACTCCAGAAATTGTATTCCATATGAATTGTCCTTAAAGGAACTTAAGCATAGATATAATGGGGATTCTCAGATGATAATTTATAGCAGAATTCCTATGATGATTACTGCAAATTGTACAGTAAAAAATACCATAAACTGTCAAAAGGATAATCGTAGCATTAAGCTAATAGACAGAAAAAATCAGAAATTTATTGTTAGTTGCAATTGTGATTACTGCTACAATACTATTTATAACAGTAAAAAATATTTTGCTTTCGATTTAAAGGATGATATTTTAGCTCTTGGAGTAAAGGAACTTAGACTTGATTTTACAGTTGAAAATGTAGCGGAGGTTTCTGAAATTCTAAATAAATATAAAGAAGTATTTTTAGAAAATAAATCCGCAAGGCTTTCAGAAGACTATACTAAAGGACACTTAAAAAGAGGGGTTGAATAATATTGGTTAGCGTAGTTATTTCTTTTTCAAGAATCACCATATTAGCATTTATTATCGTATTTACGATAATTGATTTGATTCAGCTTTTTGAATTCAAATTAAGTGAAGCAGTGGCAAGTGTGCTTAGTACTATTCAGGTTGTTATGCTGGTGCTGTTTATTGTAAACACATCAGGAATTCTCTATCTTGTGAATCAGGATTATAAAATAATAATGCTTTTAATTTTTCAACTAACATTATTTGGCCTTATTGGTATAGTTTTAAACAAGTTAACTATTTTGCCTTCAAAGGGACTTGTAAATAATGTTCTATTGTTTCTTAGCCTAAGTTTTGTCTTTCTAGAAAGACTTAGCATGACTAGGGCTGTAAGGCAACTTATTTTTTCTATGATTTCCATACTTATAGCGGCTTTAGTTGTATTTATTCTTCGTCAAATTAGATATATAGAAAGATATATGTACTGGTTTGCTGGAATAGGAATATTACTGCTATTAATTGTACGATTTGTTGGTGTTGTAGAATATGGAGCAAAGCTTTCAATTTCAATTGGAAGTATTAGCATACAGCCAAGTGAATTTGTAAAGCTTTCCTATCTGTTTTTTATAAGCGGCTGTATTGTTACTTATAGAGATATTCGTGGCTTTATATTTGCTTCAATTGGAGGGGCGGCCCATGTTTTGGTTTTAGTTTTCTCCAAGGATTTAGGAACAGCTTTAATATTTCTTTCCACATATTTATTGCTAATTTTTATTGCATATAAAAATTATGTGGTGCTTGTATTAGAGCTTTTAGTTGCAACTTTCGGGGGCCTGCTTGCATACAATTTATTTCCCCATATTCAAAACAGATTTATAGCATGGTCTGACCCATTATCAGTTGTAGATGACAAGGGATATCAGATTTCCCAATCCCTATTTGCAATTGGAACTGGTGGATGGTTTGGCTCAGGGTTTACAAAAGGCTCTCCCTTAAAAATACCTGTTGTTACCAAGGATTTTATTTTTGCAGCTATTTCTGAGGAGCTTGGAGCTATAGTTGCCGTTTGTCTGATAATCTGTCTAATGTGCACCTGCGTGTATATTTTCAACATTGCTTTTCAGTGCAATGATAGTTTTTACATGTTAGTGACTAGTGGGATTGCTGTTGTTTTTTCAGTCCAAACAATTTTAAATATAGGCGGAGTTATAAAGTTTATTCCTTCTACAGGAGTTACATTGCCATTTATAAGCTATGGAGGCAGTTCATTGCTTTCTATGTTTATCTGTGTTGTGATAGCTGAATGCTCCGACGATTTATTTTATATACCTAAGGATAGAAGATATGACTAGAAACAAAAACTCCAGAAAAACTATTAGAAGAGAAATATATGTGGTGGCAGTCTTGTTTGCATTTATATTTGTAGGTATGATTGCTTATTTTTGCTACTACGTCCAGGTTGGTTCTAGGGATTTTATTTACAATTCTTACAATTCAAGATTTTCTGTTTTTGCGGATGATGTTACTAGAGGAACTATTTATACAAGTGATGGACATGTTATTGCAAAGACTGTTCTTGATGAAGAACGAAATGAAACAAGAAGCTATCCCGATGAGAGACTGTTTTCTCACGCAGTTGGATATGTTGGGAAGGGCATGTCTGGGCTTGAAGCAGAGTATTCATTTGATTTATTAAAAAGCCATATTTCCCTATCGGAGCAGATTAATAATAATCTTACTGGACAAAAAAGCCCTGGTGACAGCCTCTATACTACCTTTGATTATGATACCCAAATGGCTGCATATGAGGGACTTGGCATGTTTGATGGGGCTGTTATAGCTATTGAGCCAAGCACAGGCAAAATTATTGCCATGGTTTCAAAGCCAGACTATGATCCAAATACTATAGCCTTATATTGGGACGATATTAATGATGAATCAAAAAATAATTCTGTTCTGCTAAATAGAGCTATAGCTGGAGCTTATCCACCAGGCTCAACCTTTAAAATTATTACAACAATTGCCTATCTTAGAAGCAACGATGGTAATTCTGATTATTCCTATAACTGTAAGGGTTCTATCGATATAGGAGATTATACAATCCATTGTAGTAGCAATAAATCCCACGGCCAGGAGGATTTGCTTAAAGCCTTCTCTAATTCTTGTAATAGTGCTTATGCAGATATTGGGATTAATCTTGACAGAGATATATTTATAGATACAGCAGAAGAGTTATTATTTAATCAGCAGCTTCCGACGGCATTAAGCTCTACTAAAAAATCTAAATTTACAATAGACGCTTCTAGTACTGACAGCCTGGTTGGTCAAACAGCAATTGGCCAGGGGGACACCACTGTTTCACCACTACATATGTGTATGATTGTTTCTGCCATTGCAAATGATGGTGTATTGATGGAACCTTATATGGCTGACAAAATCGTTAGCCTAGATGGAGATATAATTAACCAGACAAAGGCTACCAGCTATGGACAGATTATGTCTGAAAATGAGGCTTCTCTTTTACAGGAATATATGGAGGCTGTTGTTATGGATGGTACAGCTGACAGCGTAGATTTTGGAGATTTGACAGTCTATGGCAAAACTGGAACTGCTGAGTACACTTCAAATAAAAGCATAACTCACTCTTGGTTTGTGGGCTATGCTCAGAATGAATATGGAGAGCAATTGGCTGTTGCTGTAATAATGGAAGGGGCAGGATACGGAAGTAAATATGCGGCGCCATTGGCAGCAAAAGTATTCAATGCTTATTTTAAGTAGCATTGATAAAATATTTCTCTAAGAAGGGCAAAAAACTATTGCATTTACTTATTTGCTTTGCTATAATTCACATGTTGCGTTAAGGCGCACTATGTTTTGAATATTATTACAAGGAGGTGCAATCATGGCAAAATGTGCAGTTTGTGGAAAAGGCGCTCATTTCGGTAACAATGTGAGCCATTCTCATAGAAGATCCAATCATATGTGGAAGTCTAATGTGAAGTCCGTTAAGTGTAATGTGAATGGAACACCTAAGAAGTTATATGTATGTACTTCTTGTTTACGTTCTGGCAAGGTTGAGCGTGCTTAATCTTACACGATATTGAAAGTCACTCGAAAGGGTGGCTTTTCTTTTTGCTTTAGTATATAATAAGTTTTATATTATGACTAAATATGCGAATTTTGGAGGTAGATTATGCAAGGTCAAATGGAAACAGAGCTTGGTAAAATAATTATAGACACAGATGTAATTGCGACCTATGCAGGTTCAGTTGCTGTAGAATGCTTTGGCATTGTAGGTATGGCAGCCGTTAATATGAAGGACGGCTTGGTTAAGCTTCTCAAGAAGGATTATTTAAATCATGGAATCAGCGTTAATGTTGAAGAAGATAATACTATTTCGTTAGATTTTCATGTTATTGTTTCATATGGTGTCAGCATAGCTGCTGTAGCAGAAAACCTTATCGAAACAGTAAAATATAAGGTTTCGTCTTTTACAGGACTAACTGTTGATACAATCAATATCTACGTTGAAGGCGTAAGAGTTATTGACTAAGGAGGAAAAATACGTGGAGATCCAAACAATCGATGCGTCTTTGTTATCAAAGATGTTCCTTTCAGGAGCAAAAAATCTTGAATCTAAAAAAGAATGGATAAATGAATTAAATGTTTTCCCTGTACCAGATGGTGATACAGGTACAAATATGACAATGACTATTATGTCTGCTGCTAATGCAGTCATGGAGCTTGAAAATCCAGATATGAAGACATTGTCAAAGGCTATTTCTTCAGGCTCTCTTAGAGGTGCCAGAGGTAATTCAGGTGTTATTTTATCTCAGCTTTTCCGTGGCTTTACAAAGGTTATTTCAAGCCATGATGAGATAGATATTCCACTACTTAACGAAGCCTTTGAGAAGGCAGTTCAGACAGCTTATAAGGCTGTTATGCAGCCTAAGGAAGGTACAATTCTTACAGTTGCTCGCGCAGCAGCAGATAAAGCTGCTGAGATGGTTGGTAAGACAGATAATATTGTAGAGTTTGCTGAGGCTGTTATAGCAGAGGCTGAGGATACACTTGCCCGCACACCAGAAATGCTTCCAGTACTTAAGCAGGCTGGTGTTGTTGATTCAGGCGGACAAGGACTTGTTCAGGTTCTTAAGGGTGGTTATGATGCTCTTATTGGAAAAGAAGTAGATTATGCCTCAGAGGAAACACCTGTAGCTAAGGCAAAACCAGCTATTTCTAAATATGCTGTAGAATTTGTTATTGAGTCTGAAAAGCCACTTGCTGCTTATCAGATTAAAGAGCTCAAGGCAAAGCTTGAAAAGCTTGCATCAGGAAAGGTTTCTGAGCTTACAATTACAGAAACTAATTCTGATGAGGTTGTATTTACAAGTGACGAGGAAGTAGCTGATGCAACACCTAAGTTTACTGAGCCTGCAAAGGAAATGGGATTTGTTTCCATTGCAACTGGCGAGGGACTTACAGCTATTTTTACAGAGCTTGGTTGTGATTATATGATTCCAGGTGGACAGACAATGAATCCAAGTACGGATGATATCTTAAGTGCTGTTGCAAAGGTTAATGCTAAGACTATTTTTGTTCTCCCTAATAATAAAAATATAATCTTGGCTGCAAATCAGGCTGCTGCAATTTGCGAGGATAAAAAGATTATTGTTATACCTACTAAGACTATACCTCAGGGAATCACAGCTCTTATATCATTTGATGCTGCTGCAAGCGTAGAGGATAACGAAGCAGTTATGACTGAAGAAATTGCAAATGTTAAGACAGGACAGGTAACTTACGCCGTTCGAGATACAGTTATTGATGACAAAGAAATAAAGAAAGATGACTGGATGGGAATGGGAGACTCAGGACTTCTTTCAGTAAATGCTGATATTTCTGTTGCATTCAAAGAAATGATTGACGAAATGGTTTCTGAGGATTCATCAGTAGTTTCAATTTACTGGGGAGAGGGAAGTGACCAATCCAAAGCAGAAGAACTTGGAGCTGCAATTTCAGAGAAATATCCTGACCTTGAGGTTGAGATTTCTGAAGGTGGACAGGCTGTTTATGCTTATATTGTTTCAGTGGAGTAAAATTAATGGAGTTGTTATCACCGATTGACACAATAAAAGGTGTAGGAGAAAAGACAACTAAATTATTTAACAAGTTAGGAGTATATACCATAGAGGATATACTCCTTTTTTTTCCACGCACCTATTTAATATATCCAAATCCTTCTAAGCCTGACAAGGATAGTGTAGGCTCTCTGATTAGCGTTGAAGGTAGACTAAAGACTGCACCAAAGGTTTATAGGTCTAGAAATCATTTAGACATTTTATCTGCCACTATATATCAAGAGAATACATCTGTGGATTTAGTTTGGTTCAATTCAAACTATCTTAAGAATAGTTTTGAACCAGGAAAAGTATATATTTTTTATGGAAGATTACAGGAGGATAATGGACATTTTAAAATGTCTCAGCCCTTAATGTTTACTCCAGAAAAATACATGCAGCTTAAAGAGCAGATAATGCCTATATATCATCTTACAAAAGGACTTAGTAATAATCTTGTTTTAAAATGTACTAAGGAAGCTTTTGAACATTGCAGACTGGATGATAATAGATTGCCTGATGAAATTGAAAAGAAAAATGCCTTCATGCCTTACAGCCAGGCTTTAAAAACCTATCATTTCCCAGATAGCTTTGATGATTTGGTAAAAGCAAGAAAACGTTTAGCCTACGAAGAAATGTTTTTCTTTATTTTAAATTCCAGGCTGCAAGAAAATAATATAGCATCAGCGCCTAATAATTTTAGTATTACTCACCATAAAGAAACTGACGATTTTACCAATTTATTACCTTTTTCTTTAACAGGTGCTCAGCTAAAGGTTTTGGAAGAAATAAAGCTTGATTTATCGGGCGAATATGTGACTCAAAGACTTATCCAAGGAGACGTTGGCAGCGGAAAAACTATTGTTGCATTCTTAGCTATGTTAGATGTTGCTTTATCGGGGTATCAATCTGCCATTATGGCTCCTACAGAAGTACTGGCCAAGCAGCATTATAAAACCTTTTGTGAGTGGATTGAGCTTTCAGGACTTGATATTCCTGTTGCATTGTTTACTGGCTCAATGAAGGCTTCTGAGAAAAAATCAATGCAAAGGCTTGTGGATGAAAATGATAATTGCATCATAATAGGTACCCATGCACTTATTTCCGAAGGACGAGAGTTTTATAAGCTGGGACTTGTTATTACAGATGAACAGCATAGATTTGGAGTTCAGCAAAGGGATAAGCTTTCTTCTAAGGGGAACAATCCTCATATTATTGTTATGTCCGCAACACCTATTCCTCGTACACTTGCCATGATATTATATGGAAATATGCATGTATCGGCTATTAAGGAGCTTCCTGCAAATAGACTTCCTATAAAGACTTGCGTAATTAAAGAGAGTATGAGAAATACTGCATACAAATTTGTGTCCGATGAAATAACAAAGGGGCATCAAGTGTATATTATTTGTCCATTAGTGGAGGCATCAGAGACAACTGAGGCACAAAATGTTACAGATTACAGTAAAAAGCTGGATGAATATTTTAAAGGAAAATATAAAATCGGTATGCTCCATGGAAAAATGAAGCCTGCTGAAAAGAATCAGGTAATGGATGCATTTGCAAATCACGAGACAGACATACTGGTTTCAACTACCGTTGTTGAGGTGGGGGTTAACGTTCCAAATGCTACTGTCATGATGATCGAAAATGCTAATCGTTTTGGGCTTGCAGCCCTTCACCAACTGCGAGGTCGTGTTGGACGAGGGGAGGCTCAAAGCTACTGCATTTTAATGAATAGCAGCTCAGCTGATAGGGAGTCGGAGAGACTAAATATTATGCTAAAATCCAATGATGGCTTTTATATTGCAAAAGAGGATTTGAAGCTGCGAGGACCAGGGGATATGTTTGGGGTGAGACAAAGTGGAGAGTTTAGCTTTAGAGTAGCTGATATATATCAGGATAGTGATGAACTGGAACTGGCTTCCGCTGATGTTGATGCTTTACTAAAAAAGGACCCTGACCTGGAATTAAATCCCAAGCTGAGGTCCACATTAAATTCATTCCTGGCTGACCAATTTTACGTGCTTTAAGGTTGGCGTAACCACCATAGAATAATTTGTGTAATATACCACAAAGCCTGCTACAGCGCTAGCGGGCTTTTTTACATTTTTCTTTTGAAGATAATCTATCTCAACTTTGTCAGACTCTCTTCCAGAAGAGTAATAAGCTGCAAGCTCAGCTGCGTACTCGTAAGAGCTATCTGGCAATTCCTTACCCTCGGTTTTAACGATTACATGACTTCCATGAATCTTTTTAGTGTGGAACCACCAATCATTCCCCGTGGCAAATTTAAAGGTTAACTCATCATTTTGATAGTTGTTTTTGCCAACGTAAATGTGAAAACCATTGTCATCTATAAAATGTAGAGGCTTACTTTTCTTTGATTTTTCTTTTTTGGAGCCGCTATGCTTTTTGATAAAACCATGGTCAGAAAGCTCACGTCTGATATCTGCAAGATCAGTTTCATTTTCAGCAATATTTAGTGCCGCCTCAATTGATTTTAAAAGTTCTAGTTCATCCTCAGATTGTTTGATAAAAGTATCAAGGGCTTCGGCTGTACGCTTTAGCTTTGAATATTTGTCAAAATATTTTTTTGCATTTTCTGCTGGAGTTAAATCTGAGTCCAAAGGAATTGTTAATTCTTCGTTGTTGTAATAGTTGATAACTGTAATTGACTTATCCCCAGGTTTTGCTTCATATCCATAGGTGTGAAGCATTTCTCCATATATTTTGTATTTTTCTCTTTTTTGTGTATCCTTCTGTTGTTTTAGCTGTAAATCTAATTTTTTAGAAGCACGTTCTATATGATTAGCAATTATTTTGCGCAAGTCAGAGGATTTTTGACGAATGTTTGTATAGGCGTTTCTCTTTGCATAAAATTCCACCAATACATCTGACATAGATGACATTTCACGTGTAGTAAGGTCGCTATACATTGCTAACTTAAATGGTGCATATTCTACAGGCTTATCGTTATTAGTATCTATGATTATATTGTTTAGATAGTTGTTATTTTGCAAATCCTCCATCATATTATGGAATTCAGCATATAGTCTATCCTTATGCTCATCAAATAGTGAAGCACAGCTTGCATCAGAATCGATATTTGCTCTATAGCATAATTCGTTGGCTATAGTTGGGCTGATTCCGATATATGAGGACATAATTGCCTTAAAAACAGATTCACTTCTTTTTAACACTTTTGTTTTAAAATGTTCTTCAGTTTCCTCTAATGGATTAATTTTTCCCTCTTGAGCAGGAATAAAATAATCTCTTCCTGGTAAAACCTCTCTAACAGAGCTTACTGAAGAAGGAATATGCTTTATAGAATCCAATATCATATTTTCCTCGTTGCAAAAGATGATATTAGAATGTTTACCCATTATTTCTATATAGAGATATTTAAAGGTGATATCACCCATTTCGTTAAGGTGTTGTATTTTGAAACGAACAGCTCGTTCCAGACCCATTTGAGTTATTTCGATTATTCGGCCAGCGCCAATATGCTTACGTAGTAGCATACAAAAGCCTGGAGCAGTAGCAGGTGCAGGCTTGTTATCCTTTGTGATATACATGAATGGAAGAGAAGCATTTGCAGAAATCAGCAGACGTTTATTTCCATTTTGTGTATTAACGGTAATCAATAATTCCTCACGCTCAGGCTGGGAGATTTTATTTATTTTTCCATTTAGTAAATTTTCGTTGAATTCATGCACTAGGGCGTGAATTGAAATTCCATCTAAAGCCATAATATTAAGTCCTTTTTCTAATGGTATTTTGTGTTATTATTGACTATAATCATACATTTAATTATAATTAATTACAACTGTGTTTATATACCGAATGAAGGAGACTCACATGGTTCGAAGCATGACTGGATATGGCAAGGGGAATGCAGAAAACGCAGATGCCCGTGTCACTATCGAAATGAAATCGGTAAATCATAGATATTTAGATTTAAATATCAAACTTCCAAAGAAACTTAATTTCTTAGAAAGCCAAATCCGAAACAAAATCAGTGAAAGCATTTTCAGAGGCAAAGTAGATGTTTATATTACCTTGAACGAGCATTCAGATGCTTGCTACAAGGTATCTATAAATGATGCCATTGCTTCGGAATACTACGATTCAATTTCTCAGATGGCAAAGAAGCTTGGAGTTGAAAATGATATCAAGGCTAGCAACCTGGTTAGGCTGCCTGATGTTATAGAGCTTGAGGAGACAGAGGGTGATGAGGATTCACTTAAAGAGCTGGTATTTAGCGCTCTTTCTGATTGTATTAATCAGTTTATTGAGTCACGTATTGCCGAGGGCCAGCGACTTCAGTCTGATTTGATTTCCAAGATGGACGAGATGGTTTCTCTTGTGGATGAGTTGGAAAAGAGAAGTCCAATTATAATAGAGGAATATAAAAATCGTCTCACCACTAAGATTCACGAGCTTCTTGAAGATACCAAAATAGATGAGAATCGAATTGCCCAGGAAGTTACTATTTATGCGGACAAGGTTTGCATAGACGAGGAAATGGTTCGCTTGAAGAGCCACGTAGCAGAAACACGTTCAGTATTTGAATTAGATAAAGAAGTTGGACGTAAGCTGGATTTCCTTGCACAAGAGTTGAATCGAGAGGCAAATACAATACTTTCAAAATCAACAGATGTGCAAATAGCAGATATTGGTATTACACTGAAAACACTAATCGAAAAGGTTCGAGAGCAAATACAAAATATAGAATAATATGTCATTCATTAATATAGGATTTGGAAATATAATTAATAGCAATAAAATTGTATCGATGGTCAACTCCGATTCGGCACCAGCCAAAAGAATTGTTGCCACAGCCAAAGAAAAGGGCAATATTATTGATGCCACACAAGGGCGGAGGACAAAGTGTGTAATTATTTGTGACAGTTACATAGTGCTTTCTGCACTTATGCCTGATACAATTGCAAATAGAATTAGTGATAATTCATCAAAGGAGGAGTTTGATAATGATAAGTGATAAAGGCCTTGTTATAGTTCTCTCTGGCTTTTCTGGAGCAGGAAAGGGAACTATCATGAAACATCTGTTAGAGGCCCATCCAAACGATTACAATTTGTCAATCTCTGCTACTACTAGAGGTATTAGAGCCGGTGAAAAGGATGGCAGAGAATATTTTTTCAAAACAAGAGAAGAGTTTGATGAGATGATAGAAAATAATGAATTGCTGGAATATGCAACATTTAACGGCAATTCATATGGCACTCCTAGAGCTTATGTAGAACAGCTTATAGAGCGCAAAAAGGACGTTATTCTCGAAATTGAAATACAGGGAGCACTTCAAGTTAAAAAGATGTACCCAGATGCATTGCTATTATTCACAATGCCACCTTCTGCTAAGGAACTGGAGAACAGACTTGTAGGCAGAGGTACAGAAACACCAGCAGTTATTGCTGAACGCCTTGCAATTTCCTGCAAGGAATCACAATTTATGGATCAGTATGATTACCTGATTGTTAATGACTCATTAGAAAAAGCTGTTGACCAGGTTCATAATATAATTCAGGCTGAGCATTTCAAGGTTGAAAGAAATCGCTCGTCTATTAAAGAAATGCAAGAAGAATTAAAGATATTTGAAAGGAGTAATTAATTATGATACATCCATCTTATGTAGAACTTATGGAAAAGGTAAATGAGAACGTTGAGGTTGGTGAGGAGCCAGTTGTAAACAGCCGTTACACAATTGTTGCTGCTACTGCAAAAAGAGCACGTCAGATTATTGATGGAGCAGAGCCTTTAATCCCATACAAGAAGGGAGATAAGCCTCTTTCTATTGCTGTTAATGAGCTTAATGAGGGCGCTATCAAAATCATTAACGAGGATACAAATAACTAATTTATGAAGGTATTATTTGTTTCTTTAGGCTGCGATAAAAATCTTGTTGATTCAGAGCACATGCTGGGGGATTTAATAGATAATGGCTTTAGCATTTGTGATGATGAAGCAGAAGCAGATATTATCGTTGTAAATACTTGCTCTTTTATTGCTGATGCAATGGAAGAAAGCATTCAAACAATTATAGATTTAGGCGCTTACAAGGAGAATGGACATTTAAAGGGACTTATAGTTACTGGATGTCTTGCTCAAAGATTTACTGATGAGATTCTTGAAGATTTACCTGAGGTAGATGCTATCATCGGTACTAATTCATATGATGAGCTTGTTGCTGCAATTAATAAGGTACTTGAAGATAATAGTACAAAGCCTGTTATAAAAAAGGATTTGGTTGGCCTTCCAAGGGATGGACGTAGAGTGCTTACTACTGGTGGACATTATGCATATCTTAAGATTGCCGAAGGCTGTAATAAGCGATGTACTTATTGTGCAATTCCATATATCAGGGGTAACTACCGCTCAGTTCCTATGGAACAGATTTTAGCCGAAGCAAAAGAATTGGCAAAGGGCGGAGTGAAAGAGCTTATTTTAGTTGCTCAAGAAACTACAGTTTATGGCATTGATATCTATGGTGAGAAATCTCTTACCAAGCTTTTGAAGGAGCTATGTAAGATAGAAGAAATAGAGTGGATTAGGATACTTTACGCATACCCAGAAGAAATCACTGATGAGCTTATAAACTGCATGGCTTCAGAGCCTAAGGTTTGCCACTATATTGATATGCCAATACAGCATTGTAATGACGACATTTTAAGGCTAATGGGGCGTAAAACAAATAAGTCTGATATAATGGATATTGCAAAAAGGCTTAGAGCAGCAATGCCAGATATTTCTCTTAGAACCACATTAATCTGTGGCTTCCCTGGGGAGACTGAGCAAATGCACGAAGAATTGCTTCAGTTTATAAAGGATATGTCTTTTGATAGATTGGGAGCATTTACCTACTCTAGAGAGGATGGTACAGTTGCAGCGGCTATGGAAAACCAGGTGGATGAAGAACTAAAGGCAAAATGGCTTGATGAAGTAATGCTTTGCCAAAAGGATATTTCTTTAGCAAATAATGAGAAATATATAGGTCGCACTTTAAAGGTTTTCATTGAAGGTAAGCTTCCAGAGGATGGAGTTTTTATAGGACGTACTTATAGAGATACACCATCTGTTGATGGATTTATTTTTGTCAATAGTGATACAGAGCTTGTAAGTGGTCAATACGTAGATGTATTAGTTACAGGCTATGATGAATATGATTTGATAGGAGATGCAAAGTTATGAATTTAAAGGAAATGAATCTACCTAATAAGCTGACTTTATTCAGAGTTGTATTAATTCCTTTTTTTGTTTTATTTTTACTTATTAATCCTGAAAGTCAGGCATTACGTATAATTGCTGATTTGATTTTTATTATTGCTTCCCTTACTGATATGCTAGATGGCAAGATTGCACGTAAATACAATCTTGTAACTAACTTTGGTAAATTTATGGATCCATTAGCTGATAAGCTTTTGGTGTGCTCTGCAATGATTTGTCTTATTTCAACAGGTCAGCTTTATGCATGGATTGTGATTATAATTGTTGCAAGAGAGTTTATTATTTCTGGATTCAGACTTATTGCTGCAGAAAATGGTGTGGTTATCGCAGCTAATATTTTTGGAAAGCTTAAAACAGTTTCACAGATGATAATGATTATTATACTTGTAGCAAATCTTCCATTTGGATGGTTACAGGTACTTGGACAGATATTTATTTGGGTGTCTCTTGTGCTTACTGTACTTTCACTTGTGATTTATATTTATCAGAACAGTGATGTTCTTAAGGAACAAAAATAATGATAATAACTAATATCTACGAGGTGATTAGAACCCTGATTGGTGAGGGACTTTCTGTTGCTACAGCAGAATCCTGCACTGGTGGAATGATTGCCAGCACTATAGTGGATTATCCAGGGGCTTCAGATTGCTTCAATGAAGGCTATGTAACCTACTCAAATGAAGCCAAAGTCAAAAATCTTGGAGTAAAGACTGAAACGCTAGAAGCTTATGGTGCTGTCAGTGAGCAGACAGCAAAAGAAATGGCTATTGGCGTGAAGGATAAATCAGGAGCGGATTTTGGATTGTCATCTACTGGAATTGCCGGACCTGGTGGGGGCACAATAGAAAAGCCTGTTGGGCTTGTATATATTGCTTGTGCATACAAAGACAAATGTATTGTAAAAGAGCTTCACCTTAAAGGAAATCGTACATCTGTTAGAAAGAAAACTGTTAAGGAAGCGTTACTTTTACTTGAAAAATGTATTTATGATTTTGAGGAAGCAAATTGAGAGTTATATCTGGAAACAATAGAGGACTAACACTTGTAGCTCCTGAGGGCATGGATACACGTCCCACAACAGATCGCATAAAAGAAACCTTGTTCAATATGATTTCATTTGACCTTCCTGACAGTAATTTTCTAGATTTATTTTCGGGGAGCGGTCAGATGGGAATAGAAGCCCTTAGCCGAGGCGCTAAAAAAGCCGTATTTGTTGAAAAGGATAAAAAGGCTTATGAGTGTATAGAAAAAAATATAGCTAAGGCAAGATTAGAAGATTGTTCGTCTATCCTTAAAATGGATGTTTTTTCTGCTTTAAATAGATTGGAAGGGCATGAAGTTTTTGACATTATATTTCTTGATCCACCATACAATAATCTTCTTGAAAAAAAGGTGCTAGAACAGCTTAAAGATAAATCTTACATTAGCGAAGATTCTGTTATTATTGTTGAAGCAAGTCTTGAAACTGAGTTTGATTATCTTGGTTCATTAGGCTACCTGCTGATTAAAGAAAAGCTTTATAAAACTAACAAACATATATTTATTAAGAAGGCGTAAAATGAGACGAGCAATTTATCCTGGAAGCTTTGACCCAATTACTTTCGGGCATTTAGATATTATTACTAGAGCAAGCAAGCTGTGTGACCAGCTTATTGTTGGAGTTCTTAATAACAAGCAAAAAAATCCGTTGTTTTCCATTGATGAACGTGTTAGTATGATAAAGGAATTGACTGAAAATTTAGACAATGTTCAGGTGGAGTGTTTCGAAGGTCTTTTAGTTGATTTTGCTAAGAAAAAGGATGCTTCAGTTATAATAAGAGGTCTTAGGGCTGTAACTGATTTTGAAAATGAAATTCAGTTGGCTCAGTCCAACAAGGTTCAATATCCTGAGCTTGAGACATTATTTATGACTACATCTTTGCAATATTCTTATTTAAGTTCTACTGTTGCAAAGGAGTTTGCATCTTATGGAGGAGATATCAGCCTATTTGTTCCACCACAGGTTATACCTCTCATAGAAGACAAAATTAAAAACAAGGAGAAGTAATCACCATGGCAAGCACAAGTAAAATTGAAGATATCATTGATGAAATTGAGGCTTATATAGATGATTGTAAGCCATCAGCATTTTCTACTAACAAAATAGTTGTTAACAGGGATGAGTTGGAATCTCTTATTCAGGAGCTTAGAACAAAAACCCCTGAGGAGATAAAAAAATACCAACGAATGATTCAAAACCGTGAGCAAATTCTTGCAGATGCCAGAAAGAAAGCGGATGATATTGTTAGTCAAGCTCAGGTTCAAACTAATGAATTGGTTTCTGAACATCAGATTATGCAACAGGCATATGCGCAAGCAAATGAAGTAATTCTAATTGCTCAGAAAAATGCTCAGGAGAAGATTGATAGAGCAACAGAAGATGCAAATAATATTCGTATGGGTGCAATAGCTTATACAGATGAGCTTCTTGCAAACATTCAGACAATACTTACCAATTCAATTGAGACTACAAGAGCTCGTGATGAGTCTTTTTTGAATACAATGCAGGTTTATCTTGATACTGTTAATGGCAACAGAGCAGCTCTTGTTCCTGATTCATTAAACGATGGTGATTCAGATCCTGCTGCAAGTTTGGATTCAACAGGTGCTGCAGCTGCTGTAAATGAGCCAGCTGCTAAGCCAGAGGCAACATTGTCAAATAATGATGAAGATGATGTGCCTGCGCTTGATATTCCAGAGCAATTTTTTAATAAAGAGTAGATTTATATGCAAAAGTTTTTACCAGTTTGTAAAAAAGATATGGATGAGCGAGGCATCAAGCAGCTTGACTTTGTTTATGTTTGTGGAGATGCATACGTAGATCATCCTTCATTTGGGGCGGCAATTATTTGCCGCCTTCTTGAATTAAATGGATATTCTGTAGGAATTATAGCCCAGCCTGATTGGAAGGATGACAATTCCATTAATATTTTAGGAGAGCCCCGATTGGGCTTTTTTGTTAGTGCTGGCAATATGGATTCCATGGTAAATCATTATAGTGTTTCAAAGCACAGAAGAGACTTTGATAATTATTCACCTGGAGGAAAAATTGGCTTAAGGCCGGATTACGCTACTGTTGTTTACTGTAATCTAATAAGACATACCTATAAGAAAAAGCCTATTATCATAGGTGGTATTGAGGCGTCACTTAGACGACTTGCTCATTATGACTATTGGTCAAATAAGGTGCGCCGTTCAATTCTTCTTGATTCAGGTGCAGATATTATATCCTATGGGATGGGAGAACGTTCTGTTATAGAGATTGCGGACTGCCTTGCATCTGGAATGGATGTTAAGGATATTACTTATATTGATGGTACTGTTTTTAAGACTAGGGATAAAGCATTTACTGAGGATGCTATTATATTGCCAAGCTTTGAGGAGATTAAGGCTGATAAGGCTACCTATGCAAAAAGCTTTTATACCCAATACGTAAATACGGATGCATTTACTGCAAAGAAGCTTGTAGAGACCTATGACGGAGCCATGTTTGTTGTGCAAAATCCCCCTCAAAAGCCTCTTACCAGGCAGGAGATGGATGATGTATATGCCATAGAATACATGAGAACCTATCATCCTATGTATGAAAAGGATGGAGGCATTCCTGCAATCAAGGAGGTAAAGTTTTCCCTTATTAGCAATAGAGGATGTTTTGGTGGTTGTAATTTCTGTGCTCTCACCTTCCATCAGGGACGTATTATTCAATCAAGAAGTCATGAATCTATTATCAATGAGGCAAAGCTTATAACAGAAGACCCTGAATTTAAAGGATATATTCATGATGTGGGAGGACCTACGGCCAATTTCAGAAATCCTTCTTGTAAAAAGCAAATGACAAAGGGTGTCTGCACAAATAGACAGTGCTTATTTCCCACAAAATGTCCAAATCTAGAGGTGGACCACAAGGATTACGTTTCACTTTTAACTAAGCTAAGAAAGCTTCCTAGGGTAAAAAAAGTGTTTGTGCGTTCAGGCGTGAGATTTGATTACGTAATGTATGATAAGGATGATACTTTCCTTAGAGATCTTTGCAAGTATCATGTTAGTGGACAGCTAAAGGTTGCCCCAGAGCATATTTCAAACAATGTACTTAGTTATTTGGGTAAGCCAGATATTTCGGTTTATAACATTTTTTGTGATAAATACGCCAAGATTAATAAAGAACTGGGATTAAAGCAATATCTTGTGCCTTATCTTATGAGTTCACATCCAGGTAGCACCCTTGATGATGCCATAGCATTAGCTGAATATTTACGTGATCATCATTTATCCCCAGAGCAGGTGCAGGATTTTTATCCAACACCTAGCACAATATCTACTACTATGTATTATACAGAGATTGACCCTAGGGATATGAAGCCTGTTTATATATGCAAGAATCCTCATGAAAAGGCAATGCAGCGTGCCCTTATTCAGTATAAGAGGCCTGAAAACTACGAGCTTGTTAAAGAGGCTTTAATCAAGGCAGGACGAGAAGATTTAATTGGGTTTGGAGAAGAATGTCTAATTCCTCCTAGAAAAATCAAAGGGAAGGATTTTAAGAAAAACGATTCAAACAAGAGTTCATCAAAAAAGAATGAATCTAAGAAAAATGCTTCTAGAAAGCCTGGCACTGTAAAAAATAAAGACAATAGAAATCAAAATTTCGCAAAGCAAAATAAGTCAAATGAAAGAACTAAGAATAGAAGAAAGCGATAGTAATCAGCGTTTTGATAAGTATTTAAAGCGTGTTCTTACTGAGGCTAGTACCAGTTTTATTTACAAGATGCTCAGAAAAAAGAACATCACTCTCAACGACAAAAAAGCTGATGGTACAGAAAAACTTAATACTGGCGATATTGTCAAGATTTGGTTTTCTGATGAGACTTTTGCCAAAATGACAGGGGCTGATGAACGAGATGAGCTTTATTACTCATTAAAAGAAGCGGCTCATGATCTAGATGTGGTGTTTGAAGATGATGATATGATAATTATCAACAAGCCTTCTGGTGTAAAATCACAAAAGGACTCACCAGCAGATATTTCTATCAATGAGATGGCTATTTCATATCTTATTAATGAAAAAGGTCTAACAGAGGAAAGCTTTAAGCATTTTCACCCTAGTGTATGTAATAGACTTGATAGAAATACATCAGGAATTGTACTGTTTGCTAAAAATCTTCATACGGCACAACTTCTTGGGGAAGCTCTTAAGGAACGTAGTTGCAAAAAGCTATACAGGGCTGTTGTTATTGGGAGAATAGATGACGAACAACAGATAGAAGGCTTTTTATCAAAGGATGAAGCAACTAACAAGGTATCAATCACCAAAACTGAGACTAAGGATTCTAAGCCTATTAAAACAGCATACAGACCTATTTCTCATATAGGGGATGATTTTACTTTACTAGAGATTCATCTTATAACAGGACGCACACATCAAATCAGAGCTCATCTTGCTTCAATAGGTCATCCTATTTTAGGTGATAATAAATACGGAAATACGATAATTAATAAAAAAAATAAAGTTCGGGGACAGCTTTTACATGCCTATTCAATTGAGTTTTCAGATGGCAGAAAGTTTGTCTGTGACTTACCAGGGGAGTTTAATGGCTACGTATAAATCAAGGGGCTTGCGTGGCTCCACATTTGAAGAATTCATTAATAAAACAAATGAGGTCTATGCTGAAAATGGCCTAGCCCTTATTCAAAAAATTCCAACACCTATTACGCCAATTGACATGGATAAAAAGGGGCACATTACACTTGCCTATTTCGACCAGAAATCTACAGTAGACTATGTTGGTGCCATACAAGGAATCCCTGTGTGCTTTGATGCAAAAGAATGTAATAAAGATACATTTCCTTTGCAGAATATTCATCAACACCAGGTGAATTTCATGGGCAAATGGGAAGCACAGGATGGCTTGGCATTTATTCTTATCTTTTTTAGCGAAAGGGATGTTTATTATTATCTCACCTATGAAAAGCTCAAGGGATTTTGGGATAGAATGCTGGAGGGTGGTAGAAAAAGCTTTAGGATAGAGGAGCTTGATGAAAACTACTTTTTTACTACAAAGCCAAATCTGCTTGTGCCATATCTTGATATGATAAATGTGGATTTAGGTTCAAGGAAATGATTTGTTATAATCTAAAACTAGACAATGTATTTTCATTGGATTTATAATAATTAATAATAAAATCATTTTATTTTTAGGAGCTAATAAGATGAGACTTCTACAGACAAAATATAATGAGGCTTTTGTAAATACTGTTGCAAAATGGGGTTTAAAAGGAAAAAATGCTATTTTTCATGTTTTTGTTCCATTTGATATGCAAGATAGAATAGAAGAGGCTGATAAAGTTAGAGAGGCACTGGATTTTCTTTATCCAGATATTCCAGTAATTGGTTGCAGCGCCACTGGTGAAATTAACGATGGATTTATGACTAATCAAGAAATCGTTGTATCAGCAATGGTTTTTGAAAACCCATCCTCTAATGTGGAGGTGTTTCCATTTTATGCAAAGAAGGATCAGGTAGCTGTTGATAGACTTCTTGAAATAGCTATTAATACTCCAAATTTAAAAGGTATAGAACTGCTTACAGCAGCTTCATATCAGTCATTGGAGGCAGCTGGGGAGATAATGGATAAGCTTCCTGAGAATGTTGAGATTTTCGGCGCTGTTGCAGTAGGTGATCAATTCAGAAAGCCATTTGTTTTCGCTAATGAATGTGATTATAGCTATGATAGTTCTGTTTTAGTTATGTATGTGGGCACAGACTTACACATTCAAACTGAGCGAATGTTTGGTTGGAAGGCTATTGGCTATCCACTAAAGGTAACCAAGTCAGAGGGGCCTGTAGTTTATGAGCTTGATGGCAGGCCAGCATATGACGTATATAATCACTATCTTCATATTCACAATGACGATAGCTTCTTTTATGATGCACTTCAATTTCCATGGGAGGTCCAGGTGGATGAGCAGACTAAGTATGTTCGTCATGCAAAGTCAGTTAATCCTGATGGTTCTATTGTCATGTCTACAAATATCCCTGAAAATTGCGATATACGTATTACCTTTGGTGATCCAATTAGAATTATGAATCATACAAGACAGGTAAGCTTAGATATTCGTAAATTTGCGCCAGATGCAGTATTTTTGATTAATTGTATGGGACGTATGTTATTCTGGGGAGACAAGGAGGATATTGAGGTTTCCGAAATTTCTAAGGATTTACATACCACAGGCTTTAGCGCCTTGGGTGAGCTGCTTCGATACAATGGAACTACATTTCTAAACAACCTTTCTATTGTTTGTGTTGCCATGAGAGAAGGTCCTGCCAAGCTAAACTATGATTGTACCATGGATGAAATTGTAAATAGCTCTAATTTATCAGTAACACATCGCCTGGCTATATTTATAAATACCATTACAGAAGAATTAATGGAAAAAAATAAGCAATTAAATGATATGCTGTATAAAGCCGCACATGATGCCCTTACAGGTCTTCTAAATCGTGGTGCCATTGAGCATTTAATATATGATACTGCAGATGAAAACTCAGAAGAGTACTGCAGTACATGGCATCTAATTATGCTTGATATAGACGATTTTAAGGCTTTAAATGACGAATATGGACATAATGCTGGAGATAATGCCTTAAAGTCTTTGGCTAAATATCTAAACCAGGATGTGCGTTGCCTGGATTCTAGCGAAGCTGGACGTTGGGGCGGTGAAGAATTCATGATTATACTTAGGGGATATGAGGATAATGAGGTGTTAAATCTGGCTGAAAAAATCAGAAAGGACCTTAATTTAATTCCTAGTCCTTCAGGAAATTTTTCAGTAAGCATTGGTGTTACAAGACATGATAATGAAGAAACTGTTTTGGCCACTATTGATAGAGTAGATAGTCTTTTATATGCTGCCAAGGATAGCGGAAAAAATAAAGTCTGTTCAGATTTATAAGTAATTGGTTTTTGAGCCCTGAAGCAATTATTGACTTTAGGGCTTATTTTAGGTATAATGACTTTAGTTCTTTATCACGCTAAAGTGTTTTTGTATGAGAGGCGAATATGAAAAATCTTACTTTACATACTCCAGAAGGAGTCAGAGATATTTATAATAGCGAATATGAACAGCGCTTGGATGTTCTATATAATCTTAGAAAATGCTTTAAAAGCGCAGGATATTCTCCTATATCTACACCAACTTTTGAATACTTTGATACCTTTTCAAAGGAGGTAGGTAGCTGCAAATCAAATGAGATGTTCAAATTTTTTGACAGAGATGGTAATACTTTGGTTTTAAGGCCAGACATTACACCTTCTGTTGCCAGGGCTGCTGCAATGTATTTCTCTGATACAGATGAGGCTGTTAAGCTTTCTTATGAAGGTAATGTGTTTATTAATTATCATAGCCTGCAGGGACGTCTAAAGGAGAGCACTCAGGCTGGCTGTGAGTTTATCGGTGACAGTTCAGTTGATGCTGATGCAGAGATTCTTACAATTGTTGTTAATGCTTTAAAAAAGCTTGGACTAAAGGAATTTGAAATTGGCGTTGGACATATAGATGTTGTGAGAGGTCTTATAGAGGCAGCTAATCTAGATGAGGTGCAGGAAGAAAAGCTAATCAATCTTATATCAAATAAGAATTTCTTTGGTGCCAAGGAATTACTTGAACAGGCAGGGGTTGGCAAGGGATTAATAGAGCTATTTGATATTACAGGAAAGATAATGAATTCTCCAAAGGAATGGGCTTCATATCTGGATAAGGCTAAGAAATATAAAAAGGTTTATGATGCCTTGGAATATCTTACAAAGTTATATGAGCTTTTAAACAAAAATGAAGTAATGGATTATATTTCCTTTGAGCTTGGAATGATTTCTGAATACAAATATTATACAGGAATCATTTTTACAGGATATTCTTATGGTGTAGGAGAGCCTCTTGTAAAGGGAGGCAGGTACGATACACTTCTTAGCCATTTTGGTAAGGAAGCACCTGCTATTGGCTTTGCAATTACCGTTGACCAGTTAATGTTAGCACTTAAAAGACTTCCACTTTGATGAGGTGTCAAAATGAAAGATAGATATTTAACCTTTGCCCTGGGAAAAGGGCGTTTAGCGAAAAAGACTTTAGAGCTTTTTGAAAGCATTGGTATTACCTGTGAAGAAATGAAGGATCCTGATACTAGAAAGCTTATTTTTACCAACGAGGAACTAAAGCTTAGATTTTTCCTTGCAAAAGGACCTGATGTTCCTACCTATGTGGAATATGGGGCAGCAGATATTGGCGTTGTTGGAGAGGATACAATCCTTGAAGAAAATAGAAATATCTATGAAGTACTTGATCTTGGCTTTGGTAAATGCCGTATGTGTGTGTGTGGTCCAGCCGAAGCCGCAGAGCTTCTTAAGCATCATGAGCTTATTAGAGTTGCCAGTAAATATCCTCGCATTGCCAAAGATTATTTTTACAACACCAAGAATCAAACAGTTGAGATTATCAAGTTAAATGGTTCCATAGAGCTTGCTCCAATCGTTGGATTATCTGAGGTGATTGTAGATATTGTAGAGACCGGTTCTACGCTTAAGGAAAATGGTTTGGTTGTTCTTGAAGAGGTGTGTCCACTTTCTGCAAGAATGGTTGTTAATCAGGTTTCAATGAAAATGGAAAATGAAAGAATTACACAGCTTATTGAGAAACTAAAGGGAGCATTAGAAAATGAGAAAGCTTAAGCTTACTAATGATACAATTGATAATATTTTGGAGTCACTTTTAAAGCGAAGCCCAAGTCAGTACACTGAGTATGAAAGTACAGTTAGTGATATCGTAAATACGGTACGAAGACAAGGGGACGAAGCAGTATTCGAATATACAAAGAAGTTCGATGGAGCTGATATTAATGCAAGCAATATTGTTGTTACAAAAGAGGAGATTGAAGAAGCATATACTTTAGTTCCAGAAGAGCTTGTAGAGGTAATTAGAAAAGCTCTTGTTAATATTGAAAGCTACCATGCTAAGCAAAAGCAAAACAGCTGGTTTACAAGTGAGGAAGGAATTATTCTTGGACAAAAAGTTACACCTCTTTCAAAGGTTGGTGTATATGTACCAGGTGGAAAGGCGGTGTATCCTTCGTCTGTATTAATGAATGTTATGCCAGCTAAGGTTGCAGGGGTTCCTAATATTTACATGACAACACCATGTGACAAAAGTGGCAAGGTAAATCCCAGCACACTTGTTGCTGCTAATGAGGCTGGTGTTGATGTGATTTACAAATGCGGTGGAGCTCAGGCTATTGCGGCACTGGCCTTCGGAACAGAGAGTATAGAAAAGGTGGACAAGATTGTAGGACCTGGAAATATATTCGTAGCTTTGGCTAAAAAAGCTGTTTTTGGATATGTTTCAATTGATTCAATTGCTGGACCATCCGAGATTTTAGTTCTTGCTGATGAAACAGCAAATCCTACTTATGTTGCGGCTGATCTATTATCTCAGGCCGAGCATGATGAGCTGGCATCAGCAATATTAGTTACAACTTCAGCAGAGCTTGCTGATAAAGTTGAAAGTGAAATAGAGCG
Organism: Pseudobutyrivibrio ruminis; assembly: GCA_015057305.1. Lineage (GTDB taxonomy): Bacteria > Bacillota > Clostridia > Lachnospirales > Lachnospiraceae > Pseudobutyrivibrio > Pseudobutyrivibrio ruminis_F. The sequence goes on along the minus strand of SVES01000022.1, from coordinate 18,584 downwards.
ATTTGTAAAGATATTATCGAGAAAAGAAATTATTCAAAAATCTCTAGATAATTTTGGATATCTATTAATTGCTGATAATAAAAAGGATGCTATTGCTTGTGTAAACGCTATTGCATCTGAACATCTTGAGATAGTTACTGCAAATCCTTTTGAGGATATGACCTATGTAAAAAATGCAGGAGCAATATTCTTGGGACAATACTCATCTGAGCCACTTGGAGATTATTTTGCTGGACCAAATCACGTTCTTCCAACAAATGGAACAGCTAGATTCTTCTCAGCTCTTTCAGTGGATGATTTTATTAAGAAATCAAGCATAATTTCTTATTCAAGAGAGGCACTAGAAGCTGTATATCCAGACATTGTCAAATTTGCCAATAATGAGCAGCTGACAGCCCACGCTAACTCAATCAAGGTTAGATTTGAGGATATTTAATTTACTTTAAATATATTAGAATAAATTGTATAATTATATATGAGTGTTAAAAGTTAACTTTTGCCACTTATATCATTAAATGATAAATTGGGGTGGATTATGGCTGAAGAACGCAGGGCGAAAATTGCTAGAAAAACAAAGGAAACCGATATCACAATAGATTTTTCCATTGACGGCACTGGTTCATGCAATGTCAATTCAGGTATAGGATTTTTTGATCATATGCTGGATGCTTTTACCAGGCACGGTCTTTTTGATATGACGGCTGAAATAAGAGGAGACTTGCAGGTTGATTGTCATCATACTATTGAGGATACAGGCATAGTACTTGGCAATGCCATAAAAAAGGCTTGTGGGGATAAAAGAGGAATTACCCGATATGGTAGCAGTATTCTTCCTATGGATGAGACCTTGGTGATGGTTGCTATTGATTTGTCAGGCAGACCATATTTTTCCTTTGAGGCAGATTTTCCTACAGAAAAAATTGGCTATATGGATACCGAAATGGTTAAGGAATTTTTCTATGCTATTTCCTATTCAGCTGCAATGAATCTACACATGAAGGTGATTACACCTGGAAATTCACATCATATGTGCGAGGCACTTTTTAAAGCATTTGCCAAGGCACTGGATGAGGCTACAATGATAGACCCTCGCATCAAGGATGCAATGACAACGAAGGGAACTATCTAGAATTTAAGGAGCATAATTATGGAGCACAAAAATATAGTTGCCACCATTTATATAAAGGATGGAATGGCAGTAAAAAGTCCTTTTGAACTGGATGACAAAAAGGATGTACTTGAGCTTGCATCTGTTTATGATGACAGCGGAATTGATAAAATCATTTGTTATGATCTTTCATCTACGGATGAGGAACATGAAAAGAACATTTTAGCTATCCGAGAGATTAATAGAAATATTCAGATTAAAACAGCAGGTGGCGGTAATATCAAGCGCTTGGAGGATGTTAAAAAGTTTCTTTATGCTGGATGTATCGAGGTTATTCTTAATGGCTCAAAGCCAGAGACCATTGATTTATTGAAGGAGGCATCTGCGAGATTTGGTGCCAACAAAATGCTCGTAAGTCTTACAACGGTAGATTTCCTTTTCAAGACAAAGGACTTTTTACAGGATAATGTTCATGAGCTTTTGATTATGAACACTACGCTTTTAGAGGGCTTAGAAAATATCACAAGCATTCCTTACATTGTGCAGGTTGATGAGTACGATTTTAATTACGTTTTAAAGCTTCTAAAATCAGATCAGATTCGCGGCATTTCAGGAGCCTTTATCAACGATACCAACACAGATATTATGCAGATTAAAAGCGATTTATCTGATGCTGGAATAAAGATGGATAATTTTGAGCCTAAGCTTGCCTGGTGCGATTTAAAGCCTAACTCAGATGGCTTGATTCCTACAGTAGTTCAGGATTTCCAAACAGGTGAAGTCCTTATGGTTGCCTATATGAATGAGGAATCTCTTAATGCAACAATTCGCACAGGAAAGATGACATATTTTTCCCGTTCTAGGCAGTCCCTTTGGGTAAAGGGCGAAACAAGTGGTCATTATCAGTATGTTAAATCATTGACTGCTGATTGTGATTTTGATACTATTTTGGCGAAAGTTTCGCAGGTAGGGGTTGCCTGTCACACAGGTGCACCTAGTTGCTTCTTTAATGAAATTGTAAAAAAGGAGTATGTTGAGCGCAATCCGTTAAAGGTATTCGAGGATGTCTATGCGATTATTATGGACAGAAAGCAGCATCCAAAGGAAGGCTCTTACACCAACTATCTTTTTGATAAGGGTTTGGATAAAATCCTTAAGAAGGTTGGAGAAGAAGCCACAGAAATTGTTATTGCAGCCAAAAATCCGGATTCAGAAGAAACAAAATACGAGATTTCTGATTTCTTGTATCACCTAATGGTTCTTATGGCTGAAAAGGGTGTTACATGGGAGGATATTACTTCGGAGCTAGCTCAAAGATAAGATTTTTATGAAGAAACTGGCATTAACAGACGATATTTTGATGCAGATTGATAAGCCTGCTCGATATATTGGCAATGAATTTAATAGTATAATAAAAAATCCAGCCCAGGTAGACATTAGATTTGCTATGTGCTTTCCTGATGTCTACGAGGTTGGTATGTCTCACCTTGGAATAGCTATACTTTACGATATGCTTAACAAGCGTGAGGACACATATTGTGAAAGGGTATATTCACCTTGGCCAGATTTACACAATCTGATGAAGGAGAGGAATATACCTCTTTTTGCGTTAGAATCTCAGGATCCTATTAAGGACTTTGATTTTATTGGAATGACTCTCCAGTATGAGATGTGCTATACCAACATTTTGCAGATTTTAGATTTGGCAGGGGTTGCCCTTCTATCTAAAGATAGAGAAAATGATGATCCAATTGTTATAGTTGGTGGTCCTTGTGCGGCTAACCCTGAGCCTATTGCAGATTTTATAGACATTGCTTACATAGGCGAAGGGGAGACAAGCTATGGATTGCTTTTAGATTTATATAAAGAGCATAAGGCTAATGGATTTGATAGAATGGCATTCTTGCGAGCAGCATCTCATATTCCTGGGATTTATGTGCCTGCTTTTTACGAAGTTACATACAAGGAAGCTGATGGGACAATTGAGAGTTTTAAACCTATTTATGATGATGTGCCTGCTGTTATTGAGCGTCAGGTTGTAAAGGATATGGACTCATCCAGTTATCCTACAAAGATGCTTATTCCATTTGTTCGTGCTATTCAGGATAGAGTTGTTCTTGAAATTCAGCGTGGATGCATTAGAGGTTGTCGCTTCTGTCAGGCTGGAATGATTTACAGGCCAAATCGCGAGAAATCCGTAGAAGTTCTTAAGGCGCAGGCTAAGGAATTGTTGGCATCTACTGGACATGAAGAAATTTCACTTAGCTCACTTTCTTCAAGTGATTATCATGCCCTTGGGGAACTTATGGATTTCCTTATTGAGGATTGTCTTTCAGAGGGTGTTAATGTATCGTTACCATCCTTGAGAATAGATGCCTTTTCTCTTGATGTTATGTCAAAGGTTCAGGATGTTAGAAAATCCAGCATTACCTTTGCTCCAGAGGCAGGTAGCCAGAGGATGCGTAACGTTATTAATAAGGGACTTACTGTTGAGGATATTATCGGTGGTGCAACACTGGCATTTAAGGGAGGCTGGAACAAGGTTAAGCTGTATTTTATGCTAGGACTTCCAACTGAAACGGATGAAGATATGCAGGCTATTCCACGACTTGCAAATGATATTGCTGCTGCCTATTACGAGACTGTTCCAAAGGAGCAGCGTCAAGGTAGATGTCAAATTACTATATCCACATCATTTTTCGTGCCAAAGCCATTTACACCTTTTCAGTGGGCGCCTATGTATGAGGCAGGAGAATATCTGCGACGTGCAAAGGTTGTCAATGACGAAATGAAAGCACAGCTTAATCAAAAGTCATTAAAATACAATTGGCATCACTCTGATGTTACTGTGTTAGAGGGAGTTTTTGCCAGAGGTGACAGACGTCTTTGCCCTGCAATTTTAGATGCATATAATAGCGGATGCTTTTTTGACGCTTGGGGCGAATATTTTGATTTTGATAAGTGGCTAGCCGCTTTTGAAAAGAATAATATTTCTATCGATTATTATGCCTACAGACAACGTGATTTAGACGAAATTTTACCTTGGGATTTCATAGATTGTCATGTTTCAAAGGACTTCTTAAAGCGGGAGTGGAACAACGCCATGAATGCTAAGGTTACTCCTAACTGCAAAATGGGCTGTAGTGGTTGCGGCTCAGCAAAAATCGGATCGGGGGTATGTCATAATGCGCGTTAGAATTAGATTTGAAAAAACTGGAATAATGAGATATGTAGGTCACTTGGATTTGATGCGATTTTTTCAAAAGGCGGTTAAACGAGCTGGACTTCCTATCAGATATTCAGAAGGCTTTAATCCCCACCAGATAATGTCCTTTGCAGCTCCTCTCGGAGTAGGTCTTACATCTGAAGGGGAGTACATGGACATCGATATTAAGGATGAAGTTGCATCTGCTAATGGTATTGCCTCTTTAAATGAAAATATGGTTGAGGGGCTTGCTATAACAAGCTTTAAATATCTTCCAGAGGACGCAGAAAAATGTATGAGTGCAGTCACTGCAGCTAGCTATATTGTTACCTACAAGGATAGCAAGGATGATGCTTGTTACATAGATAATATTTGTGACCTTAAGGAAAAATTTTTCGATGAGGCTGCTTGCATTAATATCGTAAAAAAGACTAAAAAGGGTGAGCGTGAGCTTGATCTTAAGCCATTAATATATCGCTTTAACATCGATGTGAAGGATGGCGTGCCTGTCTATGATTTGCTTTTATCTTCAGGAAGTAGTGACAACATCAAGCCTGAGCTTGTGATTAAGGCTTTTCATGATTATCTTGGCCTGCCAGAATTTGACGAGCTTTCTCTTGATATTCATAGGGTAGATATGTATACAGGAGAGCCTGATAGCTTTGTTTCATTGGGAGACATAGGGGATGAGCATTAAAAAGATTATTGTTACAAAGGGTATATATCAAGACAAGGAGCTTCGGCTCCTTGTTTCTTTTGATGAAAATGATAAGCCTCTAGATTTGATTAATCTTGATGTGACTAAAAACGGTGAAATACATGAAGCTACTGTTGAAAAGGTTTTAAATGATATAGATGCTTGCATTGTTAAGTTAGACAATGGAGATAAAGGATTTATTGAGAATCGGAAACTTAAGCCAGATTGTTTTTTAGTAAGACACTCTGAAAAGAAGCTAGTATGCCAGGCTGATAAGTTTTATGTTCAGATTTCCCAGGATAGAAAGGGTGTGAAGCCCTATTCTTGTGATTTTATATGTTCTTTTTCTGAATCTATGAAAGGCTATGGGTTTCTTAACTATTATGTTGAGCGCATTGTAAGTGGTGAATGTGAAATAATTTCTGATTTGTCAGATTTTTTAGATAATGGACTAAATGTTAGGTATTATGAGGATGACAATATTTCCTTGTGGAATCTTTACGGAATGGTGTCTACATTAGATAAAGCAACTTCAAAAATAGTTCATCTTAAATCCGGGTCTAATATAGTAATTGAGCCTACAGAAGCTCTTACTGTGATTGATGTTAATACATCAAAAAATTACGGAAAATCAACAGCCTTTGATACAAATATAGAGGCAATTAAAGAAATAGCAAAACAAGTGAGACTACGTTCTATTTCAGGTATAATAATTATTGATTTATTAAAGGTATCCAAAGAAAAGCAGGTTGAACTAATGGAATTTGCCAAGCAAGCTTTTTCTAATGATTATTCACAAGTAACAATACATGGCTTTACAAATTTGGGGTTGCTTGAAATTACAAGAAGCAGGATATTTGCACCACTAATTTTATAAGTATTGAGGGAGATTTATGCAAAAGAATTTTAAAAACAGGATTATATCTTTGGCAATTATTTTAACATTATTGTTTATTGGTCCATTAGCATCTATAACAGCAAATGCAACGGACTATACTGTGACGGCAGAAGCGGGAGTGCTACTTGCCTGTAATGGTACCGAGGTTTTCAGTGATGCAGACCCGTCTACTTTTGTCACTTCACTAGCTGTAAATACCCCTGTTCAGGTGACAGGACGAACAAGCAATGGCTTTTGGCAGGTAAATATAAATGGAAGTACATTTTATATTTCTAATCAGGCTCTTTCTGTTTTACCGAATACAACTGCATATAGGCTCACTACCTTTGATGTGGCCTCAGCCTTGGTAGTTAATGCATCAAACGGAAAGCTCATTTATTCCCAGGGAGCTAAAGATAAATTAGAGCCTGCAAGTACAACAAAGATTCTTACAGCCCTTTTAGTGGTAGAGGCTATAGAAGCAGGGCAAATCAGCTTGGATACACCTGTAATGGTATCAAGCACCGCAGTGGCATCATTGCCATCAGATGCAAGCCATATGAACCCAAAGCTACAGGCCGGGGAAATACTAAATGTATCACAACTACTCTCAGCAGTTATGGTTAGCTCTGATTGTCAGGCATGTAATGTTTTAGCCGAGGTTGTAGCTGGCTCAGTGCCAAATTTTGTGGCATTAATGAATCTTAGAGCAGCTCAATTAGGCTGCACCAATTCAAATTTCACCAATCCATCTGGCTATCCAGATAAGAAAATGTACACAAATGCCTACTCACTTTATCTGATAACAGCCAATGCAATAAGTCATCCAATATTCAATCAATATTTCGGTCAGACTAGTGCCATTATACCTGCAACAAATCTATATCCTGCGCCACGTACATTGGTTAATACGGATGCCTTGATGCTGCCAGAAAGCGGTTATTACAATCCTTATGTAATTGGTGGCAAGACTGGTACTGCAAATCGTGCAGGTCAGTGTTTAGTTACGGTAGCATCCCAAAGTGGCAAGACAATTATAACTGTTGTTTTAGGTGGTAGGAATCGAACTATGTTTGATGGAAATACTATTTCCATGAGATATTATGAAACCAACAGGCTTATTAATCTAGGCTTTGCAAATTACTATTAAAGTAATTTAAGACCTAGATATTTGTGGAAATAGACTTATTGCATGTAAATTACTTGCAAAGTATAATTAGTCTATATGGGGGATGATACAGGGGGGTATTTATCTATGGAGATGAATGATATTATTCAAGTTGTTGAAAACAAGGCTAAGCAAATCGCAGAGGAAGAAATAGTAAAATATAATAAAGAGCATCCAGAATTAAATCTTACTGATGAGGCAAAGGATGCTACTAGAACCCGTTCTATTTCTCAACTTACCTTGCAGCTTAGCAAATTTCATTTTAAACAGGATTCTGATTTGGATGAGCAGTTTAACAACTGGTTTTCTGAATATGAGGAGGCAGATTTGAGGAAAGCCTGTAAACATTGTTTGGATGATGAGGCAAAAAAAATTAGAGTTGGTGAGGGAAAAAATCTTAGCTCACTTGATGCATATTTAAAGAAACATCTTGGCTCAGCCCATACAATTGACTAAATTATTTTGTTTAATTTTGTTCAATTTTATTGACGGGTTGAATAACCTATGTTAATATATCTGAGTATGCCGCTCAGTGTGGTTTTTTAAGTGTGTTTCATTATGAAGCACCACCGAAACTGGCGAGTAATGATAAAAAGGAGGAGCAACCATGTACGCAATTATTGCAACAGGTGGTAAGCAGTACAAAGTTTCTGAAGGCGATATCATTACCATTGAAAAGCTTGGCGTTGAAGCTGGTGAAAAGGTTACTTTTGATCAGGTTCTTGCTGTTAGCGACAAGGATCTCAAGGTTGGCGACCCAACAGTTAAGGGTGCTACAGTAGAGGCTTCTGTTGTTAAAGAAGGCAGAGGTAAGAAGGTAATCGTTTACAAGTACAAGAGAAAAACAGGTTACCACAAGAAGAATGGCCACAGACAGGCTTTCACTCAGGTTAAGATTGAGAAGATTAACGGCTAATTATGATTAGCGTAGTAATTACCAAACATAATGAAAAATACATCAGTGTAGCTTTAGATGGTCACGCTGGATATGCTGACGCAGGTCAGGATATAGTGTGTGCTGCTGTATCAGTTCTCGTGATTAATACTTTTAATAGTATAGAACGATTTACAGATGATGATTTTTCTTGTGATAGTGCAGAGGACGGTGGATTTTTATCTATGAGTTTTTCTGAGACTATGTCTGATAAATCAAAGTTATTACTTGATTCAATGTTATTAGGTTTGGACGAAATTCAAAAACAATATGGCGATGAGTATTTATCATTGCTTTACAAGGAGGTGTAAGACATGTTACAGATGAACCTTCAGTTCTTCGCTCATAAAAAGGGTGTTGGCTCTACAAAGAACGGTAGAGATTCAGAGTCTAAGAGATTAGGCGCTAAAAGAGCAGACGGTCAGTTCGTAAAGGCTGGCAATATTCTTTACAGACAGCGTGGTACAAAGATTCTTCCAGGCAACAATGTAGGTCTCGGTGGAGACGATACACTTTTTGCTTTAGTTGATGGAGTACTTCGTTTCGAAAGAAAAGGTAGAGACAAGAAGCAGGCTTCTGTCTATCCAGTAGAACAGTAATTGATTGACCCGACTATGCGTTTTACGGTAGTCGGGTTGTTTTTTTAAGGAGAAAAATATGTCATTTGCTGATAGAGCAAAAATTATTATAAAATCAGGAAAAGGTGGCGATGGTCACGTTAGCTTTCGCCGCGAAAAGTATGTTCCTAATGGCGGTCCTAATGGCGGAGACGGCGGTAAAGGCGGAGATGTTATTTTCGAAGTAGACCCAGGTCTTAATACACTCACCGATTATCGTCATAGACGTAAATTTGCTGCTGAAAATGGACAAGAAGGTGGCAAGGATAATTGCCATGGAAAAAACGGAGCAGATTTAATTCTTAAGGTTCCAGAAGGCACAGTTATAAAGGACGCGGAAAGCGGCAAGGTAATCGCTGATATGTCTGGAGATAACAAGCGTCAGGTTGTTCTTCCAGGTGGCAAAGGTGGTCTTGGCAATCAGCATTTTGCAACATCTACAATGCAGGCTCCTAAGTATGCTAAGCCTGGTGTTGATGCCATTGAGTTAGAGGTTTTGCTTGAGCTAAAGGTTATCGCTGATGTAGGTCTTGTAGGTTATCCTAATGTTGGTAAATCGACCTTCCTTTCACGTGTTACTAACGCAGATCCTAAAATTGGAAATTATCATTTTACAACACTTAGTCCAAATCTTGGTGTGGTAGATGTTGACGATATAAATGGCTTTGTTATTGCAGATATTCCTGGATTAATCGAGGGTGCTTCAGAAGGAATCGGACTTGGACATGAGTTTTTGCGACACATTGAGCGTACCAAGGTTATTATTCATATGGTTGATGGGGCTTCAGTTGAAGGACGTGACCCTATCGAAGATATCAAGACTATTTCTGCAGAGCTTGAGGCTTACGACCCTGCACTTCTTAAGAAGCCACAGGTTATTGCTGCCAATAAAATGGACGTTATCGGTGACCAGGGAAATGAGGTTTTTGATGCATTAAAAGCTGAATTTGAGCCAAAGGGCATCAAGGTCTTTTCTATTTCAGCTGTTAGTGGTCAAGGCTTAAAGGAATTATTATACGAAGTGGTTAGGCTTCTGGACACTTGTGATGATGCACCTATCGTTTATGAGCAGGAGTTTGATCCTACAATTAGAGCATTCAATGATGAGCCATATACTGTTGAAATCAATGATGAAGGCGATTACGTTGTAGAAGGTCCAAGAATAGAAAAGATGCTTGGTTACACCAACCTGGAGTCTGAAAAGGGCTTTATATTCTTCCAGAATTTCCTTAAAGAACAGGGCATTCTTAAGGAGCTTGAGGAAAAGGGAATCCAAGAGGGCGATACAGTTAGAATGTATGGTTTAGTTTTTGATTATTATAAATAGAGGTATTAATATGACAAATAAACAAAGAGCATATTTATCATCTTTAGCTGCTGATTTAAGTCCTATTTTGCAAATAGGTAAGGCTTCACTTACTCCAGAACATACACAAGCTGTAGATGAAGCATTAGAGGCTAGAGAACTTATTAAAATAAATGTTTTAAAAAATTGCTTTGATGATCCTAGAGAAATGGCTCAGATTTTAGCTGAACGTACTCATTCAGAGGTTGTAAGAGTGATTGGTAAAAAAATTATTCTTTATAGGGCGGCTAAAAAGCCAGTTATCAAATTACCTAACTAAGTAGGAGTAAAAAATGGCTAGAATTGGTGTGTATGGCGGCACGTTCAATCCAATACATAACAGTCATATTGAGATTGCAAAGGCAGCTTTAAATCAGTTTAAACTGGATAAGGTTTATTTTCTTGTGGCTGGAAATCCCCCTCACAAGGAAACAGCTAAATCTATCTCTGATATTAATAGGTTAGAAATGGTTCGTTTGGCAGTAGAGAATGAACCGAAGCTGGATATTGATGAGAGGGAAATATATAGAGCTGGTAAAAGCTATTCCTATATTACATTTACAGAATATCATAATAAACATCCTGATGATGAAATATTTTTTATCATGGGAAGTGACAGCCTTCTCAATTTTAAAAATTGGGTTAAGCCAGATATTATTTCTGAATATGTAACTATTCTTGTTGCGCCTCGTTTAGGTGATGATTTAGAGGCTATAGAGCATGGGCTACATGAATGTAAAAATATGTTTGAAGGGGAGTTTTTGCTTATTGATTATAAGCCTAATAGTGTATCTTCTTCAGAGATAAGAGAGCATTTTTATAGTGATTTATCAATTCGAGCTTTCGTATCAGAAAAAGTAAGCGACTATATTATTGAGCACAATTTATATAGCAAATATAGCTATACAAATGAGGATATCATCCGATTGGATAGCGAAATGAAAAACGAGCTTAAGCCAAGCAGATATGTTCACACATTAGGTGTAGCTAATATGGCATATGCTTTAGCTGTCAAATGGAATTATCCTCCTGTTACAGCCCAGGTTGCAGGACTTTTACATGATTGTGCAAAATGTATTTCTGATGAGAAAAGGCTTAGTGTTTGTGAAAAAAACAATATTCCCATTACGGATATAGAGCGTAAATATCCTCACCTTCTTCATGGTAAGGTGGGAGCTTACTATTGTAAGAGTAAATACGATATATTTGATCAGCAGATTGCCCATGCTATATCAGTGCATACTACTGGCTGTCCTAATATGAATCTTCTGGACAAAATTATATTTGTGGCAGATTATATTGAGCCCGGTAGAGATAAGCAGCCTAGATTGGATGTTATTCGTGGGGCCGCCTTTACAGATTTAGATTTGTGTGTGTACCTTATATTGGAGGATTCAGTAAATTATCTTAATGAAAATCCTGATATGGTAGACCCTACAACAATTGATACATATAAATTTTATGAGAATATAATGGAAAAGAGGTAAATAATGGATTCTAGAGAGATGGCAAAAATCGTATGCAAAGCTTTAGATGAGAAAAAAGCTATTGATGTTAAAGCAATAGATATATCAGAAGTCAGTGTTATGGCAGATTACTTTATTGTTGCTTCAGCGTCCAATCAAAACCAGTTAAATGCTATGCAGGATGAAGTTGACAGAGTGCTTTATGAAAATGGAATTCATGCTAAATCCATTGAGGGAAATCGTTCCAGCACTTGGGTATTAATGGACTATGAGGATGTAATTGTCCACTTGTTCTCAGAAGAGGATAGATTATTCTATGACCTTGAAAGAATATGGAAAGACGGAATAATAATTGATGCAAATGAGCTATAAAAAAACGACCCATAATGGGTCGTTTTTTTAGAAGAAACGGAATACACCGAAAACCTTACCAAGAATCATACAATCATTCACAATAATTGGGTCCATATTATCGTTTTCAGGCTGAAGACGAATATGGCCATCTTCTTTATAGAAAGTCTTTACAGTAGCGCTATCATCAACCAAGGCTACAACCATATCTCCATTTTTAGCAGAATCCTGCTGCTGAACGATAATTGTATCCCCATCTAAAATGCCTGCATTAATCATAGATTCACCCTGTACCTTAAGCATGAATGCCTGCTGATTAGGCATGTGCTCAGCTGGAATAGGGAAGTATTCAGAAATATTTTGAACAGCTAAAAGAGGAAGACCTGCTGCTACCTTTCCAACAACTGGTACATTGACAACCTCTCTACGTATCATATTAAAATTATCATCCATGATTTCGATTGCACGAGGCTTTGATGGATCACGTTTGATATATCCATTTTTTTCAAGTGTCTCTAAGTGAGCATGAACAGAAGATGTAGACTTAAGATTACAGGCATCGCAAAGCTCCCTAACTGTAGGTGGATATCCTTTATTAAGAATTTCTTGCTTTATAACTTCGAGAATTTCTCTCTGCTTTGCAGAAATTTTTCCATATGCCATAGCGAATAGCTCCTTTCATTTTTTATGATTTAACAATATCATACTGAACATATTTTTGCAAACATATTTTCCGAAAAATTGTTCGAAAAAAGTGTTGACAAAACGAATGTTCGCATTTATATTATATATAGAACAAAGGTTCCGAACAATCATTTGGAGGCGATTATATGAAAGCATATACAAAAGCAGAATTAATAGTTAGAAAAAGAAAAATGATTTTATTTGCAGCTATTCTTATTTGCGTCAGCGTTCTTAGTCTTTTGATTTTCACCAATAGGGCAGATGCAAAGGATAGCAGACCTGTATACACATATTACACCAGCTATGAGATTCAACCAGGTGATACACTTTGGACTATTGCAGATCAATTTTCGGGACCTGATTATATAGATAAAGCAGATTTTATCGATAATGTAAAACGTTTAAATCATATGTCTGATGACAATATTACCTCTGGTAAATATATTGTGGTCGAATATTCTTCATATGAAAAGCTTTAATAAAATATGACTTCTTGTGGGCTACTTAAGGAAAAAGCCCACAAGAACTTGGCTTCGCCAAGCAATATTTTCTTTCAGAAAATATTGGTCTATGTCCGGTTCTTGTTTTTCTGATGAAAAACAAAAACCTATAGGTTTGGTTACCCTATTCAAACTCTCATAATGTTATGATAATATATATATGTATTTTATATAATCTTTACACAATATTTTGTGTTATTAGGAGAGTTTATGTTACGTTTTTTGATAGCAATTCTTTTTAATGCAAAGCGTGGCCCTCAGTTAGTATCAGCCATGCGTAATATGATTAAGCATAAGGATAAGTACCCAGAGAAGACTAGATATGCATTGGCTCTTAAGCTTATCCGATATCTTAAGAAAAGTGCAAGAATAACAACGGAAGTATACGGTACAGAGAATCTGCCTTCTGAGGGTGGTTATGTAATGTATCCTAATCATCAAGGCAAATATGATGCTTTAGGTATTATGTATGCCCACAGGGAGCCATGTACATTTGTTATGGATAAGGCTAAATCCTACGGTTTTCTTGTGCGAGAGATGGTTGATTTACTTGGTGCAAAGCGTTTAGCGCTTGATGATGTTAGGCAGAATATTCGTATTATGGATCAAATTACAAATGAAGTATTAGAAGGAAAGCGCTTTATTTTGTTTTCTGAAGGGGGATATGCTTCTAATGGTAATATTGTTCAGCGTTTCAAGCCAGGCAGCTTTAAATGTGCTATGAAGGCCAAGGTACCTATTATTCCTGTTACATTGATTGATTCTTATTTAGCTTTTAATAGCTTAAAGCCAGGTCCTATCACTACAAAAGTTATTTTTGGCGAGCCTATCACCTATGAAATCTATAAGGATTTAAAGACACACGAAGTGGCAGATATTGTTCGTTCCACAATTATTTCAACCATGGAGGATTATGGAGTTTATGTTAATGCTCCAGAAAACAATCCAAAAATCCTAGAAAATTCATAGGTTTTTGTTTTTCATCAGAAAAACAAGAACCGGACATAGACCAATATTTTCTGAAAGAAAATATTGCTTGGCGAAGCCAAGTTCTTGTGGGCTTTTTCCTTAAGTAGCCCACAAGAAGTCATAATTTATCCATTGAATTTCCTATAATGTAGTTATAAGCTTGTAATAGTTTGTTGTATAAGTTAGTTTTATGTGCGTATAATTTATTACGGGGGTAAATTATGAAAAAATTATTTGTATTGTTATTATGTAGCTTTATGTTAGTTGGATGTGGCAAATCAGCAGAGGTAGCTGAAACTAATAATGAATCTACTGATAATCAAACAATTGCTGAAGCTCAGAATAATTCGGAGGCTACAGCTTCAGACGACGCGTCAGCTGCTTCAACTGAAACTGAAGATGTTGAAATACCAGATTATCCATTAGATTTGGACATTTCAAGCTGTGATACATTTACACAAATTGTAGATAAGGTTCTTGAACCTCCAATGGCTTACACAAACGAAGCAATTGGTGATACTGATGCCTTACTAGTTAGTACATTTGCCTACGACAATATGGATGGAAATATGGCTTCCATAGATGCAAATGTATATGTTTATAAGGATGGTGTTCCTACACTTGCAGGCTCTGTTACATCTATAGGCACTGCTTATCCTTTAGCAGTTGCTAATGGTATTCTTTATGTTGGTATAGGTCATGGCACAGCTCGTTATACCATTAAAGATAATGAGCTTGTGGAAATTGATTCTGCTTGGATTGAATATGCCGAGGACGGCTCAGAGACTTACTATTATTCTGAAAATGGTGGTGAGGCTGTACAAATGGATAACAGTGATAAACTAGATGAGATAACTGATGAATATTTTGATGCAAAGGTATTAAACTTTGATGTGATTAAATAGTTATGACTTCTTGTGGGCTACTTAAGGAAAAAGCCCACAAGAACTTGGCTTCGCCAAGCAATATTTTCTTTCAGAAAATATTGGTCTATGTCCGGTTCTTGTTTTTCTGATGAAAAACAAAAACCTATGCTTAAGAGTCTTTTAAGGGGCTCTTTTTATTTTTTTCACAAACATAATGTAAGATAATTAAAATTCATTTTAGAATCGGATTGTGAGGTATTGATGATGAATTCCTTATTATTTATTAATGCATGCGTAAGAAAAGAATCTAGAACTAAAATGCTGGCAGATAGGCTATTATCTAAGTTAGACAATGATTATGATGAAGTTTGCCTTGATAAATTGGAGTTTCCTACTGTAAATGAAGACTACCTAAGGAAACGAGATTCATTAATCGCTAATAAAGATTTTGATGCTCCAATGTTTGGCATGGCTCGCCAATTTGCAGAAGCAAAGACAATAATCATTGCTGCTCCCTTTTGGGATTTATCATTTCCTGCAAGATTGAAACAATACCTTGAGATTATAAATGTCGTTGGAATAACATTTATATATTCTGATGAGGGAGTACCAATTGGTCTATGTAATGCTAAAAAGTTATATTATGTAACCACTGCTGGAGGAGACTATGTTCCTTTTGATTTTGGATATGGCTATGTAAAGGCTTTAGCTCAGGGATATTATGGTATCAATGAGGTAGAATTAATACAGGCTAAAGGTCTTGATATTTATGGGGCAGATGTAAATGAGATACTTGGCAATGTAGAAAAAGACATTTTAAGAATGGAAGGTTAATAGGAATTATGAAGAAGAAATCATTTATTATAGCAATAATATGTGCCTTTAGTATTTGCTTGTCTGCTTGTAGTCAGAATGAAACAGAAGAACAGGCTATAGAACAATCTGTTGAACAAACAGAGCAACAATCAGGGCAGCATGCAGCACAACAGACAACACAACAGCTACAGCAGCAATTAGTAGATACTGAACAGTCTGAGGTAAAAGAGTATCGAGAAGGCTTTTACATACAAGAGATTTCTGATGATTTGTACGAAAGAATGAAGGCTGGTAATACTTATAAGGATGATTGTATCGTCCCACGTGAAGATCTCCGTTATTTATTGGTTTTGCATAAGGATAAGGATGGTAATACCCATCAGGGGGAAATGGTTGTGCATAAATTAATAGCTGAGGATGTTTTGGAAATATTTGAGGAGCTTTACGATGCAGGATATCCTATAGAGCGAATGGTTCTTCCAGACAATTATATGGCAGATGATGAGATAATGATGCGGGATAACAATTCATCCAGCTTTAACTTCCGCTTCATATCCCATACAAATAAGGTTTCAAAGCATGGATTAGGAATGGCTGTCGATATTAATACACTATATAATCCTTACCATAAGTTTGTGACTAATTCTGATGGTACTCAAGAAGAAATCATAGAACCAGCTACAGGAAAAGATTATCTTGACAGGACAAAGGATTTTGATTACAAGATTGAAGAAGGGGATTTATGTTATACACTTTTCAAGGAAAAGGGCTTTGAATGGGGTGGCGATTGGACAGATCGAAAAGATTACCAGCATTTTGAGTTGCCTGATGAGATAACAGAGCAATACGCTCAGATGTATCAAAAGTAAGAATTCTTTATATAATAAAATAGGATTTGAAGAACTGGAGAATGATGGTGAAACTGTGTTAATGCGTATGATGCTTGATTAAGCCAGGGAGTTTGGTAAATTGGGAGATAGGTTATGCATAAGAATGGATGTGTAAAAGTTGGTGATACAGAAATGTATTATGTTGCTTTTGGTGAGGGAAAAAAGAATCTTGTAGTTTTACCTGGTTTATCTGATGGCTTGTGGACTGTCAAAGGAAAAGCCTGGCTTCTAGCTGGTTCCTACAAAAAATTCATTAAGGACTATACTATATATATGTTTAGCAGAAAAAATGATATGCCTGAAGGCTATTCTATTGAAGATATGGCAGATGACCAAGCTTTGGCTATGAAAAATCTTGGCATTGATAGAGCCATAGTTATGGGTGTATCTCAAGGGGGAATGGTAGCACAGTTTTTAGCAGCCAAATATTGTGAACTTGTGGAGAAGCTAATTCTTGTTGTGACAGCACCTTTTGCCAATGAAAACATAAAGGCTGTTGTTTCTAAATGGATTGATATGACAACAACATCATCCCATACAGAATTGATGCTTGATACCGCTGAGAAGGTTTATACTCAGGCATTTATTGAAAAGAATAAAAACTATCTTCCTGCCCTGGCTAGATTCACTAAACCCAAGAATTATGACAGATTTTGTAAAAACGCCTATGCAATATTAGATTTTGACGCAAGAGATGTGCTCACATTTATTAAATGCCCAACCTATATTATGGCTGGAGACTGCGATAACGTTGTTGGAAATGATGCTCCACACCAATTGCATGAACTGATTGCTGACAGTGAGATGATTATTTTTGAGGGCATGGGTCATGGTCTGTTTGAGGAGGACAAGGAGTTTTATAATAAAGTGTTGGAATTTTGTGAGCGATAGTTTGTAGCGATAATAAAACATAATTTTTTGGCGCTGTTAAAAACAATGTGTGGCAAAACTCGAAAGTTAAATTTGAAACATACAGTTATTTTTATAAAATGTATAAAAAAACTGTATGGAAACAATGATTTTGATTGATTCTGATATTGTTATGACGATATGTACAAAAAGTTGTGAACAATGGAAATATAAATGAATTATAATGGTTGCTATAGAGGGAAGTTAGATAGAAATAACTATTTAAGGGAGAAAAATGAAATTTTTTAAAAGAAATATACTTAACAATAATACAGTTGCTAATGACATTGTTAATTTAAACATGTTACTTTCGGAGCCAACTGTTAAGATGAGTCATAAGACAGATCTGAGTGATAGAAGAATAGATTTCTATTTTGAAGATGATAAAGTTTTTATAGAAGGGTTGGTGGGAAATTACTACACCTTTTGGTTATCAAAGACTGATATTACAGATACTTCGATAAATGCGCAAATCTGTCAACATATTTTACATGATTCATTTGATGTGTTTTATTCAACAAGCAAATATTTTGACGAATTACATAGCTTATTTAAGAAATCTATTTATCGATGGAGTGACGGTATAGAAGAAAAATGGAAGACTCCTTTTGGCGGGTATATTGTTGATGATGATAATACAGGAGAAAATATTGCCCGCTCTTTGGTTAGTTTTAAAGATGACATAGATAAACTGTGTGAAGCAAGAGAGGATGGTGGAAACTATCTTAGCATCATGCAGGTCCTTTATGAACATTTATCCCAGAGAACAGATGATCCAGTGCTGGATTATATTGCAGCTAAACCATGGATTAAGATTATGAATGATGAAGACTACTTACTGTGTTCAAAGAATGAGAAGATTAAAGACTTATACTTGCAGCTAACAAAGCAGTACTCAGAGCTTTATAACAGGTATATGACAGCGGTACGTTAAATACAAACTTGGCAGGATAGTTATTATTTTTATCGAAGTATTGTATGTGGCTGGAATAGTAAACAGAGATGTGGAGATTGGTATAGAAAAATATGAATAAGAATGGGAGCAAATATTTTAAATCAGCAGAGAAGATGCATAATGCGTTGATAACACTCCTTGATAATAAGGGCTTTGAGTATATTACCATTAAGGAAATATGTGAGACTGCAGGAGTAAACAGATCAACATTCTATCTTCACTATGAT
>SVES01000021.1:3293-52666 GCA_015057305.1 Pseudobutyrivibrio ruminis | reverse complement strand
ATAATAAAACGGCTAATGACGCAGTTTCTCCGGCATTGTTTGGAAACAAAAGAGCAGAACTTTCCCTATCAACATCGCCTTGCTTGAGCATGAAGAGATGAAGCATGCTTCTCCATGTAAGCGCTTGAGTACTGTCATCTTTTTGGGCAGATCTGATTTTGTGGTCTTCATCAATTCCAAGTAGTTGTAAGTAGACAGAATTAATACTTTTCTTTGCGGAATGACTTGTACTGTAGTGCCCTGCAGTGAAGCCACCTCCACTAACATAGATTTTGGATTCGCCGATTGTTCGCTTTAGTGTTACATCACCATTTTCAGTTGATAGAATTAAGGTGACATATTCATATCCATTGTTGTTATCTACGACTTTTGAAGGTCTGTCTTTCCTAGGAGTAAAACCGAATACATAATCTATTGATTCCATTATGAAACTTTTTCCAGTATTGGAGGGACCAAGAACAAAATTAAGACCTGGGCAAAATTCTATAATTGAATCTTGATGGTTAGGACCGGATACAATTAACTTCTTGATATAGAATCTTTTCATAATGTAGGCTCCTTAAGAGATAGGGCAGTGACACGATTTATTTCTTTTTCCATTTGATTTGAGTTGATATCTGGAAAGCGCTGTAATACTGCTTTTACTGCCAAAGAATATTCTTTTGCATAGCTATTATCCAGCTTTTGATATCGTTCCATCCCTGCATCCGAAATAGAATATGTATAACCTTCGGGTGTTATATTCAGATTTATTAATTGTTTTAATACAAGCTGTTTTAAAGCAGCAGAGGTTAATGCTTTTCTTGAGGCATACTCGCTAAATCTATAGTTTCCATAACCATGGAGGTTTTTATCAATAATATCAAAATCTTCGGCATATACTGCAATAAAGTCGATAGCTGCTATTTGACGTTCGTCCAACAATAGATTAGGAAGTGAGTTCATCATTACTACTATACGTTGAGAAATCTCATATATAGATCCGATTACTGTTCTATCAGTCATTTCTTTGCATCCTTATTTTTTATTTTAACCCAATTAAGCTTTCCGTCATTTACAAGATGATGACATACACCTTTTTTTATTCTTTCACTGATCCAATACGGGGAAGCTCCTAGTAGATAGTTGTTGACAGGAACTTTTACAGATTGTTCCATGACTGCAAGCATGCGTTCGTAACCGTCAGGGTATTTCTTCCTTTCTGTGTCCTTAACTCCATCATAAGTAGAATCTTTGAGGACTTTAAATTGATCTGCTAAGTGCGGTGCTTTGAGCTCTTGAACTCCGCGACGTATTGATTCTGCAGCGTAGTAATCCACACGCCTTTCATCAAGATCTTCTGCATAGTCTGGATATGACAGTAAGTCATCTTTGTTAAAAGGAACGATATTTTCTGCATCTCCATATGCTTTATACAGCTCTTCAATATATGTTTCTTCTTCCTTGGCTGCCTTAGCTGGAACATCTACTATTGGTGGATGGGGCAGTTTTTTTATTTTGCTTTCAATATCAGCAATTAGATCAAAATCAACACCTAAGTCATCTATTTTGGTGGATTGTTGAGATGTGGTTTCTTTATTTGCCATACTTAATAGAACTGTTTCTAGAAGATAGGCACACTCTCTCTGTGGATTGTTATCAGGAAGCCCATGGCTTCTGAGCCATTCACAAACGCCATCATAGGAATCACTCTCATCCATTTTTTTATCGAGCCATTCTTCATACTTACCCAAATCACGGTTTTCATATATATATTTTGCATATTTGCTTGGAAGAGGACGCTTGCCAGAACCTGTGACGTATCGAGTTTGAGTTCCGGGATCTCTCCTTAATGGGATACATGCTTCTAACGCGGCGTCTTTTAAAAAATGTCCTATTAGCTCTACAAAGTATTCAGCTTCGTTTTTTCCATATGAAAAAAATGGGTATAACCCTGAAGCATATTCAGAGAACGTCATAATATATACTCCTCCAGATAACTAAAGAGAAATGTTCCAAAATGTTCTAAAATGTCCGATCTGTTCGATTGTTTAGTGGGGTGATTTTATAAAATACAGATGACGGTGAAGAAAGTAAGTAGAAATGAATGCTTTCGTCACTAAACCAAAGAACAGGAAGTAAATCTTTCTTAAAATAATTCTATCATTGATGATTTGGTTGCTCAACAAAATCGTCGATAAACCGTATTTACTTCCACAAATTATCTCACAAAGCCTGAGATGGCCATTAAGGCGGTGGGATGCAATAAGAAGCAGATATATGGAGAAATCCATTATTACTTCTTAAGCATCCACCGTAGCTTACTGTGCCATCTCTTTTTTTGCGTCAGGAGTCGGTGGATATTAGAACGGCTTCTTCTTTGCATCCTGCTGCTGATTGGTACAGGCAGAAAGGACAGTTTATGAAGAAAACATTAGTACCAAAAAACGAATTTGGCATGTTTGCTGATGGCAATGGAGTAGCTAAGGTTGATAGTTTAACCGTAGCTGAGGCCTTTGACAAGGATCATCGAAATGTGATCAGAGCCATAAGAACGCTTGATTGCTCGGAAGAATTTCGACTGCTCAATTTTGAGCAGTCGACTTACATCAACTCTCAGGGGCATAAGCAACCTTGCTACAACATGACAAGAGACGGTTTCACGTTTCTGGCTATGGGATTTACAGGTAAAAAAGCAGCTCGATTCAAAGAGGCTTATATCAAGCAATTTAATGAAATGGAGCAGTTTATTAAGTACTTGTTGGAGGCGAGGTCAGAGTTTCCGTTGTTGACAGCAAACATACAGTTAATCAAGGAAAATACCAAGCCTTATCACTTCTCTAATGAGTGCAACATGCTCAACAGGATTGTTCTTGGGAAAACTGCAAAGGAAATCAGGGCGGAGCATGGGCTCAAAGCAGGAATGAGCATCAGACCTTATCTGACAAAAGAACAGATCGAGGCAATAGATTTGCTTCAGAGAGTAGATATAGGACTTTTGATTTCAACACCCGATTTTCAGCAGCGCAAACAGTACCTTGAGTGGTTTTATTTGAAGAAGTTTTCTTGAGGAGGTGTGGCATGGCTTTGAAGATAAGAGAGACAGATTTACTTAGCAGTTACAAGAAGGCTACACCTGAAAAGAGAGTGTCGCTGATGTTGGAGTATTACCTGGATTTTCCGGGTATGCTCCATAAAATCGAAAAGAAAACTGAGTATAAGATAAAAACCGAGCAGGAAAACATAAGGAGCAAACGCCGAGCGGATATAGACGTTAGGGTTCAGACCTCAAATATTAGTAATCCAACACAGAATGAAGCTATAAACAATGCCACGCTTGAGGAAGCCTTTAAAACAGGTGAAATAGATATGAAATTACTTAGGGATATGGAGAAAGCGTCTGAATATGCAGAGACCATCAGAATGGTAAGCATTATGAAAATGGATTACCAGCTCCTTAAGGATATTCTTCATGAATATAGGGATGAGGATTTGGTGATTATTCAGAAACATTTGTCTGAAGGTATGTCGTACAACGATATAGCTCAGGCGAGAAATTGTTCCATCGACAAGATAAAAAGAAGGTTTGCGAGGATCCGAGAGGAA
The DNA here is from genome assembly GCA_015057305.1 of Pseudobutyrivibrio ruminis. GTDB lineage: Bacteria > Bacillota > Clostridia > Lachnospirales > Lachnospiraceae > Pseudobutyrivibrio > Pseudobutyrivibrio ruminis_F. The sequence goes on along the minus strand of SVES01000021.1, from coordinate 49,081 downwards.
ATCACAGAAGAAATGTTGGAATGTATCCAGATGAACTGCAAGGGAGGTAACTAAGATGTCTGAAGAAATGAAAGAGATGCCGCTTAGTGAGAAATACACCCTTTCTGTGGATGAAGCAGCTCTTTACTTTGGCATAGGGCAGAAGAAGCTTAGAAGGCTTATATCTTTTAATCCTGATGCTGATTATCTGATCATGATAGGACAAAGAGTTGCCTTTAAGAGAAGAAAATTCGAACAGTTCATTGACGATGCAACCTGCATTTAAGCGGATAAATACTGACAGAATTGACGTTAATCAATGGCAGAAGGCTCCAGGTTATGGTATCATTTTAATTGCCATATTGGAGCCTTTCTTTTTGAAAGGAGTACCAATATATGAGCGGAAAAAGAAAAGACAGCCGTGGTCGTGTATTACGAAATGGCGAGATACAAGAGAGCAATGGTCGATACAGATACAAATATGTAGATACTTTTGGGGAATCTAAGTATGTGAGGTCATGGAGGCTTGATAAAAATGATCCTATGCCTGCCGGAAAACCATTTGAACTATCACTTAGAGAACTTGAAAGGCAAGTATCAGCAGATCTTATCGATCAGATTGTTCCAGAAGGAGGCAAGCTTACAGTATTAGATTTAGTGGAGAAATATGTTTCATTGAGAAAAGGTGTACGTCCCAGTACGGAAGCTGGTTATAAGACTGTAATGAGTATCCTGAGAAAAGATCCATTTGGAGCAAAGAGGATTGACAAGGTCAAAACTATAGATGCTCAGGAGTGGCTAGTGCAGCTTCAGAAAAATGGGAGAGGATACAGCTCTATTCATGTGATCAGGGGCGTGCTCAGACCTGCTTTTCAACTTGCGGTAGATAACGATTTCATCAGAAAGAATCCCTTTGGATTCGGCCTCAGCACTGTTATATACAATGATAGCGTGACTCGTGAGGCTATATCTCGTGATGATGAGAGGAAATTTCTTATGTTTGTTAAGGAGGACAGGCACTTCTGTAGGTATTATGACGGCATTTATATCCTGTTTAACACAGGGCTTCGTATTTCAGAATTTGTAGGACTCACATTTAATGATCTTGATTTTGACAATATGAAGATCAATGTAGACCATCAGCTCCAGAGAAATAATGGTATTGGATATAACATCAGAGATACCAAGACTGAGGCTGGAGGAAGGTTCGTCCCGATGACTCCGGAAGTAGCAGAGTGTTTCAAGCGCATCATTGCTAATCGCAAGACACCTAAAGTTGAGCCAATGGTTGATGGTTATATAGGATTTCTTTTCCTTGATAAAGATGAACATCCTATGGTAGCCATGCATTGGGAGAAGTATTTCCAGCATATTGTTCAGAAATACAACTCAATCTATAAGGTGCAGATGCCTAAGGTTACTCCTCATGTGTGCAGACATACATTCTGTAGCCGTATGGCGGCTGCCAGAATGAATCCTAAGACCTTACAGTACATCATGGGACATTCAGATATAGGTGTTACGCTTAACACGTACACTCATTTGGGATTTGATGATGCTTTGGATGAGATGACCCGTATTTCCAAGGAAAAGAATACCGCTAAATCTAAAAAAGATACTGATGTTTTAACGGATTTTTCTGAATATAGGGACAAGGCATCTAACGAATAAATGGCTTAAAAAAGTCGAGGTGCAAGTCAGAACGATTTGCACCTTTTTTTGCACCTTTTGTCGGTCAAAATATGCCAAATATTGCCAAGGATTGCCACGAAAATGAGAAAAACACGTTGGACAAAAATAGGCTTAAAGCCAGTAAACACGCAGAAATAGAGGTTTTTTACTAAGATGATAAAGATTTTATTCGTTTGCCACGGCAGCATTTGTCGCTCACCGATGGCAAAATATGTTATGCAAGATATGGTTGAAAAGAGCGGGTTAGCGGAGGAGTTTTATATAGACTGCGCTGCTATGACCTATGAAGAAATTGGAAATCCAGTGTATCCGCCAGTTAGGCAGCTGTTAAATGGCAAGGGGATAGATTGTAGTGGATATGGAGCGCGCCATATCAAAAAGGATGAGTATAGGGATTTTGACTATATCATTGGAATGGACGCAGAAAACATGCGTGACCTCAGATATGAGTTTGGTGAGGACAGGGATAATAAAATCTACAGACTGTTAGATTTTACTGATAGGCCAAGAGATATAGATGATCCTTGGTATACAAGAAAGTTTGATGTTTGCTATGAAGATGTAGTAAATGGCTGTAAAGGATTGCTAAAGCATTTAGGATATGAAATATAATTAGAAAAGCTAGCAAATCGCTAGCTTTTCTTGTATTTTGCTATAAATTCATCTGGTGGTATTGGTTTTGAGAAGTACCAGCCTTGTAGGTAATCGCAACCAATTTCTGTCATGGCCTTTGCCATTTCAATGGTTTCAATTCCTTCAGCAGTGATGCTGTAGCCATTGCTTTTTAGTGTTTCAATTAGCATTGGAAGCATTTGGTCAGGTGCAGCACAGTAATCCCAAACGAGACTCATATCAATCTTTACATTGATAAATGGGAAATGCTTTAGGCGGCTGGCATTTGAGTAGCCTGTTCCATAGTCATCAAGGGCAAAGACAAAACCGATTTTTTGAATCTCTTGAATTTGACTTTTCATAATGGATTCGTCAATAATTGCAGCTTCAGTAATCTCTAAATGTATTTCGGCCGGGTTGACTTTGTAGGCCTTTGTAAAATTTTCAAAGGTATGTGCCAAGTCATTTTTCATGAACTGTGCGGTGGAAAGATTTACATTAATCCATTGCATACCAAAGGTTGATAGGTTGTTTTGACTGATAAATTTGCAGGTGTTTTCAAATACCTGTTCACCCAATTGATTAATTCTGCCGTTGTTTTCAGCGATAGAAATAAATTTGCCTGGAGGGATGATATTTCCTGAATCATCTCTGATTCTACATAGGCTTTCTGCACCCACCAGGTCATAGGTATGAGCATCCACAATAGGTTGCAGGAATATTTCGACAGAATTGTTTTCGATTGCCTTTTCCAAAGCTCTTTTTACAGTAATGGAATCTTCACTGGCTTCAAATTGATTTTCGTTAATTATATAAGTTTCATTTTCTGTATTGCTGACAAATTCTAAGGCATTAGCCAGCACATTTAATATAGCATCTGAAGGATATCTTGTGCAGTTACAATTAATTTTGGCACAGCTTACATTTAAGTAGAGCTCAGTGTCATCTGAGGTCCAAGGCATGCGGAATCTATTTTCAATCTTCTCCAAAATCTCATCCATGTCATCTTCTGGTTTTGCAATAATAATGAATCTACCAGAACGATAATAGAATAGAAGGGTGTCAGGAAAATTCTTTCTTAAATAGAAGCCGATTAATCCTAAACCTTTGTCCATTTGTTTTCTGCCGTAAATTTCTACCACTTCCTCATAATGGTTTATAACAAATGCAGCAATCACAGAATGTTTTTTTGGATTCATTTCGTTTAGGTATGCCCTAATACCTTCAGTATTAAATAGTCTTGTCCTTATATCAATGTAAAAATCCGGGTTCATAAATACCAGGGTGATTGTTAAAATCGCCATGATACAAAATGTATCCATCAAAAGAAAGCGTGGAATAAATGTTCTACAGATTAGACCAATGCAAAGAAAAATAAGATAAATGGCAATGGCATACACTTCACGGATTCTTTTTATATTTTTGCGAAACAGTACCGCCGCATAAGCACTAAAAAATATGTAGAAGAAAAATATAAATATAGTTAACATGTAGTATTTTCCACGATGATAGCCACTATCATCTATAAAAAATATAGCTTTAGTCCATGTTGAAGAAATAATAACTAGTTCATTGATTATTAACGGAAGCTGGCACATAAAGGTCCTTAGCTTGTTTTCAGCAGGATTGAGACCTAAAATACTACATGTAAAAGCAAAGAATGCATGCCCTCTGATTGCAAAGAAGATAAAGAAAACCATGTTTGTTAGTATTACAATAATTCTAGGTAAATCCCTATATTCTTCACATGCCCAGCTGGAAATAATATCGGTAGATATTACCACGGCTTCAATGATTAACAAATCCACGAAGCTTCTGTTAACTCTAAGGGGAAGTCGTTTGAGCAAAAAATAGTTAGACATCAGAAGTCCAAGTATTAAAAGGCTTGGTATGGCAAAACTGTAATCCCACATAATTTACTCTCCTACGAAATGTTATAATTTGAAATCCTTTGATTTTCCCATAAAAAATTAATGATAATAACCTTCCACTTATATTCTATGTGAGTACAGACCTATTTTCCAATGAACAATTTGTGTCCAAAAAATGAAGTGGTTTATCCAAGGTGGTGGCCATGTAATATTTACTCAAAAGATAAATTAAATTGCGTACAATTTATACACTATTAATGTAGCACTTTTTACAAGAGTGTGTTAGAATTACTAGTTGTTTAGATAATAAAATATTCTTTGGAAGGAAGGTTACATTATGACAAAGATTGATATAATTTCAGGTTTTTTAGGTGCAGGTAAGACTACTTATATTAAAAAGATGCTTGAGGAAGCATACAAGGGTGAGAAGGTAGTTCTTATTGAAAACGAATTTGGTGAGGTAGGTATCGATGGCGGTTTCCTTAAGGATGCTGGTATTACTATTTCAGAGATGAACTCTGGATGTATCTGCTGCTCACTTGTTGGTGATTTTGACAAGAATCTTCACGAAGTTCTTGAGAAGTTTAATCCAGACAGAATCCTTATTGAGCCATCAGGTGTTGGTAAGCTTTCAGATGTTATGACATCAGTTATTAAGCTTGAGGAATCAGCTGATGTTAAGCTTACAGGTCTAGTTACAGTTGTTAATGCTCTTAAGGCTTCTAAGCAGATGAAGGCTTTTGGCGAGTTCTTTAACAACCAGATTGAGTTTGCTACAACAGTAGTATTATCACGTTCACAGACTGCTACAGAGGATCAGCTTGAGTTCTGCGTTAAGCAGATTCAGAAGCTTAATCCAAAGGCTGCTATTATTACAACCCCTTGGGATGAAATCTCAGGTGAGAAGCTTCTTTCAGTTATGGAAGGACAGGATAATCTTGCATCAGAAATGAAGCATCTTGCAGAGGAGGCTCATGAGCATGAAGAGGAAGAGCATGAGCACGAACATCATCATGATCATGACCACGAGGAGCATGAGCACGAGCATCATCATGACCACGACCACGAGGAGCATGAGCACGAGCATCATCACGACCACGACCACGAGGAGCATGAACACGAGCATCATCATGAGCATGGCGAGAATTGCACATGCGGTTGTCATGATCACGACCATGAGCATCATCATCACCATCATGCAGATGATGTATTTACTACATGGGGCAAGGAAACACCTCACAAGTTCGAAAAGTCTACTATCGAAAATGCTATGAAGGCATTTGCTAATACAAATGATTATGGAACAATTATCCGTTCAAAGGGTATGGTTGAGGATGTTAACGGTGGTTGGATTTACTTCGACTTCGTTGATGGCGAGTACGAATTAAGAAGCGGTGAGCCAGATTACACAGGACGTCTTGTAGTTATTGGTGCTGATATTGACGAGCACAAGATTGAAGAGATTTTCGGAATGTAATCATTTTCAGATAGATTTTATCTGAAAATGATTGCCCAGAACTGCCTATTGCCAAAGGCAATTTTAAATGGCAGTTCTTCATTATCGGAATTTAATAATAAAGGAAAAAAATATGGCAAAGGATATACCAGTTTACGTCTTCACTGGATTTATGGATAGTGGAAAAACTACCCTTATCCAGGAGACTTTGTTTGAAAATGATTTCACCCAGGGTGGTGATGATAAAATCCTCATTATTGCATGTGAGGATGGAGATGTTGAATACGACATCGAGAAGCTTAAGACAGTTAATGCTAAGGTTACAATGATTGAAAACGAAGAAGATTTCAATCTAGAGAACCTTAACAGAATTCAAAAGGAATTCGATCCAGATGTTATTTTCCTTGAGTACAATGGTACTTGGGGCGTGGATCACATATATGATGAACAGCTTCCAGAGGGTTGGGTACCAGCCCAGTCCCTTGCAACTGTTGATGCTACCACATTTGAAAACTACCTTAATAATATGCGTACCATGATGATGGAACAGCTGTTTAAGGCTGAGGTAGTCATCTTCAACAGATGTACAGATGCAACACCAAAGACTAAGTTCCGCGGTCAGATTAAATCTATGAACAGACCAGCTCAGATTGTATACGAAAGGGCAGATGGTTCTATTGATGATTCTCCAGAGGAGCTTCCATTTGATATTAATGCTGATGTGATAGAAATCACAGATGCTGATTACGCTCTTTGGTTTATGGATTGCATGGAGACACCTAAGAAATATGATGGCAAGAAGGTTCATTTTACAGGTCTTGTATACAATCCTAATGATGGAAAGCTTCGCCGTGATGTGTTTATTCCAGGACGTTTTGCTATGACTTGTTGCGTTGAAGATATTCAATTCCTGGGTATGAAATGTAAATGGGACAAAGCAAGTACATTAGGTCATAGAAGCTGGATTGATATCACAGCTCAGATAAAGGTTGAGTTCGCTAAGGAATACAAGGGTAAGGGACCGGTGCTTTATCCAGTCAGTGTTGAAGCAACTGAAAAGCCTGAGGATGAGTTGGTTTATTTTAGTTAAAAGTTTTTTAAATAGCCTCTAGTAATAAAAAAACTAGAGGCTATTTATTAGTAATTGATTAATTTAACACTTTACAATGCTAAAGTAAAAAGATATAATACCTGATTAAAGGAAGATAGGGAAGGAGTCTAATTTATGTATTCAATCTTAAAAAAGGAAAAGCTTTCTGATAAGATTTTCCTTATGGTTGTCAAAGCGCCTCGTGTAGCAGCAGGTTGTTTGCCTGGACAATTTATCATTGTAAAAATTGATGAGGAAGGAGAACGTATTCCTCTTACTATTTGTGATTATGATAGAGCTGAGGGGACAGTTACAATTGTATTTCAGACAGTTGGAGCATCTACTGAAAGAATGGCACTTCTTAATGTGGGAGATGCCTTTGATGATTTTGTTGGTCCACTTGGTCAGCCATCAGAGCTATGTATAGAAGAAAATCTTGAGGAGACAAAAAAGAAAAATATCATTTTCATAGCAGGTGGTGTTGGTACAGCACCAGTTTATCCTCAGGTTAAATGGCTAAAGGAACATGGTATTGATTCTACAGTTATTATAGGCGCTCGTTCAAAGGACATTCTTTTCTATGAGGATGAAATGAGACAGGTGGCCACAGAACTTTATCTTGCCACAGATGATGGAAGCTATGGATTCCACGGAAATGGTTGTCAGCAGCTTCAAGCACTTTGGGATGAGGGTAAGAGATATGACCACTGTGTAGCAATCGGTCCTATGATTATGATGAAATTTGTATGCCTCCTTACAAAGGAACTGGGTATTCCTACAGTAGTTTCCATGAACCCAATCATGGTTGATGGAACTGGTATGTGTGGAGCTTGCCGTCTTGTTGTTGGTGATGAGGTTAAGTTTGCTTGCGTAGATGGTCCTGAGTTTGATGGCCACTTAGTTGATTTTGATCAGGCTATGGCTAGAAGCCGTCAGTACAAGACAGAGGAAGGTAGAGCACTCCTTAAGCTTCAGGAGGGCGATACACACCACGGCGGATGCGGAAATTGCGGAGGTGACAAATAATGGCAGATATGATGGTTAGAGTACCTATTTCAGAGCAGGACCCTAAGGTTAGAGCTACCAACTTTGATGAGGTATGTTTAGGATATACAGAAGAAGAGGCAGTTGCTGAGGCAAGCCGTTGCCTTAATTGCAAGAAGCCTATGTGTGTAGGCGGTTGCCCAGTTTCTATTAATATTCCTGCATTTATAGAGCAGGTTAAGGAACGCAATTTTGAGAAGGCTTATGAGATTATTTCAGAGTCTTCAGCCCTTCCAGCAGTTTGCGGACGAGTTTGCCCACAGGAATCTCAGTGCGAAGGCAAATGTATCCGTGGTATCAAGGGGGAAGCAGTTGCAATCGGAAAGCTTGAGAGATTTGTAGCTGACTGGGCTAGAGAAAACGGAATCAAGCCTAAGAATACATCTACTCCTAACGGACACAAGGTTGCTGTTATTGGTTCAGGCCCTTCTGGTCTTACAGCAGCAGGTGACCTTGCAAAGGCTGGATATGATGTTACAGTATTTGAGGCTCTTCATGAGATGGGTGGAGTACTTGTTTATGGTATTCCAGAGTTCCGTCTTCCAAAGGACAAGGTAGTAAAGGCTGAGGTTGAAAACGTAAAGGCTCTTGGCGTTAAGTTTGAAAAGAACGTAATTATTGGTCGTTCAATTACAATTGATGAGCTTATTGAAAAGGAAGGCTTTGAGGCTGTATTTATCGGTTCAGGTGCTGGACTTCCAATGTTTATGCATATTCCTGGTGAGCAGGCTAACGGCGTGTTCTCAGCAAACGAATTCCTTACAAGAAACAACCTTATGAAGGCATTCAAGGAAGGCTATGATACACCAATTGCCCGCGGCAAGAAGGTAGTAGTTGTTGGTGGCGGTAACGTTGCGATGGATGCTGCCCGTACAGCACTTCGTCTTGGAGCAGAGGTTCATGTAGTATATCGTCGTTCAGAGGCTGAGCTTCCTGCAAGAGCAGAAGAAGTACATCATGCTAAGGAGGAGGGCGTCATCTTTGATCTTCTTCAGAATCCAGTTGAGATTCTTGTTAACGAAGAGGGAAGCGTTCGCGGATGCAGGATTATTAAGATGGAGCTTGGTGAACCAGATGCATCTGGACGTCGCAGACCAGTTGAAATCCCAGGCTCAGAATATGAAATCGAATGTGACACAGTGATTATGTCACTTGGTACATCGCCAAATCCACTTATTTCTAGCACAACAGCAGGTCTTGAGACAAACAAGAAGGGCTGCCTAATTGCTACAGAGGATGGCGCTACAACTAAGACTGGCGTTTACGCTGGTGGTGATGCGGTAACAGGCGCTGCAACAGTTATTCTTGCAATGGGTGCTGGAAAAACAGCGGCGGCAGCTATTGATGAATATTTCAAAAATAAATAAATTAAAGCAATTACTTTGAAATCCACCCAATTTAGGGTGGATTTCCTTATTTATAACACAATTTCATGGTAGTATGTGCTTACAATTCCACAATTTAATGATGGAGGTGATGTGGATGGCATTTGTTGAGTTTAAAAATGTTGGAAAGATTTATAAGACAGGTGATGTGAAGATAGAGGCTCTTAAGGATGTTAATTTTGAAATCGAAGAAGGGGAGTTTTGCATTATTGTAGGGGCTTCTGGGGCTGGCAAAACTACCATATTAAATATCCTTGGAGGTATGGATACTCTTACCTCAGGGGGCGTATATTTGGCAGATAGGGATATATCTGGCTATAGCATGCGTGAGCTTACCAGCTACAGAAGGTTTGATGTGGGCTTTGTATTTCAATTTTATAATCTGGTAGGAAATTTAACAGCAAAGGAAAATGTTGAATTGGCTGCACAGATTTGTAATGACCCTATTGATGCCCAGGAGATTCTTACATCTGTGGGACTGAAGGACAGAATGGACAATTTTCCAGCTCAGTTATCTGGTGGGGAGCAACAGAGAGTTGCTATTGCAAGAGCTTTGGCAAAGAACCCTAAGCTACTTTTGTGTGATGAGCCTACAGGAGCACTTGATGATGAAACAGGTAGGGCAGTGCTTAAGCTTTTACACAAAACCTGCAAGAACAATCATAAAACCGTAGTGGTAATTACCCATAATCATGCACTGACTGAAATGGCAGATAGAGTCATAACTGTAAAATCAGGAACAGTTTCTAGTATTAAAATGAACGATAACCCAAAGAGCGTTGATGATATTGTTTGGTAATTATAAACATTTTTGAAACTGGATTTCAAAAATGTTTATCCAGAACAGCACATTGCCGCAGGCAATTATCTAATGTGCTGTTCTTCCTTATAAAATCAGGAGTTGCTTTATGTTATTTATATCATTATTTAGAGAAATTAAAGATACTTTTGGCAGATTTTTAGCTCTGCTTTTAATAATTGCTCTTGGAGTAGGTTTTTTTGCTGGGTTAAAGGTAACTGATCCAGCTATGAGAAAATCTATGCAAGAATATCTTACCAATCAAAATTTTTATGATTATCGCTTGATTTCATCCTTAGGATTTGAGGATGAAGATATTGAATATATCAAAAATCATGTTACAGCCAGGGCTGTAGAGCCATCTATAGCATTTGATATATTGGCTGATTATAATGAATCTTCTCATGCCATCAAAGCAATTTCTATTCCAGAAAAAATTAACACCATAGTTCTGGTGGAGGGATCTATGCCTAAGGCTGATAATGAATGTCTTGTGGATTCCTATTTGTTTGAAAATGATGTGATAGGAGAAACATTACAAATATCTACTAGCAATGAAGCTGAGGATTTAGAGCATTTTAAGTACAAAGAATATAAAATTGTTGGAATAGTAAAATCACCTTTATTTATACAATATGAACGTGGCTCAACTGCCCTTGGAAGCGGTGTTTTAGATGGATTTGTTTATATGAAAGAGGGCGGCTTTGACAGTGAGGTTTATACTGATTGCTATGTAAAATTGGATAGCGATTTACAGCTATATAGTGATGAATACAATGATTTGATTGAGTCGAAGGAATCAGACGTCCAGACTGTTTTAGATAGGGCAGCTAACAATAGATATGAAAGAATTGTTGCTGATGCAAATGACAAAATAGCAGAGGCAGAAGCAGAACTGGAAAAAAGCCAGGAAGAGAATGGCGCCAAGCTTACTGAGGCTAAGGAAGAATTAGATTTAGCAAAAAATCAATTGGAGGACGCCAAAGCTCAGATAAGTGAATATGAAGCCCAAGAAGAAGAATTAAAAGTAGCATTGGATGAAATGCTTAGGAATATTTCTCAAATGGAGCAGCTAAGGGAAGCAACACCTGAGTATTTTGATGAGATGTCTTATCAGAATTTGCTTGCCACTTACCAGCAATATAGTGGGAATTTGTATGCTCTCCAGTCGGGAATAGAGACTGCTAAATCAGAATATTCCAAGGGATTAAAGGAATATGATAATGGTTTGGCTGAGTATGAAGAAGGACTTCAAGAGTTTAACAATAAAATAGAGGACGCTAAGACAGAGATAGAGGATGGCAAAAAGGATATTTCTGATATAGATAAAGCCAGTACTTATTTATTGGAACGAGATTCCAATATTGGTTATGTTTGTTTTGAAAGCGATTCTACTATAGTAGGAGCTATTGCTAACGTATTTCCGTTATTTTTCTTTTTAGTGGCAGCCCTTGTATGCATGACCACTATGAACAGAATGGTTGAAGACCAACGTACCCAAATAGGTGTTTTAAAGGCATTGGGGTATAGTAATGCCAGTATAATGAGTAAATACGTGCTATATTCTGGTTTGGCTTCATTTTTTGGTACCACATTGGGCTTTATTGCTGGTACAATTGCCTTTCCAAAGGCGATTTGGTTTGCTTATCAAATGATGTACAATACTACAGATGTAGATTACTACTTTAGTCTCGAAATGCTGATTATAAGCTTTGTTGTTGCATTTTTATGTTCTGTGGGAGTAACTATTTTATCATGCAGATATGAAATGGGAGAGATGGCTGCTTCGCTGATGCGCCCAAAGGCTCCAAAGGCAGGAAAGCGAATATTCTTGGAGTATATACCAATATTTTGGAACCGTCTAAAGTTTTTAAAGAAGGTAAGTCTTAGAAATATATTCAGATATAAGGCAAGACTTTTTATGATGGTACTTGGCATAGGAGGCTGTACAGCCCTTTTGGTAGCCGGGCTTGGAATATATGATTCCATTGCTGATATTGCCAACAATCAGTTTGCCAACATATCAAAATATGACATCGAGATAACTTTAAAGGATGGAACAGATGGAGAGGTATTAGCATTAGAGAATTTGGGATATACTACAGAGGACTATTTATTGTATTATCACACATCTGTTGATATGAAGGCTGGAAAAAATACTAAGAATATATACCTAAATGTCTATGAGAATAATGCAGAAATTGATTCATTTTATGATATGCATGATGCAAAGGGAAATCATATTGAATTTTCAGATTTGCAGGATAATGAGACCATTATAAATAAAGGATTAAGCGATAGATATGGAATAAAAATAGGAGATACAATTACTATATCCTCTGAGTCAATGGAAAAAACAGAATTTAAAGTGGCTGCTATTAATGAAAACTTTATCAACAATTTTATATATCTGTCTAGAAGCGGCTACGAGAGTTCTATAGGAAAACTTCCTGAAAAGAAAAATGTTTATTTGAATGTGAAGGAGGGGCAGGATCCTCATGAGATAAGTGCCAAAATAATGAATGACTCCAGTGTGTCTGTGGTTTCAGCTACTGTTGATATGCTTGATAGAGTAGATAGCATGATGAAAAGCCTTAACATAATAGTATATCTTGTGGTTGGCTGCGCAATGGCTTTGTCTGCAGTGGTTGTCTATAATCTTACAAATATAAATATAGCTGAGCGAGTTAGAGAAATAGCCACAGTCAAAGTCCTTGGCTTTTATAAGGATGAAACAAGGTCCTATGTATTTAGAGAAAATATACTGCTGTCTATTATGGGGGCAGCCCTTGGACTGTTATTAGGAAAGCTTCTTCACGCATTTATTATGAGTGAAATAGTCGTAGATTTGATTACCTTTGATGTGAGAGTAACATTATTGAGTTATGCTTTGGCATTTGCCCTAACGGTATTATTTACATTTATTATCGATCTTTTTATGGGAAATAAGCTGGAAAAAATAAGTATGACAGAATCACTAAAGGCTGTGGAATAAATTATTCACTTTTGGCTAGATTTTAACACTTTAGTGTGATAGAGTGTTTACAAGAAATCTATATTTAGAGAGGAAGAATCAATGGGAATCAATTACGTTAGCACTAGAGATTGTAATAAGCAGGAGATTACTGCATCACAGGCTATTTTAAAGGGACTTGCAGATGATGGAGGTTTATATGTTCCAACAGAAATTCCAAAGCTGGATGTATCCCTTAGCAAATTATCAGAAATGTCATATCAGCAGGTAGCTTACGAAGTACTAAAGCTGTTCTTAACTGATTTTACAGAAGAAGAGCTAAAACATTGCGTTAATAGTGCCTATGACAAGAAGTTCGATACAGAAGAAATTGCTCCACTAGTATATGCAGATGGTGCATATTATTTGGAATTGTTCCATGGTGCAACAATTGCTTTTAAGGATATGGCTTTGTCTATATTGCCTCATTTGATGATTACCTCTGCTCGTAAAAATAATATAAAGAATGATATTGTAATACTTACAGCTACTTCAGGAGACACAGGTAAGGCTGCACTTGCTGGTTTTGCTGATGTAGAAGGCACAAAGATTGTTGTATTTTATCCAAAGAACGGTGTATCAGCTATCCAGGAAAGACAGATGGTTACCCAAAAGGGTGATAACACACATGTTGTAGGTATAAAAGGCAATTTTGACCAGGCTCAAACTGGGGTTAAGCAAATGTTTAATGATAAGGCTCTTGCAGCAGAATTAGATGCAGCAGGCTATCAGTTCTCATCTGCAAATTCTATCAATATCGGTAGATTGGTTCCACAGATTGCCTATTATGTTTATGCTTATGTGAAGCTTTTGGCAGAGGAAAAGATATCTGAGGGGGATACAATAAATGTGGTTGTTCCTACAGGTAACTTTGGAAATATTTTGGCAGCATACTATGCAAAAAATATGGGCTTGCCTATTGCAAAGCTTATATGTGCGTCAAACGAGAATAAAGTATTATATGATTTCTTTGCAACAGGAGAATATGACAGAAACAGAGAATTTATTCTTACAAATTCCCCATCTATGGATATCCTTATCTCTAGCAATTTAGAGAGGCTTATATACCATATTGCTGGAAATGATGCTAAGGTTAACGCCGAACTAATGGAGAGTCTTAAGACTACTGGAAAATACGAAATCACTCCTGAAATGAGAGAAAAGCTAGCTAGCTTCTACGGAAACTATGCTTCCGAAGCAGAGACAGGTGCAGTAATTAAATCCTTGTACGAGGATACAGGCTATATTATTGACACTCATACAGGCGTTGCAGCAAGTGTTTACAATAAGTACAAGGCTGAAACTGGTGATGATAAGCTTACAGTTATTGCTTCTACCGCCAGCCCATTTAAGTTTACACGTGCAGTAATGGGAGCCATTGATTCTGATTATGAGAATGAAGAGGATTTTGTGCTTGTAGATAAGCTTTCAGAGCTAGGTCATGTAGCAGTACCTAATGCCATTGAAGAAATTCGTTCTGCAGCAGTTCGTCATGATACTGTAGTTGAGGTTTCGGATATGTGTGCTGAGGTAAAGCGCTTTTTAAACGTATAGATAATTGAAAAACAAGATTTGAAATAATACCAGAAAATAAGAGCCAGTATGTAGCTATCAAGCTCTAAGTGTTGCACAAGCGTAGCTTTTTATGCGAAGCGGTGCAATATCTTAGGCTTGAGAGCGTAACACGCTGGCTCTTAGTATTCTAGAAGCATATTATTAAGTGGATAGTTCCAAATGGATAGGCAACTGGGAAGTCTACGCATTTGTTTGCACCGTATATCACCCCATCAGTAGTAACTTCTGGTGGAGCCAAGGAAATATCCTTTGAATGGGTGTTAGATACATTCACTATGAATAATCCATTGTGGAGATTGAGGAAATCCTCAAGGGCAGCAATAACATATTCATCAAATTCAAAGAATTCTTCCTTTGCATATCTGGATGCAAACTCAATGGCTGTATCCCGGTCGCAATCTATATGGGTTAAATATTCGTGATTGCCGCGGATTGCCTGTGACACACCAAAGGTAACTGGAAACTCATCCAAAACCATTGGAGTAAGAGGAGAAAAGTCCTCCCCAACAAATCTTATAAGACTGTTAAACATAAGCTCAAGATACATTACGTTTGTCTCTTCAACTGGCATTTCTGCAAGTATAAAGAATTTAGAGATAATTGCTTTAACAGCTTCTTCGTTTTCAACATCTAAGCTAAGGTCATAAAGCTCGGTTTCGTTTCTGTAATCAAACAGAATCCTTTCAAGCTCCTCATAAGAAAATACATTATCTTCAACGAGATTTTGTCCCAATAAAATATAATCTGGTGTTTGCTTTGACAATAAATCATTGACCTGTTCATCAGTAAGATAACCCCGCTCTATTGCGATTTCACCAAATCGTTTATCTTCTCTGGTTTGGACATAGAGACATTCATCTACCTCTTTGGCGGTCATAAGCCCTTCATGGATTGCAATTGTTCCAAGCTTTATATGAGTATGTGAAAGGCGGGACATGGCATTGAAAAGCTGCTCCTGACTGACAATACCCTTTTGTAATAGATAGTTCCCTAAGAACTGTGTATACATTAATTTTTCCCTCCAAGTCGAAGTTCAATTATCTCGGTTATCTGATTGGTTTCAAAAGGCTTTTGAATGAAATCCTTTGCGCCTAATTGAATAGCCTTTTTTAATTGCTCCTGGGTTCCAACGGATGAAACTATTATTATAACTGCATTGTTATCGAAAGCTTTAATTTCTGAAAGAGCAGTTGTGCCATCCTTTTCTGGCATAACAATATCCATAAAAACCAAATCCGGTTTCTCTTTTTTGTAAAGCTCAACTGCTTCAGCCCCGTTTTTTCCTTCGATAAAAACTGCGCCGGTAGCAACTTCCTTTACTGCATCCATAAGCTGCTTTCTGGCTAGCACAGAATCGTCGCAAACGAGTATTTTTTTGCCTGTAATATCCATAAGTCCTCTCCTTTACGCAAACTTTATCTTTATAATACAATAACAGGTGCTAAGATTCAAACGTATTTATCAGATATATTGTTAAAATTTAAAGAATTGAAGGATAATTTGAATTAACTTGAATTGTTATGTCTAGAAAATATATTGACCAAAAGTTATAATAAAATGGAATAATATCTCGGAGGAAAGAATAATGGATATGAGTTTTATGATGGTTTTTGACATTATTGTGGGAGTTTTGGGGCTTTATCTTGTTTTTATCGGTATAAAAGGCTACAAGACAGGAGAAGTGGATCCAATGATTGTTACCACAGAAGAACTGACAAGATGTAATGACAAGGCAGGCTTATCAAAGTATCTTATGCCTAAAACAGCTATATTTGGTGGCTTCTGTATTATATTTGGAATTCAAGGTTTACTAAATGATACTGGCAAAATTCCATTTTCCCAAGCTATCAATGTTGCTTTCTTAATTGCATTTTTGGCTGTATGGATTGTATTTTCTTATTTTATTCGTAAGGCAAAGCAGTTATATATTCACTAAAAACTACTTAATAAATCACTTAGAGTTCACATTATTGAGTATTATAGATAATTAGGTAGGGAAAACCTGAAGTTGGAGGTTACTATGAAAAAGATTTTGGTGGTAGATGACGAAGAAAAAATTCGTTCAATTATCCGCAAGTATGGTGAATTTGAAGGTTATGAAGTGGCAGAGGCCTGTGATGGCATGGATGCTATTAATAAGGTAAAGGCAAATAGTGATTATGATGTAATAATCATGGATGTTATGATGCCTGAGCTAGACGGATTTTCTGCATGTAGCGAGATAAAAAAGATAAAAGATATTCCAGTTATTATGCTTTCTGCAAGAGGAGAGGAATATGACAGAATACACGGCTTTGAAGCAGGTGTTGATGATTATGTTGTGAAACCTTTTTCGCCTAAAGAGCTAATGATGCGTATAAACGTTGTAACTAGCCGTAGCAGAGCAGAAGAAGGAGCTGTGGATATTTTTAAGTATGAAGGACTTGAGGTGAATTTTACAGCTCGTACAGTATCTATCGATGGTAAACGCATAGATATGTCACCTAAAGAATATGAGCTGTTGTTTTATCTTGTAAGAAATAAAAATATTGCCCTGGAAAGAGAAAGACTTATTACAGAGGTATGGGGCTATGACTATTATGGTGACGACAGAACATTAGATACCCACATAAAGCTTTTGAGAAATAGCCTTGGTGAATACAGAAAGCTTCTTGTAACATTGCGTGGAGTAGGTTACAGATTTGAAGCATAAATGATGGAGGAACTTAGTGAAAAGTAGCCGTATTAGCATCAAATGGAAAACTTTTTCTATATTCTTGATTTTTGCCATAGTACTTCTAGGAGTGCTATGGTTTTTTCAAATTGCCTATCTTAACGATTTCTATAAGATGATTAAGAGAGCAGAAACAGAAAATATTTTAAATCAGGTGGAGGAATTGTTGCTTAGCTCAGATGATCCAACGGATGAGCTTGAAAAGATTGCAGCCAGCAATAACCTGGGGATTTACATTACAGATAGCCAGGGAAGTGCTATGTATAACGCTGAATATATTTCTAATTCTCAAATGTCATCCCTGCCTGAGTTTATGTTTGGACTTTTTTATGACCAGGCAGTAGCTAATGGTGGAGAGGCTGTGATTGAGTTTAAGGGTAGTGTGATGCAAAAGATTGCCTCAAAGCAGCCTGAGACTCTTGAAATTCCTCCAGAACCAAACGAAGAAGAAGCTGCTGATAGCAATTCTGAGGAATCTGAAACTACAGAAAATGAAGGGTCTACCGAAGGTACAGAGGAATCTGAGACTGGTGTAAATGAAGTAGAAAACGGAAAAATCGAATATACCATTCCTAAGGAACCAAAGGAAGAACAGTTTAGACAAAATATTGGAAACGATATGGCTGAATCTGTAATCTATGTGCGTATTATTGAAAATAAAGGCACAGAACAGGTAGTTATGATTAATTCAGTACTAACACCAGTAGATGCCACGGTTTCCACTTTAAAGGCCCAGCTAAAGATTATATCCATCATAATGATAATTATAGCTTTCATATTGGCAGCAGGAATTTCAAAAAGCGTGTCAAAATCTATAATTGTTCTAAATGACGGCGCCAAAAAGCTGGCTGCAGGAGATTACTCTGTAAAATTTGATTCAAGAGATTACATGGAGGTGGCAGAACTTTCTGATACATTAAATTATACAGCTACCGAGCTTGGAAAGACGGATAATTTTCAAAAGGAGCTAATTGCCAATGTGTCCCACGATTTGCGTACGCCCCTTACTATGATTAAGGGCTATGCAGAGGTAATGCGTGATATTCCTGGTGAAAATACCCCTGAAAATGTACAGGTTATAATCGAAGAAACAGAAAGATTGACAGGCCTGGTTAACGACATGCTTGATATTTCAAAGCTAAAGGCCGGAACCATTACTATTCAGCCAGAGGAATATAATATTACAGAAAGTATTCGCCATGTACTGGAACGCTACAACAAGCTTAGAGAAGTTGAAGGCTACACCATTGACTTTGTTTATGATGATGAAGTTAGTGTATATGCTGATGAGCAAAAAATGTATCAGGTTCTCTATAATCTGGTTAATAATGCCATTAATTATACTGGCGAAGACAAGAAGGTTACTGTAATTCAAATAGTAAAGGATAATATCCTAAGAATTGAAGTTAAGGATACAGGAGAGGGTGTTAAACAAGAGGATATCCCATATGTTTGGGATAGATATTACAAAGATAAAACAGCTCATAAGCGTGCAATTTCAGGCACAGGCCTAGGGCTTTCCATTGTAAAGAATGTACTGGAGCTTCACGGCGCAAAATATGGAGTCGCATCCATTCAAGGTCAAGGCGCAACCTTCTGGTTTGAAATAACAATAAACCCATTCGAGGAACAATAAAAAAAATAGAGAGTTCCCTGTAATTAGCAAGCTATATATATTCTAAAGCGAAGCTTTCCATGCTGAGCGTAGAATATATATGCTTGTTAATGTAACAGGGAACTCTCTATTTAGTTTATTATGTTAGTCTATTGTACGTTCTTCGATTGGGACGTATTTTTTGTGTGGACATACAGTCATGTATGCTGGACGCATGATTTTGCCCTTGTGACAAACCTCCTCCATGCGGTGGGCACTCCAACCAGCAATACGAGCTATGGCAAATATTGGTGTGAAAAGCTCTCCAGGGATGCCAAGCATCTGATATACAAAGCCTGAGTAAAAGTCTACGTTTGGAGATACACCTTTGTAGATTTTGCGTTCTTCAGCAATGATTTTAGGAGCGAGTCTAGCAACTGTTTCGTATAGGTTGTATTCCTTTTCCATACCCTTTTCTACAGCCAGCTTTTCAACAAATGAATGGAAGGTTACGGCTCTAGGATCTGATATAGAGTAGATTGCGTGACCCATACCATAGATGAGACCAGCGTGGTCAAAGGCTTCACCGTGGAGTAAAGCTTTTAGGTATGCGCTTACCTCCTCCTCGTCAGTCCAATCCTTAAGATGTGACTTCATGTCATCAAACATGCGGACAACCTTTATATTAGCACCACCATGCTTTGGTCCTTTGAGGGAACCAAGGGCAGCAGCTATAGCTGCGTAAGTATCAGTACCAGATGAAGATACAAGGTGAGTTGTAAAGGTGGAGTTGTTACCGCCACCATGCTCCATGTGGAGAATTAACGCAACATCTAAAAGCTTTGCCTCTAGTGGTGTAAACTTGCTGTCTGGTCTGAGGCAGTGCAGAATATTTTCCGCTGTAGAATATTCTGGCTTTGGCTGATGAATGATGAGAGATGCATCATTATAGTAATAATCGTAAGCAGCGTAGCTATATACTGATAATAGCGGAAAATTAGCAATAAGCTGGAGACATTGTCTGAGTACGTTTGGCTCAGAGGTATCGTCAGCTCTTTCGTCGTTTGAATAAAGGGCAAGAACTGATCTGGCAAGAGAGTTCATCATGTCTTTTGAAGGACTCTTCATAATCATATCTCTTACGAAGTTTGGTGGAAGAGAGCGATAGCTTGCTAATAGTTTTTTGAAAGCTTCTAATTGCTCACTTGTTGGAAGAGTGCCAAATAATAGAAGATATGTACATTCTTCGAAACCAAAGTGCTGATCCTGAGGAATGTTTTTTACCAAATCTCTAACGTTATAGCCTCTGTAAAACAATTCACCGTCACATGGAATCTCTTTTCCATCAACAAATTTTTTAGAATTAACTTCAGATATTTCTGTTATACCTACCAGTACACCTTTTCCGTTTAAATCACGAAGACCGCGCTTAACGTCATAGGTGGTATATAATTCAGGGTCAATATATGAAGATTTTTTTGATAATTCTGCGAGCTTTTCAAGCTCAGGAGTAATTTCGCTGAAATTTTCAATTGCCATAAAGTTTCCTCCTTTAACGCACTAAAGTGATTTTAGCTATGTTATCATTAAGTGCATTTTTTTACAAGTTAAATTGTGCCATTTTATTACTACTTTTTTCAATAGAAACTATAAAATTTTATAAATCTTTATATCTTGGCTAAAATGGTTAAAAAACGAATGAAAAATTGTACAAAAAGCAGAACAATTTTTTCAGTAAAACATTGACTTTATTTTAACAAAAATTTAAAATGATATTTAGCGAAAATTAGTTTTTAACCCATTTAGAGGTTAACTAATAATAAATAATAGAAAAGTGAGGTAAGACAAGATGGCTAATGTTGATTTAACTAAGTATGGCATCACAGGAACAACTAGTATTGTACATAATCCTTCTTACGAGGATCTCTACAAGGCAGAGATAGATCCTTCATTAGAGGGTTATGAGAAAGGTAAAGAGACAGAACTTGGTGCTGTTAATGTTATGACAGGTATCTATACAGGTCGTTCACCTAAGGATAAGTTCATCGTTGTAGATAAGAACTCTGAGAACACTGTATGGTGGACATCTGAGGAGTATCCTAACGATAACCACAGAATGAGCGAAGAGACATGGGCAGCAGTTAAGGAAATCGCTAAGAAAGAGCTTTCTAACAAGGATCTTTATGTAGTAGATGCTTTCTGTGGAGCTAACAAGGACAGCCGTATGGCAGTTCGTTTCATCGTTGAGGTTGCTTGGCAGGCTCACTTTGTTGAGAATATGTTTATTAAGCCTACAGCAGAAGAGCTTGAGAACTTCGAGCCAGATTTCGTAGTTTACAATGCTTCTAAGGCTAAGGTTGAAAACTTTAAGGAGCTTGGTCTTAACTCTGAGACATGTGTAGCTTTCAACATCACATCTCGTGAGCAGGTTATCATCAATACATGGTACGGCGGAGAGATGAAGAAGGGTATGTTTAGTATGATGAACTACTACCTTCCACTTAAGGGTATGGCTTCAATGCACTGCTCAGCTAACACAGATATGGAAGGAAAGAACACAGCTATCTTCTTTGGTCTTTCTGGTACAGGTAAGACAACACTTTCTACAGATCCTAAGCGTCTTCTTATCGGTGATGATGAGCACGGCTGGGATGATAACGGCGTATTCAACTTCGAAGGTGGTTGCTACGCAAAGGTTATCGGTCTTGATAAGGAATCTGAGCCAGATATCTACAACGCAATCAAGAGAGACGCTCTTCTTGAGAACGTTACAGTAGCAGATGATGGTAAGATTGATTTTGAAGACAAGAGCGTTACAGAGAACACTCGTGTATCTTACCCAATCAACCACATTGAGAACATTGTACAGAAGGTTAACCCTGTTTCTGCAGGTCCAGATGCTAAGAATGTTATCTTCCTTTCAGCAGATGCATTCGGAGTACTTCCTCCAGTATCTATCCTTACACCAGAGCAGACAAAGTACTACTTCCTTTCAGGATTTACTGCTAAGCTTGCTGGTACAGAAAGAGGCATCACAGAGCCTACACCTACATTCTCTGCTTGCTTCGGACAGGCATTCCTTGAGCTTCATCCTACAAAGTATGCTGAGGAGCTTGTTAAGAAGATGGAGAAGTCTGGCGCAAAGGCTTACCTTGTAAATACAGGATGGAACGGAACAGGAAAGCGTATCACAATTAAGGATACAAGAGGAATCATTGATGCAATCCTTTCAGGTGATATCAACAAGGCTCCTACAAAGAAAATCCCAATGTTCAACTTCGAAGTTCCTACAGAGCTTCCAGGTGTTGATTCATCTATCCTTGATCCTAGAGATACATATGCTAACGCTTCTGAGTGGGAAGAGAAGGCTAAGGATCTTGCTGCTAGATTCAATAAGAACTTTGTTAAGTACACTACAAACGAAGCTGGTAAGGCACTTGTTTCTGCAGGACCACAGCTTTAATCCAATCTTTGTTTAGTAAAACTTGCAATGTTATTCATTATAATTAAAACCACGAAATAAGGATTTTTAGAAAAATTAGTTCTTTATTTTGTCACAATTATGTTGTACTATAATTGCAGGTACTAAATATACCGAACTTTTTCTAACCTGGGATGTACGATTTAACTTATCCTTTTTGAACCTACATTTACTTTAAATGGAATGCTTATATTTCTGATTGGCTGTCAGGCCTCCAATTAGCAGGGGAAGGCAAAAGATTAGTTGCGGCGATCCACCTAGCCAGGGCTAGGAGTCAATTGATAGGCCCGGCATTTTGGGTTAGATTTTTAAAAGTCTTTCTTGCGGCTATGCGTTGCATAGCCGCTTTTTCTTTGCTAAAATTTAGGCATTGAGGAGAAAAAACTATGTGGACTTTTTTAGGTTATGGAAAGACGTATTTAGATAAGTGTGGAAGGGACAATATAGGAGCTTATGCAGCACAGACGGCTTACTTTATGATTATGTCGGCTATTCCTGTTATGATGCTTCTTGTGTGGGTAGCAGGATATGTGCCATCCATAAATGAATATTTGAACGACCTGATATACGAGGTGTTACCAGACAGCTTCTCGCCCTATATGGAAAGAGTGATTAGTCTTGTTACGCAAGCATCTGTGGGAGCTATTTCTATTTCAGTCATTATGGCTATTTGGGCTTCAGGAAAGGCATTTCAGAATTTAATGGTTGGTCTCAATCAGGTAAATCAGATAGAAGAAACAAGAAATTGGTTTGCCAGAAGATTTAGGGCAATATTTTATACACTGGTACTTCTTTCAGTAATAGTTGTAATTATGCTGATGCTTGTCTTCACCCAAAAGCTTCAATTTTATGCAAAGAATTACTACGGTTTTTTAGCATATGTAGTTGGTATAAGACCGCTATTTAGAGGCATTTTTGTATTCATATTTCTGGTTATCGTATTTACGTTTTTGTTTACAGTTTTGCCAAACAAGCATCTTACATTTTTTAGCCAATTGCCAGGAGGAATTATTTGTGCAGCAAGCTGGTATATTTTTAGTTTGGTTTTAGCTATTTGGGTCAAGATTTTTAATACCTACTCTATGTATGGCGCCTTTGCAACAATGATGATGTTTATGTTTTGGCTGTATTTTTGTATGTATTTTATGCTGATGTCTGCAGAGGCAAATGTATTTTTTCAGCAGGCCTTTGGATTGGCATGGACCAAATTTGTGCAAAGAATAAAAGAGAAGCATCATATTAAGTGGACTGGAAAAAATTAGTGTGCTACACTAATGGGGCTTAATTGAAGGCAAATAAGTAGTTAAAGAAAGTAATAATATGTTAGTAAAAGATTTTGATTACCAGCTTCCTGAGGAGCTCATCGCTCAGGATCCATTGGAAAAAAGAAGTAATTCAAGACTTATGGTTTTGGATAAGAACACAGGTGAGACAATTCATAAGCATTTCTATGATATAAAGGATTACCTTAAGCCAGGGGATTGTTTGGTTATCAACAACACAAAGGTTATTCCCGCCAGACTGTATGGAGCTAGAGTTGGCTCTGGTGGAAAGGTGGAGATTCTCCTTTTAAAAAGAATTAGCGATAATAGATGGGAATGTCTTGTGAAGCCAGGAAAGAAGGCTAGACCTGGTATGGAAATCTCCTTTGGGGACGGTCTTTTAATTGGAAAAATTGTTGATATTGTTGATGAAGGTAATAGAATTATTGAATTTACCTACGAGGGTATTTTTGAGGAGATTCTAGATAAGCTGGGAGAAATGCCACTTCCGCCTTATATTACCCATAAGCTCAAGGACAGAGACAGATATCAGACTGTCTATGCAAAATATGACGGCTCGGCAGCTGCGCCTACAGCAGGTCTACATTTTACTCCAGAGCTATTAGAGGAAGTCAAGGCTATGGGAGTGAAAATTGCAGAGGTTACACTTCATGTTGGACTTGGCACCTTTAGACCAGTTAAGGAAGAAGAAGTGCTAGATCATCACATGCATTCTGAGTACTACGAGTTGAATCAGGAGGCATGCGACATAATTAATGAAACCAAGGCAAATGGGGGACGAGTTATTTCTGTAGGAACAACAAGCACTCGTACTCTTGAATCTGCTGCAGAGGCTGGGAAGCCTCTTACACCAAAGAGTGGCTGGACTCAAATCTTTATTTATCCGGGTTATGAGTTCAAGGTTATTGATGGGCTTATCACTAATTTTCATTTGCCTCAATCGACGCTTATTATGTTGGTTTCAGCGCTGGCAGGTAGAGAACATGTTCTTGCTGCTTATGAAGAAGCGGTTAGGGAAAGATACAGATTTTTCTCTTTTGGTGATGCCATGTTAATTACGGATTTATCTAATTAGAAAAGCGTATTTTTCTTGAATTAAGGCGAAAGAAAAGTTAAAATTTTGAATTAGTTGAATGGGCAGTTGCCCTACTTAAGATATTATGGGAGGAAGCCATGTTAGATATTATATCTGAGTTAAGCTCAAAGTTTGAACAAGAGCTTAAGAATATTAAGAATTCTGAAGAGCTAGAAAATATTCGTGTTTCTTATCTTGGAAAAAAGGGTAGTGTAACTGCTGCCATGAAAGAGATGGGAAAGCTTTCAGCTGAGGAGAAAAAAGAATTTGGACAGAAGATTAATGTCCTTAAAAATAGTGTTGCAGACAGTATTGCAAAGAAGAAGGAAGAGCTTGCAGCGTTAGAATTGCAGCGTGAAATTGACAGCGTGCCAGAATTTGATATTTCTCTTCCAGAGCATTTTGATCAGGGAAGCTATCATCCTATTACACTTGTACAGCGCCAGTGCGAAACAATCTTTAAGTCTATGGGCTTTACAGTTGAGGATTACAGCGAAGTTGTTACTGATTATGAGTGCTTTGAGTCAGTTAATATTCCTAAATAT
This sequence comes from Pseudobutyrivibrio ruminis, assembly GCA_015057305.1. GTDB lineage: Bacteria > Bacillota > Clostridia > Lachnospirales > Lachnospiraceae > Pseudobutyrivibrio > Pseudobutyrivibrio ruminis_F. The sequence continues at coordinate 23,874 of SVES01000021.1, read as the reverse complement.
CACCCTGCAAGAGACATGCAGGATACATATTATCTTGAAAATGGACAGCTTCTTAAGTCTCAGACTACAGCTGCTCAGAATGCTATCTACAAGAAATATTGTAAGCAGCTTATAGAGGATGGCACTCCAATTAAGGCTATCTTCCCAGGTCGTTGCTTTAGAAATGAGGCAACAGATGCTTGCCACGAGAACACATTCTTCCAGATGGAGGGTGTAATGGTAGGCAAGGATATTTCTATTTCAAACCTAATTTACTTCATGAAGACTATGCTTTCAGAAGTATTTAGACGTGATATTAAGGTACGTCTTCGCCCAGGCTTTTTCCCATTTGTGGAGCCAGGCTTTGAGCTTGATATCAACTGCCTGAACTGTGGTGGCAAGGGTTGCCCATCATGCAAACATTCAGGCTGGCTTGAGCTTTGCCCATGTGGAATGGTTCATCCTAAGGTGCTTGAGGAAGGCGGCATTGACCCTGATAAATATACAGGCTTTGCATTTGGGCTTGGTCTTACAAGGCTTGCAATGATGAAATATGGAATTAAAGACATTCGTGATCTGAACAGTGGTAACCTTTCTAGTCTGGCTCAGTTCACTGATGATGAGCAGTAAGGGAGGACGAAAGATATGTTTATTTCAATGAATTGGATCTCTGATTTTGTTGACCTGGAGGGTCTTGACAAGATGGAGCTTATTTCAAAGTTCTCTCTTGCAACAGCAGAGGTAGAAAACGATATTTTTCATAAAGGTGAGGACTTATCTGGTGTAGTAGTAGCTGAAATTAAATCAGTTGAAGAACATCCAGAATCAAAGAAGCTTCATCTACTTAAGGTAGACGCTGGTGATGGCAAGCTTACAGATGTTGTTTGTGGTGCGCCAAATGTTCGTGTTGGTATGAAGACAGCTTTTGCAAAGGTTGGAGCCCAGCTTGGGGACATTACAATTGCACCAAGACCACTTGCAGGATATGATTCATTTGGTATGTGCTGCTCAGAAAAGGAAATCGGCATCTCTGATAATCATGAAGGAATCATGGAAATTACAGAGGATGTGGAAAACGGTACGGATATTAAGGATTTGTATGAAATTGATGACATTATCTTCGAGGTAGATAACAAGTCTCTCACAAACCGTCCTGACCTTTGGGGACACTATGGAATTGCAAGAGAGTTTGCCACAATTGCAAAACGTCCTTTAAAGGAGCTTCCAGTAATTGACCTTAGCAAGTATGACAATCTTGAAAAAATAGATTTGAAAATAGAAGATGAGCTTTGCCAGAGATATTCATCTCTAAAGGTTGAAAATATTGAGAAGAATATTTCTCCAATGAACATGAGAATCCGTTTGTTCTATTGCGGAATGCGAGGAATCAACTTATTAACAGACCTTACAAACTATATTATGCTTGAAATGGGTCAGCCAATGCATGCCTTTGATTCTCGCAAGGTAGGAAAGATTCGTATCAAGAGATTTGATAAGCCATTTACATTTACAACACTCGATGGTGTAGAGCGTAATATTGATGAAAATACTCTCATGATTTGCAACGACAATACACCAGTTGCTATAGCAGGTATCATGGGAGGTCTTGATTCTGAAATAGTTGAAGATACAACAACTCTTACTCTTGAGTCTGCCACATTTAATGCAGCTTCAATCAGAAAGAGTGCAGTGAGACTTGCTCATAGAACAGATGCCTCTGCTCGCTATGAAAAGAGTCTTGATCCGGAAATGACAACGGTTGCTATTGCTCGTTTCATGAAGCTTCTTTTAGAAATTGATCCTGGGGTAAAGGTTGTATCAGCTCTTACAGACGAATATGCATTCCATTATCCACATATTGCCCTTGATTTTGATAAGGACTTTGTTGATAAGTATACTGGAATTGAGATAAGTGATGAGCATATCCTTAATACACTTACATCCCTTGGCTTTGGTATTACACAGGACGGAGCTAACTTCCATGTGGATGTGCCATCATATCGTGCAACAAAGGATATCAGTTTAAAGGCAGATATTATCGAAGAAATTACACGTATCTATGGATATGATAACTTTGAGCTATCTACTACAAATGCACCTCTTTATCCTGTTCGAATGGCAGAGGATAAAAACGTGGAGGATAGAATCAAGGATATTCTTGTAAAGAGATTCAAACTTCATGAGGTTCATTCTTATGTATGGCAGTATGCTGATGAATACAAGAAGCTTGGTATGGAAGTAGAGGATAATATAAAGCTTGCAAACTCTACAAACCCTAATATAGAAACCTTACGTCGTTCTATTATTCCTACACAGCTATGCCAGGTAAACTACAATACTGGCTATGATACTGATTTTGGTATCTTTGAGATAGGTCGTGTAGTAGAAGGGCTTAAAGCTGATGGTCTTTGTGATGAGCACAAAAAGCTTTGCATCACATTGTTCTCAAAGACAAAGTCTCTTGAAAAATTATATTTCGAGCTTCGTGATATGATTGCAGAGACAGTAGAGGATATTAGACATAAAGCGCTTTCTTACAAAAAGCTTGAGGCTACTCATTCATACCAACATCCAAAGAACCTTAATGCACTTGTTTTGGATGATGTGACTATAGGTGAGATTGGCGTTGCACATCCACTTGTATCAAAGAAGATTGATAAAAAGGCTGCCATTGTTTTTGCAGAGATTGATATAGAAAAGCTTTCTGATATTAAAGCTCAGGTTATAGAATATGTTGAGCCTTCAAAATATCCTTCAATCGAAGTAGATTTATCATTTATAGCAGAGAAATTTTCTGAAATAAATGATACAATAAAGATGAGCGCAGGAGATATGTTGAAAAAGGTAGGTGTTACCGATATATATTCTGATGGCTCTAATAAGTCAATTACTGTTAGACTTTTATTTGGTGATGATAAGCGAACACTTACTCATGAGGAAGTACAGCAGGTAGTTGATGATATTATTAAAAAACTTAAGGACAAAGGAATCAATCTTAAGCAATAACGATGTTGGGAGGTCAAAGAGGATGGAAGAAAAAAGAAAAAACAAGCGATTGGATATTGATGTAAAGGTTGAAATCGAGCGTCTCGATGAAGACAATATCACCACAGTAAAATACATGGAGGTTGAGGTTACCAATATTTCCAAGACAGGTTTAGCTTTCAGAGTAGCAGATGCTGAGTTTGAGGTTGGAGCTTGCTTCGATGCTAAAATTCAAATCTGGACAAAAGAAACTATTGATACAGTATTTAAGGTTGTTCGTGTGAATAAGGATGCTGACGGCGTATATGAATATGGCTGTATTTTTGTAGGCATGACTGATACGGATGCTTTAAAGATTGAGATTTATCAGCTGTTCAATGATGTTGACTAAATAAATTTTGGGAGAATTATTGTGGATAAAAGTATTATTTTCCCTAATTTGCATATTACGCTTGATAATGTTGAAAAAGGATTCTATGTTGGATCCTTTTTCATTGCATTTTATGGGGTTATTATAGCAATTGGTATGCTGGTTGGGGTAAGCGTTATTCTAAAAGAGGCAAAAAGAGTGGGCTTCAATGAGGACCAATTTTTAGACATTTGCATTATTACTATAATAGTGGGAGTGATTGGAGCCAGGATATATTATGTTGTCTTTGCCTGGGATTATTACAAGGATAATCCTATTAGTGCACTTAATATCAGGCAAGGAGGACTTGCAATATATGGTGGTATTTTGGCGGGAATCGCTTGCTTATTTGTTTTAAGCAGAATAAAAAAGCTTTCTTTTCTTAAGGTGGTGGATGTTGCTATTCTAGGAGTTGTTATAGGACAGATTTGCGGAAGATGGGGCAACTTCTTTAATAGAGAGGCATTTGGTCAGTATACTAATGGCCTGTTTGCAATGCTTATACCTACAACAGCTGTCCGTTCTAGCGCAGATATTACTACAGAAATGCTTTCGAATATAGTTAACATTAACGGCGTAGATTACATAAGTGTTCATCCTACTTTTTTATATGAATCATTGTGGAATTTGGGGCTGCTAATAATACTACTTTCCATTAGAAAGAAAAAGAAGTTTGATGGATTTGTATTTTTTACATACCTGATTCTGTATGGAATGGGACGTTTTTGGATAGAAGGGCTTAGAACAGACCAGCTTAAGCTTTGGGGCACAAATTTAGCTGTTTCTCAGCTTTTGGCAGCAGTGCTAGTAGTTTTAGGTGTAGGGTTTTGCACCTATTTTTATAAGCAATCGAAAAAATAAATTAAATATTTGATTTTTGTTTACTTAAAGACATTGGATTTTTCCAGACATTGGAGAAAAACAATGTCTTTTTTTTATGACTTTTTGCGGGATAAACAATGAAAACTCCCGCAAAAATCTGGCTTCGCCAGATACGCCTTTGCATAAATGCAAAGCCTAGTCAAATACGATTATTGAAAAACTGATGTTTTTCAATAATCTATGGAATATTTTGTGCTTTTTATGGGTTTCTCCTCCACCAGCCACCACATCTAGAAAACACTGATTTTTCACGGTTTATAGGGTTGCACAATAAGGATTTTTAGTATAAAATATAGTCAAGGTGGTGGAAAGTGGTAGAAAAGGGTCACAAAGTGGCGGAGAGGAGAAAATGCTGATATGTTCATGGGCGAATACAGTCACAATATAGACGCAAAGAATCGTCTTATTATGCCTGCAAAGTTTCGTGAACAATTAGGGGAGCATTTCGTAGCCACCAAGGGATTAGATGGTTGTTTGTTTGTCTATCCAATGAGCGAATGGGCGACTATCGAAGAAAAGTTTAGAGAGATTCCACTTACCACTAAGGATGCCAGAAAGTTCTCCCGTTTCTTCTTCGCGGGAGCCGCCGAATGCGATGTGGATAAACAAGGACGTGTACTTATTCCAAACAGCTTAAAGGAATATGCAGGTATCGAAAAAGAGGTGGTTTCCGTGGGCGTCCTTAATCGAATTGAAATATGGTCTAAGGAAAGATGGAGTACTGAAGGCACATATGATGACATGGATGAAATAGCAGAGCACATGGCTGAGTTAGGATTAGGAATATAGGAATTTAAATGGAATTTAATCATTATTCAGTTTTATTACATGAAACAATTGATAATTTAAATATAAGACCTGATGGGATTTATGTTGACGGAACTCTTGGGGGAGGCGGTCATTCATATGAAATTGCAAAGAGGTTAACCTCTGGACATTTATATGGCTTTGATCAGGATACAGATGCTTTAAAGGCCGCAGGAGAGAGATTGGCAGAGTTTAAGGACAAAGTAACGACAATCCATAGTAACTACGAGTTCATGAAGGAAAAGCTTGCAGAACAAGGGGTGACAAAGGTCGATGGAATAATGCTAGACCTTGGAGTTTCAAGCTTTCAATTGGACGAGGCAGACAGAGGCTTTACCTATAGAGTGGATGATGCACCTCTTGATATGAGGATGGACAAAGATAAAGAAATGACAGCTGCTGATATAGTTAATACATATTCTCCTGAGGATTTGACTAGAGTTTTGTTTACATACGGAGAGGAAAAGTTTTCAAAGCAGATTGTTAAAAATATTGTAAAAGAAAGGGAAAAAGCGCCAATTCTTACTGCTGGGCAGCTAAACAAAATCATTTCGGAAAGCATTCCGAAAAAAGCCCAGGTAGGACAGGGGCACCCATCAAAGAGAACTTATCAAGCCCTTAGAATAGAGTTAAATAGAGAATTAACGGTATTGGAAGACCACATTGATGACATGATAGATTTGCTTAATCCAGAGGGAAGGCTTTGCATAATAACCTTCCATTCCTTGGAGGATAGAATCACCAAGGTGGCATTTAAGAGAAATGAGGATCCTTGTACTTGCCCAAAGGATTTTCCAGTTTGTGTATGTGGCAAGAAATCCAAGGGTAAAGTGGTGTCGAGAAAGCCAATTTTACCTAGTGAAAAGGAATTGGAAGAAAATTCCAGATCAAAAAGTGCAAAGCTTAGAGTTTTTCAGCGAAGCTAGGAAAGCTTAAAAAGGGAGTTAATGCTAGTTTTAATCGCAAGAATATAGGAGTTAGAGAATGCAAGAAGTAAGGACTTATTATTACAACCAAGGGAATACAGTTCGCAAAGAGACAGATTTTGTTCTTCAGCCAACTAGAACTCTGCCTACAAGAGAGCAGAGAGAACGTGAAAAGCGTGAAGAGGCTATTAGAAGACAAAAGCTTACTGATAGAAGAAGAGTGGCAGCTCTCAGAAAAAACAGATTATTAACAGGCTATATGATAGTAGCTGTAATTATGACATGCGTTATGCTAGTTGGATACGTAGCATTACAAACAAATGTAACTACTAGAATGAACCATATAGCAAGTCTAGAAAATGAACTGTCAAATGTAAATGCAGATAATAAAGCAGCAGAAAGCCGTATAGCAATGACAACCAATCTCAGCGAGATTAAAGATAAGGCAATAAACGAATTGGGAATGGTGTATGCAACTAGCAGCCAAATAGTGTATTATAATGTAGATGGTACAGACTACATGAGTCAATACCAAGATATACCATAGAATTGAGATACTGTAATGGCTGAAAATAAAAGACGTAGACTAAAACCAAATAATAAAATTTTAAAAAGAATGCAACGGAAGCTCTGGTTAGTTTTTGGAGTTGTTTGTATTCTTTTTGTCGTTCTAATAGGGCGCGTAATGTACATTCAACACACTAGTGGGGATAAATACGAAAAAATAGTACTCTCCCAGCAGGACTACAACAGCACTACTATACCATTCCAGCGTGGAAACATAGTTGATGCCAGGGGCACTGTTTTGGCTACAAGTGTTGATGTATATAATGTCATATTAGATTGCAAGGTGTTAAATGCTAATGAAGATTACATTGCCAGCACCATTAATGCTGTCACAAGCAGCTTTTCAGAAATAGAATCAGAAACAATAAAAACTCAATTATCTGAAAATGCCACATCTCAATATTATGTTTTGGCGAAAAAGGTTTCTTATGAAGAAATGGCATCATTCCAAGAGCTAAAAGAGTCAGAGGAATACAAAGGTAAGGTTTTTGGTATCTGGTTTGAAAAGGAATATATTAGACAATATCCTTATGGAAGTCTTGCCGCTGCAACTATTGGATATGCCAGCAGTGGTAATGTGGGAGTTATAGGACTGGAAAATAAGTATTCTAGTGTTTTAAATGGTGTAAATGGCAGAACCTATGGTTACCTTAATTCTGATAGCAATCTAGAACAGACTACAATTGATGCAACTAATGGAAATAATATTGTTCTTTCCTTGGATGTAAACATACAGACCATAGTTGAAGATGCTATAAAGCAGTGGAATGATGAAACTATGAATCAATGGAATGCAGAGAATCCTGATGAGCCAGAAAGCTTCGGTTCGCTACACACTGCAGTCCTTGTAATGAATCCAAATAATGGCGAAATTTATGCCATGGCTCAATATCCTACATTTGATTTAAATAATCCTCGTGACCTGTCTTCATTTTTTACAGAAGAGCAGCTTGCAGAAATGTCCACAGATGATAAAATGGATGAGCTTAATAAAATATGGCAGAATTTTTGTATTACATATACCTATGAGCCGGGTTCTACCTTTAAACCTTTCACAGTTGCAATGGGGCTTGAAACAGGAGTTCTTTCTGGTAATGAAACCTACTACTGCGACGGTGGAGAGATGGTAACTGGCTACCCTAAGATAGTTAAGTGTGTTGCATATAGAAAAGGCGGACATGGTACACAGACCATAGCAGAGGCATTATCAAACTCATGCAATGACGCTTTGATGCAGATGGTAAGGGTGATAGGACCAGAGACTTTTGCAAAGTATCAATCCATATTCGGCTTTGGACAGAAAACTGGTATCGACCTTACAGGAGAGGCTAGTACAGCAGGACTTATTTATAGTGAAGAGGATTTGAATTCCGCAATTAACTTAGCAACAAATTCCTTTGGACAAAATTTTAATACTACAATGGTTCAATTGGGCTCAGCCTTTTGTTCATTGATTAATGGTGGATATCTGTATGAGCCACACCTTGTAACCAAGATTACAGATTCAAATGGAAACACTGTTGAAGAAATCGAACCTACTGTTTTAAAGAGAACTATTTCAGATGAGACAGGTGAATTAATCAAGAGCTATCTTGAATATGTTGTTTCTGATGGAACTGGAAAAACAGCAGGGGTAGATGGATATCGCATTGGAGGTAAAACAGGTACAGCTGAAAAATTACCACGTGGAAATCATAAATATTTAGTTTCATTTATCGGTTTTGCTCCAGTTGATGATCCGCAGGTGGTTGTGTATGTAATCGTTGATGAGCCTGGAGTTGGTGCTTATGGTGACAATCAGGCGCACAGTAGTTTTGCTCAGCAGATTTGCCACAATATATTTGAACAGATATTGCCATATTTAGGCGTTGAATCTTCACTTACTGAGGAAGAGGAGGAGGAAGCTGCAGCGGCGCTTACAGAGGCTGCTCAAGCACCTGTTGATGAGGGCGGTACAGAGGATACCCCTGAAGGAGAGGAATCAACAGCAGATCCTTCCGAGACGCCAGAGGTTGAAGAGGAAAGTAATTAATAGAGAATTGAGAGATGGAGTTTTATGATGGTTGAAGTTTTATTACCAATGTTGGTAGGATTTTTTTTAGTGTTGATATTAGGACCTTTTTGTATACCTTTGCTTAGAAGATTAAAAATGGGAAATACTGAGCGTGAGTATATAAAGGAACACAAAGCAAAGAACGGAACGCCATCTATGGGTGGAGTTATGATTCTTATAGCCTTTGGTGTAGTTGGCTTTTATAATGCTAGATTTTTCCCTCATATTTACCCAATCCTATTTATGACATTGGGCTTTGGTGTCATTGGCTTTATTGATGATTTACTAAAGGCTTTAAAGCATAGCTCAGATGGTCTAAAGGCTTGGCAAAAGATGCTTGGGGAGTTGTTATTGACTACAGGCTTTGCAATATATATGGTAAAGTTTTCCGATGTATCTTTAGAGTTAAGAATACCTTTTACAGGAGCATTTATTGATATAGGCTGGTTGGCTATTGTTGTTTTATATTTTGCAGTACTTGGCACTGTAAATGGAGCAAATTTTACAGATGGCATGGATGGACTTGCCACCTCTGTAACCTTAGCAATAGCAGCATTTTTCGGAGTAGCTTCAATTCAGCTATATTCAGATATTACACCTGCAATTGCAGGCATGATAGGAGCTTTGTTTGGATTCTTAATGTTTAATGTTAATCCAGCCAAGATTTTTATGGGTGACACAGGCTCATTAGCCCTTGGAGCATTTGTGGCATCTACTGCTTATATGTTAAAGATGCCAATTTTCATAATTATAGTAGCTATTATTTATTTGATAGAAGTTTTATCAGTAATAATTCAAGTTGGTTATTTTAAACTTACTGGAGGAAAGAGAATATTTAGAATGGCACCTATCCATCATCATTTTGAATTAGGTGGATGGTCTGAGGTAAAGGTTGTGGCAGTGTTTACAACAGTTACTATTTTCTTATGCGTTTTTGCATACTACATGATTTAAGGCTTTGGGGAAGAGTTTATGGTAAGAGAGCAAGAGTATTTGACCTCTAGAAAAGAGGCAAAGCAAAGAAAAAGAATAAAAAAACTTTTGAATTTTGATTATACCCTATTACTTATCGTTATCTTTATCCTTGCCTTTGGTCTAGTTATGCTATACAGCACTTCAGCATATGCGGCTGCCTTAAAAAGAGGCAATTCAATATATTATCTGAAAAGACAAATGTTTGCTGCTGGATTGGGATTTGCTGGAATGTTTTTTTCCACAAAAATTGATTATAGAAGATGGTCAAATTTAGTATGGCCATTTTATATAATTGCAATTTTTTTATGTGTAATTGTTATCTTTGTTGGCTCGACCATCAATGGACAGTCTCGTTGGTTAAGCATTGGCGGTATTCAATTTCAGCCTTCTGAAATAGGAAAGATTGCTGTTATTATGCTGTTGGCAAGCATAATTGACAGAGCACCAAAATCCCAGCGTACCTTTGAAGGCTCCATGAAGACCTTGGCATTAGTTCTTCCTCTTTTTGCAGTTGTAGGATATAACAATCTGTCTACAGCAATTATTATCATGGGAATAGCTTTTATTATGGTCTTTATAGCTTCACCAAAGTTTTGGTACTTTGCTGCTGCGGGAGCAGGTGCAGTTCTTTTGGTTATAGTTTATATTTCGTTGGAAGGCTACCGTGCAGGACGTATTAGTGCCTGGTTGCATCCAGAAGATTATATTAGCGGTACAGGATATCAGACTCTTCAGGGCTTATACGCTATTGGAAGTGGTGGATTATTTGGAAAAGGTCTTGGCGAGAGTATGCAAAAGTACATAGTTCCAGAGGCTCAGAATGATATGATTTTTTCAATTATTTGTGAGGAGCTTGGTGTATTTGGTGCTGTTTGCGTTATTCTTTTGTATATTTTATTACTTTACAGATTACTGTATATTGCAGGTCACGCAAAGGATATGTTTGGTTCATACATTTGTATTGGAATTATGGCCCATATCGCAATTCAAGTAATTCTCAATATAGCTGTTGTTACTAATTCAATTCCAAATACTGGAGTAACCCTACCTCTTATCAGCTACGGTGGTACTTCGGTGGCAATATTGCTTACAGAATTGGGATTAGCCCTGAGTGTATCTAAGAATATGGAATTCTCGGAGGATGATGATGTCTAGACAACGCAAAAAACGTAAAAGAGGTGGATTCATTCTCGTTATAATAGAGATTATACTTGGAATTATTATTCTTGCTATGATACTTGGTGCTGCAGCCTATTACTTTTGCCCTCTTAAGGATGTGGCGGTTGAAGGCACAGATTTATATTCTTCATCTGAAATTACTGAATACATTTTAGATGATAAATACTCTAGTAACACTGTTTATGCATTTTTGAAAAACAAGATTTTACCCAAGTCAGATGCAGAATTTATTGAATCATTTGATGTTAAAATGACAGGTCTGAATTCCCTTACTATTGTTTGTAATGAAAAGACAATTTTGGGGTATATAGTAACTGAAGAGGAAAAATACATTTATTTCGATTATGATGGGATAATTACTGAAATTAGTGAAAGCTTTGTTGATAGAGGCTACATGAGGGTGGATGGAGTTTCACCTGAGGAACCTAAAATAGGAGAGGAATTGCCTATTGGTGAAGAACAAATCGGCTATCTAACATCATTAATCAAGATTTTGCAAAAAAATAGCTTAATGCCTAATGGGATTACCTATGATGATAAAGGAAGGATTACATTAGAGTATGATACCTATAAAGTGTCATTAGGAAGCAGCATATATCTTGAGGAGAAAATAGACAGATTAATGAGGATATTACCACAGATAGAAGGACTTTATGGCACACTACATCTAGAGAATTATTCAAACCAGAATACAGATATAGTATTTGAAAAAGAGCAAGCCACTGAAGAATAAAATGCATTTTTTAGTAGAAAATGGTTGCGAAATAAGGTGAAAAACTATAATATAATAATAGTATTTATGAGGGAGCGTATTTTTGTGCTCATTTTTGTAAATATTGTTTGGTATTAGATATTTTGCAACCTCCCTTAGAGGTTTAATAAAAGGAGGATATGGTTTTGATTAACATTACGACTGACGAGACAGGAGCTCCTGTCAGAATCATTGTTGTTGGTGTCGGCGGAGCTGGCAACAATGCAGTAAAGCGTATGGTTGAAGAGGGAATTGGGGGAGTTGAGTTCATCGGAATCAACACTGATAAGCAGGCTCTTGATTTATGCAAGGCGCCTACTCTTTTAGCTATAGGTGAAAAAACTACAGGTGGAAAAGGTGCTGGTGCTAATCCAGAGGTTGGTGAGAAATCAGCTGAGGAAAGTGCAGAGGACATTTCAGCTGCTATTAAGGGCGCTGATATGGTATTTATCACCTGCGGTATGGGTGGTGGCACAGGTACTGGTGCTGCTCCAGTTGTTGCGCGTATCGCAAAGGAACAGGGCATTCTCACTGTTGGTATCGTTACTAAGCCTTTCCAGTTCGAAGGAAAGCCTCGTATGAACAATGCTCTTAATGGTATAGAAAAATTAAAGGAAAGCGTTGATACACTTATCGTTATCCCTAATCAGAAGCTTGTTGAAATTTGCAACAAGAGTATGGGTATAGGCGAAAGCTTTAGAATGGCTGATGGCGTTCTTCACCAAGCTGTTCAGGGTATCACAGACCTTATTACAAAGAATTCACTTATTAACCTTGACTTCGCTGATGTTACTACAGTTATGAAGGATAAGGGCTTGGCACACGTTGGTATCGGTTCTGCTAAGGGAGATGAGAAAGCACTTGAGGCTGTTAAGGCTGCTGTTGCTTCTCCACTTCTTGAGACAAGCATCCAGGGTGCTACAGATGTCATTGTTAATATCTGTGGTGATGTTGGACTTAACGATGCTAATGAGGCTACAACTTATGTTCAGGATATGACAGGCGCTGATGCTAATATCATCCTTGGTATTACAGTTGATGAATCTATGGATGATGAGGTTTCTGTTACTGTTATCGCTACAGGTCTTGGTGATCCAGCTCCAGCAGGTAGCTTCCGCAGCACATCAGGTATGGTTTATGGTACACAGCCTAGACAGTCTAGCGCCGATTTACTTGGCAATATGAATAGAGCAGCTGCTCCAGCTAGTCAGTCAGGTGTTACAAATACACCACCAGTAGTTAACAGAACTGTTACACCTACACCAGTTCAAAGACCTACAACCCCTACTGTACCAACTGAAAGTACAGTACCTGAGCTCAACATCAAAATGCCAGATTTTATGAGCTCAATCAAAAAATAATAATCAAAACTTTTAGGCACTGCATTAGGCAGTGCCTTTTTCAATTTCTATATTCCTTATAGCCACTGTAGCCTTGCCTACATACTATTCCTTATGCCCTGTCCTTCTAGTCAGTCTATCCCTGGGGGCAGGAAATAATTGTCAAAGATTTATAGATTTTCTTATGTCGCTTAGCTGAGCTTTTGTGAGTGTCCTTTCATAGCTTTTACAATTCGTTAAAATGTTGTGACAGTAGCAGACACTATATATACTAAAAATATCAAAAGTATTTGCGATAAGGGGTTTTACACTACATTCACTAAGTAGAACTACAAAAAGATATTTGTATGGAAGAGCACCGTGGCACATTCAACGTCCTGTTTCAAGTGCCCACTGCTGCCGCCATCCTAGCGGCAGCTGCTCATCCATAACAAATATCTTTTTTGTTCTACTAAGTTCATTCCAAGTAAAACCACTTATTAGCAAATATTTTGATATTATATCCACATTGTTTATGTGTCTGCTACTGGCAAACATTTTATAAAGAATTGTAAAACTTTGAAAGAACACTCACCAATAGGAAAGCGAAGCGCGACATTAGAAAATCAAAAATCTTGTGACTATTTCCTGCCCCCAGGGATAGACTGACTAGAAGGGCAGGGCCAGAATAAAAAATGCGGGGCAAGGCTACAATGGCGGCAATCGAAAAAAAATTGAAAAAGGGGTTGACTTCCTACGACAGTCGTAGTATATTTACTACATCAAACGTACTACGACAGACGTAGTACGTCAGACATAGTACGATAGACGTAGGAGGTATATATGGGTGAGATAAGTAGTGACGTAATTAGAGGCTACAATGACACCATGATACTTTCCATTCTTTTGAAGGAACCTTCGTATGGGTACGAGATATCTAAGGAGATTAAGAGTATTTCAGATGAGAAGTATGTGATTAAAGAAACCACACTTTATTCAGCTTTTACGAGAATGGAAAAGAATGGGTTTATCGAATCATTTGTGGCTGACCCAGATCCAGCAGGAAATGGGAAAAAGAGAACCTATTATCGAATCACAGATAAAGGAAGAGAGTATTACCTTGATAAATGTGATGAGTGGGAATTGACAAAGGAAGTTGTAGAACGATTTATTCAAAAATAGGAGAAAAGATATGGAAACAATTAAGAGCTATTTAGATGCAATGTTTAGTAATATGCCAAATACTCCAGAGGTAAAGAAAGCAAAGGCTGAGCTTTTTTCCATGATGGAGGATAAGTATAACGAACTTATTGCAGAAGGGGTTAGTGAAAATGCTGCAGTTGGTACAGTAATTTCAGAGTTTGGTAATCTTGATGATTTGGCTGAGGATTTAGGGCTTACTAAAGAGGTTGAGGAAGTTCACGAGAGAGAGAAGCAGCCTAAGAGATTCGTTTCAATTGATGAAGCTACTGAGTTTTTGAGGGCTGAAAAGAAAAAAGCATTGTTGATTGCTACAGGGGTATTGCTATGCATTACATGCGTTTGCTGGCCAATAGTTACTGATTCAGTATGGGGCTTTATGAACATAGATATGTATGGTGCTGCAATGATGTTTGTTTGGATTGCAATAGGAGTTGGCCTTTTTGTATATAGTGGTTTTGTTGGCTCAGATTTTAGTTTCTTGAAAAAAGAGCTATGTCAGATGGATATGGCAACAACAGATATGGTCAAAGAAAAGAAAACAGAGTTTAAGCCTATTATGGCTGCTGCTATTACCTTAGGTGTGGCTTTATGCATATGTGCTTTTGTTCCAGTTATGATTTTTGATGTAGACTTATTTGCAAGTATTCTTTTTATTATGATTGGTATTGGTGTTTGGCTTTTTGTATATTCTGGGATTATAGATAGCAGCTTCGATACCTTGCTTGAAGCTGGAAATATGTCATATAAGAGCAAGGACGCAGACAAGGAGGGGAAAATGCAGTACATTAACAAGGGCGCAGAAGTGTTTATGGAATGTTATTGGACAGTAGTTACATGTATTTATCTAATAGTGAGTTTTGTTACATTTAATTGGGGCACAACATGGATTATTTGGGTGATAGCGGGTGTCGCTCATAAGTTATTTGAGACTGCTTTAGTAAAGGAGGATTAGTTATATGACTGTAAAAAAGTTTAAACTGCTTTTATGGACCATTACACTGATAGTTGTAGTAGCTTCTTGTATAATTAGATTTACTCCATTTGCCTATGATGTGGTTGAAACGTCTGAATATGATTTTAGTGGACATAATATATCCGAAATCAATGTAGATGTGGATTTGGCAGACTTAAATATAGAATATGGTTCAGAATTTAAGGTGAATATAAATGATTGCCAGAAGATAATTGAACCAAAGGTTACATTAAATGAAGGCAAGCTTGAAATAACCCAAAAGAATAGTGTAAATGTTAGATATTTTAAGGATTGTCAGATTAAGATTGTTTTACCAAAGGGTACAACCATTAGTTCAGCACATATTACTGCAAGCGCAGGCGATATTGATATTGAAGGGGTGAGCTTTGACTCCTTGAATATAGACGCAGATGCTGGTGATATTGATATAAATAATGCCAATGGAAACAGTCTTGACATAGTTGCCGATGCAGGAGATGTGGATGTTACTAAATCTGCTTTTGAAAAGGTGAAGGTAAGCACAGATTTAGGCGCGGTTAAAATGGAAGATGTGTCCGGGGTAAGTGGAACATTTACAGCTGATATGGGAAGTATTGATGTGCAAGGTGATTTTGAAAAGATTACAGCTAGTTGTGAATTAGGTGATATTGATATTACAGTACCTGATGCAAATAAAGTAACTTTCGATTTAGACTGCGAGTTAGGCAGCATAAATGTAAATGGTAGTTCTTGGAAAAAATAATTGTTGACAATAGAATAGTGGAATGGTACTATTACTTCAACACAATAAAGTATTAAACCGATGAGGGAGAGGAGTACCTCTTTGTGATTCATTAGAGAGAGCCGTGATGCTGGGATGCGGTATGATAGCAATTAGGGAATGGACTCCTGAGGGCGTGAGGAAATGACTTGGTTCAGAGTATTGCACGACGTAAGGCACACGTTAGTTGCCAGGGATATGATGGTATCCTGATAAGAGCATAGGTTTAGCCTATGAATTCAAGGTGGCACCGCGGAAGAAATTTCGTCCTTGATAGAAACTACGAGTTGGTTTCTATCAAGGGCTTTTTTTATATCAGTAGTTGACTAGCTCTTGGTGTTACTCAAGGAACCAATCTCGTGACGGAGTAATACCAAGGCTTGTCAACGTAACTGACATAAAAAAAAGGAGGAGAAGAGATGATTAAAGAAGTTATTGAGAAAATTGTTAACAAGGGAGATTTAAGCTATGAGGAGGCATACACCGTAATGAATGAAATCATGAATGGCGAAAGCTCTCCTACACAAAATGCAGCATTTCTTGCGGCACTTTCAACTAAAAGTGCCAGGGCAGAGACAACTGATGAAATTGCCGGTTGTGCGGCAGCTATGAGAGAGCATGCTACAAAGGTTGAAACAGATATGGAAGTATTTGAAATAGTTGGTACTGGAGGAGACAATGCTCATAGCTTTAACATTTCAACTACATCTGCACTTGTAGCAGCAGCAGGGGGAATGAAAGTGGCAAAGCATGGTAATCGTGCAGCATCTTCTCTTTGTGGAACTGCAGATTGCTTAGAAGCACTTGGAGTAAATATAGACCAAAGTCCTGAAAAATGTGTAGAGCTCTTAAAAGAAGTGGGAATGTGTTTCTTCTTTGCTCAGAAATATCACACTTCAATGAAATATGTAGGAGCTATTAGAAAAGAGCTTGGTTTTAGAACAGTTTTTAATATATTAGGACCACTGACAAATCCAGCAGTTCCATCAATGCAGTTGCTTGGTGTATATGATGAATATTTGGTTGAACCATTGGCACAGGTACTTATCAATCTTGGTGTGAAAAGAGGAATGGTTGTTTATGGTCAGGATAAGCTTGATGAAATATCATTAAGCAGCCCAACAAAGATTTGTGAAATTAGAGAAGGATGGTATAAAACCTACACAATAGAGCCGGAGGATTTTGGCTTTGAAAAATGCAGCAAAGAAGATTTAAAGGGAGGCACTCCAGAGGAGAATGCGAAGATAACAAGAGATATTTTAAATGGTGTAAAAGGGCACAAGAGAAATGCAGTTTTACTTAATGCAGGTGCAGCGCTTTATATCGGTGGTAAGGCAGAAAGCTTTAAGGAGGGCATAGAGCTTGCTGCTGAAATAATTGATTCAGGTAAGGCTCTTGAAACCTTGGAAAAATTCATACTTCTAAGCAATGAGATAGCAGAGGATAAGATAGATGAATATACTGGAGCAGTTAGCGGAGCATGCTAAAGAACGAGTAGAAGAAAAAAAGAAAATTAAATCCTTAGAGCAAATTAAGCTTGAGGCCATGAAGTTAAAAAAAGGTGATTTTGAATTTGAAAAAGCCCTTAAGAAGCCTAGAATGAGCTTCATCTGTGAATGTAAGAAGGCATCTCCCTCCAAGGGAATTATAGCGGAGGATTTTGATTATCTTACAATTGCTAAAGAATACCAAGAAGCTGGAGCTGATTGTATATCAGTTTTGACAGAACCAAAGTGGTTTTTAGGTAGTGATAAATATCTAGAGGATATCGCAAATACGGTAGACATACCTGTCATTAGAAAAGATTTTACTGTTGATGAATATATGATTTATGAGGCAAATGTTCTAGGTGCAAAGGCAGTACTTCTTATATGCAGTATTCTATCAGAGGAACAGATTAAAGCTTATATTCGTATATGCGATAATCTTGGAATTAGCGCTTTGGTAGAGACTCATGATGAAGCTGAGGTTCAAATGGCTCTCAGAGCAGGAGCTAGAATAATAGGTGTTAACAACAGGAACCTAAAGGATTTTTCAGTTGATACAGAAAATAGTAAAAATCTTAAAAAGCAGGTTCCAAAGGAAGTAATTTTTGTTTCGGAAAGTGGGATAAAGACATCAAAAGATATTTTAGCTTTGGCAGAAGCTGGGGTGGATGCAGTGCTTGTAGGCGAAACCCTTATGAAGGCAAAGGATAAGAAAGCAAAGCTAAAGGAACTTAAAGGTTAGAGCAGTAAAGAAATGGGGAATTATTATGACAACAATTAAGCTATGTGGGCTAACAAGAGAAGAAGATATCATTAAGGCAAATGAGCTAAAGCCTGAATATGTAGGATTTGTATTCTATGAAAAGAGTAGAAGAAATGTAAGCGTAAATCAGGCCAGAAAACTGAAAGGAATGCTTAATCCTGAGATTAAGGCAGTAGGAGTATTTGTGGATGCGCCCAAGCAGGAGGTTGAAGATCTTTTTGAAGAAAACATTATTGATGTAGCTCAGCTTCATGGAAATGAGGATGAAGAATATATCAAGGAGCTTATGGATAACAATATCCCTGTAATAAAGACCTTTAAGGTGTCCAGTGCTGATGAAATTATTAAAGCAGAAAAATCCAGCGCTGATATGATTATGTTTGATGCAGGTAATGGAGAGGGAAATAGAATTAAAGATTTAAATCTCCTTACTTATATCGAGCGACCATTTATTCTTGCAGGTGGCTTGAATCAGGAAAATGTAGCAGATGTTATTGATGCAGTAAAGCCATACGGTGTGGATGTTAGCTCAGGTATTGAAACAGACAATCTAAAGGATGGATATAAGATGGATCAATTTGTTAAGGCAGTGAGAGATGATATCATCCCTGCAAAAAGCAAGGGTAGATTTGGAGTTCATGGTGGACAATATATTCCAGAAACCCTTATGAATGCAGTAAATGAGCTAGAAGATGCCTACAATCACTACAAGGATGATCCAGATTTTAATCGTGAGTTAAAAGAGCTTTTAGATAATTATGCAGGAAGACCTAGTCTATTATATTTTGCTAAAAAGATGACAGAGGATTTAGGTGGGGCAAAAATCTATCTAAAGAGAGAGGATTTAAATCATACAGGAAGTCATAAAATTAATAACGTGCTTGGACAGGCATTGCTTGCAAAAAAAATGGGAAAGACAAGACTAATTGCGGAAACCGGGGCAGGACAGCATGGTGTTGCGACTGCTACAGCGGCAGCTTTGCTTGGCATGGAATGTGTTGTTTTTATGGGCAAGGAGGATACTGAAAGACAAGCCTTAAATGTATACAGAATGAAGTTACTTGGAGCAGAGGTTATACCAGTAACAAGCGGAACTGCTACATTAAAGGATGCTGTATCTGAAGCAATGAGAGAATGGACTTCTAGAATTGATGATACACACTATTGCCTTGGTTCAGTAATGGGACCTCATCCATTTCCTACAATTGTTAGAGATTTCCAGGCAATTATTTCAAGAGAGAGCAAGGCACAGATTTTAGAGGCAGAGGGAAGATTGCCTGATGCAGTGATTGCATGTGTTGGTGGAGGCAGCAATGCTATTGGAAGCTTTTATCACTACATCAATGACGAAAATGTACAGCTTATTGGGTGTGAAGCGGCAGGTAGAGGTATCGATACCTATGAAACAGCAGCTACAGTCAACACAGGAAAAATTGGAATATTCCATGGTATGAAATCATACTTTTGCCAGGATGAGTATGGACAGATAGCCCCTGTTTATTCTATTTCAGCAGGACTTGATTACCCTGGCGTTGGTCCAGAGCATGCATATTTAAATGATATAGGTAGAGCAAAATATGTGCCTGTAACAGATGAGGAAGCAGTAGAGGCCTTTGAGTATATTGCAAAGACAGAAGGCATTATTGCAGCAATTGAATCTAGTCACGCTATCGCATATGCGAAGAAGCTGGCACCTACAATGGACAAGAATCAAATCATAATAGTAACTGTATCAGGCAGAGGAGACAAGGATTGTGCAGCTATAGCACGCTTCAGAGGGGAGGATATCCATGAGTAAGATTTCAGAAGCCTTTAAGGATAAAAAGGCATTTATTCCATTTATAACATGTGGTGACCCAGATTTGGATACTACTAAAAGGATTATTAAGGAGTTGGAAAAAAATGGCGCAGACTTGATTGAACTTGGAATTCCTTTTTCAGATCCAACTGCTGAGGGACCAGTTATTCAGGGAGCCAATATACGAGCCTTGAAAAACAATATCACTACAGATGATGTATTTAAAATGGTGGAGGAAGTTAGAGAGACTGTTACAATTCCACTTTGCTTCATGACATATGCCAATGTGGTTTTTTCTTATGGGATAGACCGTTTCTTTGAAAGATGTAATGAGGTGGGGATTAATGGAATAATCTTGCCTGATGTCCCTTTTGAAGAAAAGGAAGAATTTGAAGGAACTGCTTTAGAATATGATGTGGATTTTATTTCTATGATTGCCCCTACCTCAGAAAATAGAATAGACATGATAGCCAAAGAAGCTCACGGATTTATATATATTGTTTCAAGTCTTGGGGTTACAGGCACCAGAAGCAAGCTGGATGAAAGCATTAAAAATGTTGTTGACCGTGTAAAGCTAAATACAGATGTACCTTGTGCAGTAGGATTTGGAATTTCTACTCCTGAGCAGGCAGCCAAGATGGCTCAGATATCTGATGGGGCAATAGTGGGTTCGGCTATTGTTAGATTAGTGGAGCAGTATGGCAAGGAAGCACCTGAGCAGGTGGGGGCTTTTGTAAAGAAAATGAAGGAGGCTTATTATGCATC
>SVES01000021.1:2893-3283 GCA_015057305.1 Pseudobutyrivibrio ruminis | reverse complement strand
GTGGAGCAGTATGGCAAGGAAGCACCTGAGCAGGTGGGGGCTTTTGTAAAGAAAATGAAGGAGGCTTATTATGCATCCTAGTCTTGACCAGGTACGAAAGCTTTTTGAGGAAGGAAAATACAAACGAATCCCATTGATGCTAGAGATGCTATCTGATTCATATACCCCTATTGAGGTAATGAAAATTATTAGAAATGTCAGCAATCAGTGTTATCTATTAGAAAGTGCAAGCCAAAGTGAAAGTTGGGGAAGATATACATTTTTAGGCTTTAATCCAAAGCTGGAGGTAACTTGCCAAGATGGTACATTGCAGATAAAAAGCAACTCTAATGGAAGCAAGGAGTTAATCAAAGAGGCAAAGGTCAGTCATCCAAATGAAACACTGCGTCA
>SVES01000021.1:0-2793 GCA_015057305.1 Pseudobutyrivibrio ruminis | reverse complement strand
CTAAAGACAGAGATTCAACCTAAGTTTTCAGTAGGGGAATATGAGAAGATGGTAGAATCTGCAAAAAAATATATTAAAGAGGGAGATATTTTTCAAGTAGTGCTGTCAAATCCTCTTAAGGCACAGGCTTCAGGAAGCTTGTTCGATACCTATAGATTGCTTAGAGCATCTAATCCATCGCCATATATGTTTTATTTTAACAGCTCTGATATAGAAATAGCAGGAGCATCTCCTGAGACTTTAGTAAAGGTGGAGGACGGTAAGGTGAGCACTTTTCCTCTTGCTGGCACCAGACCAAGGGGAAAGGATTCTGAGGAGGACAAGGCGTTAGAGAAAAATCTTCTTGCAGATGAAAAAGAACTTGCCGAGCATAATATGTTGGTTGATTTAGGCAGAAATGACATTGGTAAAATCAGCAAGCTTGGGTCAGTAAAAGTAGAAAAATACATGGAAATTGAAAGGTATTCTCATGTAATGCATATTGGTTCTACAGTAGTAGGAGAGCTTTCCAATAAGCATGATGCAATAGATGCAGTAGATGCCATTTTGCCAGCGGGAACACTTTCTGGAGCACCTAAGTTTAGAGCATGCCAAATTATTGAACAGCTTGAGCAAAGCAAGCGAGGAATATACGGAGGCGCAATTGGGTATCTGGATTTTACAGGAAATCTGGATGTGTGCATTGCAATAAGGCTTGTGTACAAAAAAGAGGATGAAATCTGTATACGCTCTGGAGCAGGTATTGTATACGATTCTGTTCCTAATAATGAAGCACTAGAATGTATAAACAAGGCAAAGGCTGTGGTAAATGCAATCAAGCAGGCTGAAGGAGGAATTGAATGATTCTACTGATAGATAACTATGACAGCTTCTCCTATAATCTTTACCAGCTTGTGGGAGAAATTAATCCAGACATTAAAGTCGTGAGGAATGATGAAATACGTATATGCGATATAGAAAAGCTTGCACCTAGCCATATAATTATTTCACCAGGACCAGGACGTCCAATAGATGCTGGCATATGTGAGGAGGTAATCGGCTACTTTGCTGGAAAAATACCGATTCTTGGGGTATGTCTTGGACATCAGGCTATATGCGAAACTTTTGGAGGTAAGGTTACCTATGCAAAGGAGCTTATGCACGGAAAGAAGTCTAGGGTGACAATTGATAATAATTGTAAACTGTTTATGGGACTTCCTGACAAAATAGACGTAGCAAGATATCATTCACTTGCTGCAGAAAGTAAAAGCTTGCCAGATTCCCTACAAATCATTGCCACCACAGAAGACAAGGAGATAATGGCAGTAGCACATAAAGAATATGAGGTATACGGAGTACAGTTTCACCCAGAGTCAATACTTACACCTGAAGGAAAAAAAATATTGGCAAATTACTTAGCTTAAAAATGATTGTCAACCTATATGATTTAATAGGTTGACAATCTATTTTTGTTTTGGTATTGTTATTCAAGTGAAAATAATACCACAGGGAGAATATTATGAAGCTTCGTCCGCATCATTTATTATGCATACAAAAGTTTACAGGACACGGCTATGATGAAGTATTTACAAAGCATATGACAGCCATAGTGAATAAACTTCCAGGGGGCGTTGAAATCACATTGCACAAGGGCTGTGACGATGTATGTGTGGCTTGCCCTCACAACCAAAATGGTAAATGCGTATCCTTAGAAAAGGTGGACAAATTGGACCAAGGGGTTTTAAATGCATGCAACTTAAGCTTTGGTCAAACAGGCATGTGGAAGGATTTTGCTGATAAAGCAAATGAACTTATTCTTACTACAAAAGAGTTTGATAGTATTTGTGGCGAGTGCCAGTGGTATAGTTTATGTAAAGATACAAAGGAGGAGACATGGATAACACAAGTACATTAACAACAAAAGGAACAAGTTTTTCAGCACTGGATATTGCCTACATTGCTCTTGGTGCAGCACTTATAGCAGTATGCTCTTGGATTAGTATTCCAACAACAGTACCATTTACACTACAGACATTTGCAGTATTTGCAATACTTTCTTTGCTTGGTGGCAAAAGAGGAACTATTTCAGTATTGGTTTATATCTTACTAGGCGCAGTTGGAGCGCCAGTATTTGCTGGCTTTTCAGGAGGAGTTGGAGTAGTTCTTGGTTCAACAGGGGGATATATCATTGGCTTCATACTTACAGGCCTTGTTTATATCTTGGCTACAAAGCTTTTTAAAAAGACTCTTGTAGTTGAAATCGTAGCTTTAGTTTTAGGGCTTGCAGCATGCTATGCACTTGGCACAGTTTGGTTCATGGTTGTATATTCTAGAAATGCAGAAGCTATTGGAGCTATGACAGCACTTTCATGGTGTGTATTTCCATTTATTATTCCAGACTTAGTAAAGCTTGCGTTGGCACTTGTGCTTGCTAGGAGAGTGCGACCAGTTATTAAATAAAAAATTGTAAATTGAGGTTGACATTTTATAAATAAAACAGTTATATTATTTGCAACAAGGACGAAGGCGTCTGCTACAAGGTAGCAGGTGCCTTTTTCTATTTATAGCAATTGTTGCGCAAGAAGCTATAGACATACTTAAAAGGAATTAAAGAGAGGACAAAGATGTCTGCCAAGATGCAGGCATTTTTTAGGTTGAATTATTATGAGACCAGCGATTGGGATAATTCCATTATATGATAAAGAGAGGTTCAGTATGACTGATGGATTTATTAAAAT
Organism: Pseudobutyrivibrio ruminis; assembly: GCA_015057305.1. Taxonomy (GTDB): domain Bacteria; phylum Bacillota; class Clostridia; order Lachnospirales; family Lachnospiraceae; genus Pseudobutyrivibrio; species Pseudobutyrivibrio ruminis_F. The sequence continues at coordinate 76 of SVES01000021.1, read as the reverse complement.
TGCAAGTGCAACATGTGATATAAAAGTGGCAGATGTAAGACATAATGCGGATGCGATTATTGAAAAGATAAAGGAG
>SVES01000020.1 GCA_015057305.1 Pseudobutyrivibrio ruminis | reverse complement strand
TTGACAAATATTTCTCGAATAATAATAATTCTCGGATAATCAGTGTTATTTTATTTCTCGAATAACACTGACATGCGATACGGAATAGATTCTCTTGCTGCTATCATTGAAAAGAAATACAAGGTTAACCTATTTGTTCCTAACACTTTATTTCTTTTCTGTGGAAGGCAATCAACCAAAATCAAAGGTCTCCTTTGGGAAGGCGATGGGTTCCTGCTTCTTTATAAACGAGTTGAACGTGGTCACTTCACCTGGCCTAGAACAAGTGATGAACTTCGCCAACTTTGTCCTGAACAGTTCAAATGGTTGATGCAAGGCTTTGCCATTGATCCAATCATTTATGATGCTGAGCCCAAGTATTCTGCTTGATTTATTATTTAATTATTGTGCAAAACAGAGATTATTTATCGCTGTTTTTACCACCTTTTCAGATGGTGCTGTGCACAGCTTATGACCGCTACTAAGCCTTTTTATGTAGTAATCTAAGCTCTACACAGCACTTTTCTTTTTATTTTTATCTATAATCTAAGATTCCTTATACTGCCTCTACGGATGCCGTATTTATGGGCATTTTCACCATTTTTCAGTTCCCCAAAATTCGTCTTTAATGCTTGATTTTGCTATAATAAATGCAGAATTAAGGAGACAAATCATGATGCAATTAACCGACGAACAACTTAATAATCTCAACAAAGAAGCGTTGGTTATTATTGCGTCTTCTCTTCAAAGCCAGCTAGGTTTTATGCAGGAGCAACTCGATACTGCTAACGCTCAACTGGCTGATACTAATCGCCAGATTGAACTTCTCACAGAGCAGATTCGTATCATGAATCAGCGTCAGTTTGGAAAGAAATCTGAAGCTTCTTCTGAAATCGAAGGACAGATGTCTCTTTTTGATTCATTCAATGAAGTCGAAGCAACAGCAGATCCATCTGCTCCAGAACCAGAAATCACAGAGATAATTATCTCTTCTTATAGGCGTTCTAAAACTAAAGGTAAGCGAGATATAGACCTTGATGGTCTTCCAGCACGTATTATCGAGCACAAACTATCTGAAGAAGAACTCGCAGAAAAATTTCCTAACGGGTACAAGGAACTTCCTGAAGAAATTTATAAGCGTCTTCAGATTATCCCTGAAACATTTATTGTTGATGAACACCACGTTCACGTATACGCTTCTAAGGACAACGACGGAACAATTGTTAAAGCTCCTCGTTCTGTTGATTTATTCAGAAATAGTCTTGCGACTGCATCATTAGTTGCATCTCTTATAAATGGTAAATTCGTAAATGCGTTACCTGTAGACCGCCAAAGACGGGCTTTTAAAGACAACGGCATAAACCTTGAGACAAACACCTTATGCAACTGGATTATCATGGCTGCTGAAAGATACCTCTCTTTAGTTTATGACCGTATGCATGAGCTTATCTACGACAGCAAGGTAATCCACGCAGATGAAACACCTGTCAAGGTAATGCAGATAGATAAAACAAAAATAAAAAATGGCAAGAAGACTTATATGTGGGTCTATAGAAACAACCCGCACTGCTCTGAACATCCAATCGTTTTATACGATTGGCAACCATCCAGAAAAGCTGACCATCCAAGAGAATTCTTAAAAGACTTCTCCGGCACCGTGGTCACGGATGGTTATCAGGTCTACCATAAGCTTGGTAAAGAACGACAAGACCTTCAAATCGCTGGCTGCTGGATTCATGCAAGAAGACCTTTTGCAGAATTCATCAAGTCCGTTGGGACTGAAGCAGCAAAAGATACGGTAGCCGCGGAAGCTTATGCAATGATTTCTGAAATCATGCACATCGATAATTCCTTCGATGACCTCACAAACAAAGATCGTAAAAAGCAGCGTCAACTTGTCCTCAAAGAGAAAGTCGATGCTTACTTTGAGTGGGCAAAATTAAAATATACTCAGGTCACCCACAACAGCACAATTGGACGAGCTCTTGCTTATAGCCTTAACCAGGAAGAATACCTAAGAGCATTCTTAAATGATGGTAAAATTCCTATGGACAACAACTACGCCGAACAAGCTATTCGCCCATTCACTATCGCTCGTAAGAACTTTGTTCTTATTGAATCGTCAAAAGGAGCTAATGCAAGTGCTATGATCTTTAGTCTAGCTGAAACTGCTAAGGCTAATGGTCTTAACACTTATCAATACTTTGAACTGCTTCTTAGTGAGATTCCAAAGCACATGGAAGATAATAATCTTAACTTCCTAAACGATTTAATGCCTTGGTCAAAATCAGTTCAGCAAAAATGTCCAAGCAAGTATAAAAAATCTTAAATTTTCAAGTTACATAATTTATATCTTAAGCCCAGCGGAAATGCTGGGTATTTTGATATCTGGTACTCATGATTGAGGACTTACGATGAATCATCGTTGTTGTATAAGCGTTCGTAGGTATGTGTGTAATTAAATGTCAACACCTTATCATAATTCATATCTCCAAAAATTTTCAATGGTCGTACATTTAACTTGTCCACATATCCCATGTATCGATTTATTAAGCTTGTCAATAAGATAAATTCGCCATAAAAAATTTTTTCAAAGTCCCTAGAATACAAGTTTCTTCGATAATTTTTGACGAAGAATTCAGCTACCGCTTTGTTTGGAATATTAGAATAATTAATTAATTCATCCTTATAAGAATCTGAGAAAAGATCCTTAACAACACGTTCAATCTCTTCTTCAATATTCATCCATTTATCACCAATTTTATTTCTTACCTGAAAAAAATACTCTATCCAAAAACACTTAGCTGATTCTTGATAGAACTCCGTCAATTCATCCGTTGCCAATTGACTCATCATATACATCGCATGTGTTATTTGTATATTTGTTATCCCATTATCAATATCCTCCATTAATGCCAGAATATCTTTTTGTCTCTGTGCTATCTGTATTTGTGCCATCATCTTATCCATAGGTACATTAATTGCCATGTAAAGCTCTTTTATAAAATCTAAAAAATCATTATATCCAGTTGGCAAATTATGCATCTTATCAAAGCCATTACCAATTATTAATAATCTCATTTCTCACCCCACGATAATAATTATATATTGTTGACCGCCGAATACTAATTACCTCAGACGACAACTCTGCAACAAACTGAATTCTTAAGCCATCCCCTTTTAATTTTACTATGTGTCGTTTTACGCGACACTTTTTTTGTTGTATTGTTTTTCAAGAATAAGTATCCTTGTATTATTCCACGTAACTATAAATAAAAAAGAAGGGAGCTCCATCGACCAAAGTTTGACTCACCTTCTTATCAGCATCACGGTAACCAAATAGTATACCGCAACTACAATGTCATGATAAAAGTTAGCGCCAAAATTGGCAAGATACTTTCTTGTAAAATATCTGATATCGACTTATTTAATGCTTCTCTATCCTTAGTTGATCTTTCAAATGAAAATTGTCCAAATTCCGAATGTAAAGCCACAGGTTGCTACCGTGTTCATGCTTCTTAATAAAAGAAACATCATTCCTCTTTATCACGGCAAGCGCCAAGAATCACAAGTCATAATTCCTCGCGTTTGCTGTGAATCTTGTGGTAAAACCCATGCCTTAATCCCTGATTATCTCAAACCTTACGGCAGCTATTCAATTTGCTTTATCTTAGCTGTTATCTACGATTCTTCCAAGGTTAAATACCCAATTGCAGAGCTATGCATACGTTACAACATTTCTGTCTCTACACTCTGCACCTGGCTTATGCTTTTTAGAGAGCATTTCAATGCTTGGTCTTCTGTCATGGAGCAAACCACTTCTAAAATGGCAGTAGCCAGCTGCTATTGAAACGGTTTATTCATTTGAAAATTTCCCGGTCAACTTCTTCAAAAGATTCAATTTTTCATCTCTTCAGACAAGAAAATAGTCGCTCCCCTGCCTATCTCCACCTAACTGATTTTCAAAAATACCTATTCACACAATTACGAAATGTACATTCCCAGCGTCCTGTTCTATCCGCAAAGTATGAAAGAAAGGAGGACTTGCCATGAGCAAAAATATAATCTCTCCAGCAGAGTTGGAAGAAACTTTCGCACATTGAAAGATTGCTGGCTTCACGCTCTAGATACAAAACCAATTCAGCCCTTGGCTGAATTTAATAAACATTTGCGTAACTACATTCAAACCTGCAATAAAACCAAGCACTCAGGAACTGATAAGACTCCTATAGGCAGTTTCTTGCAACAAAAAATCATATCGTGTTCCTAAATCTATTGAATGGTTGGATGAATGCTTCCATAATCGTGTGACAAGAAAAGTTAACAATGACCCTTGCATCACCATCAAAAAGACTTGGTTTGATGCACCAATTCAATTCATTGGGGCTACTGTCGAGATACGCTATTATCCTGCCCCAATGAAGAAAGCCTATATCTACTATGACGAAAAGCATTTCCCTTTAGCCCTCACTGATAAATATTCAAACAGCAAAACCAAACACAATAATCCTTATCCAAGGATTGACTACTCAAGAAAGGAGAAAGCAAATGACTAATAACTCTTTCTATAGCTCAGCTTTTAATCCAATTTATACACATAGCCTTAAAGTAACCAATATCTTGAATCCACAGTGCATAAGGAAATGATGGCAAGACTTACATACCTAACCGAAACCCGAGGTATTGGTGTCTTTACTGCTTCACCTGGTATGGGAAATCCTACACTCTAAGATGCTTGGAAAATAACCTTGACAAAAATCTCTTCAACATGAAATACATTCCTTTATCAACTGTTACAGTAGCCGACTTCTACAAACAGTTCTATGAAAGACTAGCTCTCGATACAAAAGGTGGTAAAACCGTTATGTTTAGGCTATCCAAGACAGACTGTTTTATCTATACAAAGAAAAGCGAATACCTGTGATTTTAGCCATTGATGTAGCCCAATACTTATCAGCTGGAATCCAAAAAGATCTAAAGATACTGATGAAACAGCTCGGTATATTTACCCCAAACTTAACTGAGCAGGTGGAGCCTCTACCATCATTGATAGTAATGCCAGCACCGTTCTTGCTGGCTGCAGTCAGGGCAATCCTAGCCTCATAGACAATGTCATGGCGAATACTCTGCTTCTAGGGGCGCAACTTCAGAAAACACTATCGACTCTTAAGTGATAATGGCTGCAGTAAATGAGCAAGCATTAACAAGTTGATATTCAATTTTCAATCTACAAGGCTATGCTAGTCATGGCCTTATCTAATATCTGGAAAACCTGAGAAAAAGATAAGGCCACGACATTTCGTCGCTTTTCAGCTGTACTTGTGTCGGTCAGATACAAGCCTGTCGTATTTCAAAAATTGGGGTAATTTAAAATCGTCGTTGGTTCAGGCGAGAGCGCGTCGCTGAACATCTATATATTTTTCAATTTCTTAAATACTATTTTCTTACAATATATCCAATCCTCAATCTTGTCACTGCCAAATATTTTTAATAGATTAGCAATTTTAGTTCCAAAATCTTCATCATCATAGTAATAAATATTAGTCTTATTGCTTTTTTCTATAAATGGTTTAAAAATATGTTCATCATTTATATTAAGAGAATGTCCAACAATATCAACGGACGAATTATTTCCCATTGCATCTAACAATCTTTTGTAACCAAACTCTTTAACACATGTAAGTCTTTGAAATTGCTTGTTCAAAAAAATGTATTTACTATCATCAGCAATCAAGTCTGTCCCCAAAACAATTTGTCTCAATTCAACACTTCCGTGCACATGACAAATCTTATCATCTTTTAATGAAAAATACTTTTTTTCTGTTTCTGTATAATTGAATGATAAAATAGCATTTGGATTCATTCCTTTAATTTGAGGTAAAAATTTCGAATCTAATTCATCTACAAATATCATCATATAAAGAATCATTGATAACTTAAATTCTTCAAATGAAGATCGTAATGTTTTAATTATTCTTGCCTGTAATATTCCTTGTTTAGGACTCGCATATTTTTCTTTTAAAAAAACCGTTTTACCGCTTCTAATTTTCAGAATAATATCATTCCACAACAAAAGATTTAACATATCATACCAAGACTCTATAACAACATCATAAGCCATTTCAGATTCTCTTTCCTTTGGCGTGTACGCCTTAAAATCTGCATTAAACAAGCAATCAAACGCCCTACATATAGGAAGCATTTCATTTTCAAAATCTATCCACCCTTTTATTTCCGCATCACAATTTGAAAAATAATATATCCAGGCATTCTTTTTTGCAATAGAAATAAAATCACTTATTTTATCCTTTTTATCTAGCACACCTTTATAAAAGTATTTATCATATCGACTATCCAATGAATTTCCAAGTAGCCTCATTTTATATTCTTTTTCAAAACAATCTATATTTTTAACTAAAAATAAATAATCAGTGTATCTTGTTGGATATCCATGTGCTAAATCAAATCCATTTCCAATTATTAATATATCTCCCATAGTTCTATATACTTATCTCCCTCACATCATTATCAATACCATAAATACCATCTATAAAAAATATTTTGTTTTGTAGCTAAACATTAAAAAAGTTTAACATTATAGCTACTACTATTCCAATTCAACGTTTTTCACATCCTTTTTCGCCTCAATTATCTCATCTATGGTTTTAAGATATCCATCTATATAATATTTATTATAATCTATATTTTTCGCAGAATAATTCTTTGCAATATTCACAAGCACCCCTATAAGAATAATTACTACAAATACAATCCCTACTGCTTGCATAAAATCCAGACATTTTTTCATTGTAGATAACAATAATTTAGTGGCTTCCATATAATTACTATTTACTGCCACATCAACTTTACCTACAACTAATTGAGCTGTAATAGTATATATCGCTATCATTGCCATGATGAAAGATGGCAAAAACTTGCATGGTTCGTTATACATTGCATACATAATTTTGTCCCGCTTTGTACTAACATCTAATGACCATTTATAGTCTGATAAATTGTATTTCAAATTTTCCAGTTGACCAATATCGCAGTTATTATATTTTTCTTTTACATAATTAAAAAAATCTAAGGACGTTTTTCCATCTTCCTTCCCCTTTACAATCCGCTAAAACTCTTTAAAATCTTCTCTTTTTGCCTTACGAAACTCTTTCACAGCATCCATAAAAAATCCCTCCAATCTCCCTTTCATTCCAAACAAAACAATCCATCCTTAATAGTCCAACTCTTCATAACAAATTCTTTATTCCAAATTGAATTACATATTCTAACATGTTTGTTCAGTTCGTCTAACTCAGTTCCCTCAAAATTTATTAATTCTCCATTTCCAGATGAAAGATTGCTATAAGAATTAATTACTGAAGCTGTTGAATATATTGTCGCTATATTATCCGAATAAATATGACCTTCATCTATACCCTCAACACCTATAAATGAAAGAGTATTTTCAATTGTGCCTGAACAGTATGCTGATATTGCACCGACATGATATCCACATGCTATACCATTAAAAATACAATTGCTGATTTTTCCTTCTTGCCCTACAGAATAGGCGATAGTACCTACATTCATACCACTAACAACACAATTATTTATTTGAACATTCCGAATTTCTCCTGATAATTCGCCCCAAACTCCACTAGTATTATTAGACACAACAGAATAATTATCTATAGAATAGCCTTTCCCATCATATATCCCGGCAAACTCACACCCTGTCTCTATATTGCCGATAGGTGAAAATGATTCGTATTCACCAAAATCCAAATCACATGTCTGTACAAAATATGCCCCTTTGAAATCCTCTCCATCATTAACTGCATTCAAAAAATCAACAAATTCTTCGGTGGATGATATCTTGTATGGATTAATTCTTGTCCCCTTTCCGGAAAAATCATAGTCTTCAGAATACGTTGAATTTAACGTTACAATTCCTATACTGATAATTGCAAGTAGAAAAATACTTGCAGATACCTTCTTAGCCTTTATATCTATATAAAGACTATTTTTTTCCTTAGATATATAAAAACATATTATCCCCAATAATATATTAAGTGTTAGCCAGACAATTATTAAATTAGGTACAAGTGTACCATAACTCATAACTCTCATTGACTCGTTATTTACCTTATTATCCATCCAGTACATATATGGAAGCGCGTAAGGTATTTGCAACATTGCAAGCAACGATATATCAATCTTGTCTCTATAATCATAATCCTTCCGTAAAAGTGCTAATGCTGGTAAAAAATAAAACACTAAAACATATGTAAAAGAAAACGCTGGGTACCATACAAATGCAGTCACCAACAAAAACCAGCTATGCCATTCTTTTTTAGAAAAAATAGCTCCCAGTATTAAACTTATCATTATTAAAATCAAGAATACTTGACTTACATTTATTTCTAATCCTAAATAAGCACTTAGAATAGCAAAAAGATTTACCAAACTAAAATTCTGTCCAAGCCCATTATTAGTCATTTCATCGCTAACAACTCTCAAACCATGCAGTAGGGCATTCATAGTATCCACTCCATCAAATGCCCAAAAAGGTAAAAAGAATATAATGGCGCCAATAATTGCTAAATGTATAGTTTCTTTGTATCTTTTCGTTCTCAATGTCATAAATCCCAACAATGCTGGGTAAATTTTTATGCTAGCTGAAATAGCGAGGGCTATATACGCTATATACCTATATTTTTTACTTTCAGAATTATAATATTTAAAATAAATTAGTGAAAATACAAATGCAATAATCAGCAAATTGCCTCTTTGAATCAAATATAGCATTGGGCCAGATAGGACAAACACTATTGCATATATACTCCTTTGCTTTTCCCCTAAAATCGATTTTATAAGGTAACAAGCTATAGCAATTAAGCCTACAAAAAGAACTAGAAACCATACAACTGCTATAGTAGTTTCTCTCAAAATCCAGCCCTGGTACACCGATTGTAACCCTTTAGGCAAAAACAAATGCAATAGCTTTAATATAACAAAACATAATGGAGGATAGCTAGCATCTAAATAGTATGGATCATCATTACTCATAAGCGCTAACATATTAAAATAGTCCATAAATGAGTCTCCATAATTATTATATGTGCCGCCACTGTATAAATATTCAGTCAAATAATAACTATTTGTAGATAAATTTATCAATAAGAAAACAGCGATACCACTAGCCACTATTCCCCAAAACAAACCCAGTTTGTCAGCATATCTATACAATCGATATAAAACATACCCTGAAATAATTGCAAATACGCCAGCAAATAATGTCAATCTAATAACGCTAAAGAAACTCAATGTGAAATGGTTTAGCGAAAATGTCACTTTTCCCAATGATATTTGTTGACCATTACATCCTAATATCGATATTTTTATACAACCTGTATTATCATACGCAAAGTCAAAGGTATAGCTTTCTTTTTCTGCATTTATCCTTTGAGATAGTGAATTCTCTATACTCCACTTTTCTTTTGCCTTATTCCACACTCGAATATACATCTGGCTTCCGGCCAAATCTCCTTTTACTTCCAATGTTACTCTATTATATTTTTCAGTATTGGGAATAATTAAATAAGAGTTGCTTCCAATAATTGTATAGACGCCATTACTATACTCTAAATCATGATAAGTTATTTTTCTCATTTTGTCATAGTCGTTAACCACTTGATTCGTAGCAAACCGATTATTCCCTTCTACCAACTCAAAGAAAAATATTAATCCTAGCACATATAGACATATAAACATAATGATATTCATATAATTATTTTTTATATATCTTATTACTTGCATAACTACAATCCTTCCGAATAATAAGTATATTTGCAATGTTCATAGTATCATTCTTAAATTTAGCCACGCCTGTTAGCGCAACGATTACTTCGCTTTTTTACATTCAATCTCCGGTTAATTATAAGTGCTTAAAATACCCGTAGGGGGAAAACAACGGCATTGAAAAACTCAATTCTACTATTGAAAGCGGAAGTTAAAAAAACAGCTTGTAGAATCTCAGCTTTCGAACATGTTCCGTTGAATACATCTGTTACGCAACAGTGCTGCACAAGTTGTGCAACTAATACAACATTCGAAAAGCTATCTACTCTTAAGCTTTCCATTGAAGGCATCACAATCAAAATCACAGAAAATTCATCCGACTATCTCTTGGCGAAAGCTCCAAAGGCGGTTCGTCACGCTTAAGGGTGCTGATTTCAATTACTTCCCTGCATTCTATGCAGTTTGCGGTTGCTCTGAAATGCGTTACGAAATTGACTCACTTGCTGCTATCATTGAACGTAAATACAAAGTAAACCTTTTATTCCCAATACTGAGCATTTCAAATGGTTGATGCAAAGCTCTATTAATAGGTGCTATACACAAGCTTACGCCGACTATATAGACTTTTATATAATTATCTAAGTGAATATGTTGGTAAGATTATAAGCATTACGACTAAAACAGATAATAACATCTTTTGAAATTCAGTCTCATATAGTATCTTAATCTTTTATTTACATGTAATTTTGTTAAATTCACTTCTGAGTTCATAAGATTTTTTTATATCCAACGTGAGGATCAAAAGAATCATAACAACTGTACTAATTATTCCATTTATTCTGTATTCTGTATTTAAAAAATAATATGGACATAGTCCAACTATAGCTATTAATTCTGCAGTGATTATATAATCTATTACATTTAACTTCCTTCTATTGTATATCTGTATCAATGGAATTATAAAAAAAGAAAGAACATAATAATAGGACTCAATAGGAAAACAACAAATTATTACAATCAGTACAATTGTTTGCTCATATTTATCCTTAGCATTAAAAAAAACAACAAAAGCGCTAAGAAGAGTAATCCCTATTAAGATTATCCTAAGACTGCTTGCCACGTCGCTAGTGTAATACATCCTAAATAGATTATAAAAATCAATGCCCCCCTCTTGCCATGCTAATTGCCTAGTATTAGTATTTCCTCGAGCTATAAAAACATTATTTATATAACTAATAATTGTATTGATTCCACCATATGGGATTAAAATTAAAACATTTATAGTAAAGCAATAACACACAAACCTTATAAATTTCAATATAATGTTTTTTATAGTTTCTCCCTGAGTAATAATCATAAAAAAGAAAAGCATTGGATATAATTTTATTGATGTTGCGAGTGCTAAAAAAATTAGAGCAAGTTCTTGAAATAAAGGCTTCTTATCTTCTTGGTACCTAAAAAATAATACACTAAAAAAAACTGCTAATAATACACTATTTCCTCTTTCAATACTGTACAAGACTGGCCCCATCAAAAAAAAGGAAATCGCAAACAACATTTTTCTAGTATTACTGTTATCCACTATACTATTTTTTATAATAGAAAATAACATTATTATTAATAAAACTAAATATGTCATCCACAACATAATTATAAAGCTATCATTTTCTATATCTGTACCATTATATGCAAAACGATTTTTTATACTATTTCCCAGCAATAGACTTGGAATCCAATATAAAAAATTATTGAGTGGTGGGTAAAAACTTGGCACTAATGTGTATCTATACGATGCATACATATCTGCACTTTCTATCATAGCTATTCTGTCAGAAAATGTATCACGTAATGCTACATAAAATAGTCTATTTATCCCCAAACCATTCGTGACAATATTGAGCAGTATATAACTTAACGCCAATCCATATACTACAAATAGATAAATATCTTTATGATTAGCATTTGGAACACGGGTGATAATAGCTACTTCTCTTTTTTTTGAAACTAATTTGTTCTCCAGTCGATAAAACGCAACCGTCATAATTATTGCTATAATAATTGTAAAATAATTTAAGAATATGCCTAATGAAATACCTTGTCGATTATTACTTAATTCCAGTCGGCCATTTTCATGCCACAAGCATAATCGATTATGGTTGATATTTCTTATCATAAAGTGATTGCTAATGTAATTATTGAAGTGCTCACCTATATTAGAATCTTGTAATGAAGAATTTAATATATTTGTTTCTACCCCATCTAGTTGCGGAACAGAAGCATTGTCTACACCTTTTTCTCCAATTAAATAAGATTCAATAATATTCTTTGCTGAATAAGAACACAATATTTCATCGTTTATAGCTTTACCAATACACAAAACAACATTTCCACCTTCAAAGTTATCTACTAATACACCAGAACGTACTAATCCATTTACAACAGCATCAGAATAGCAATTAATTATCTGGGGTGCAGTACCTCCAACTGAATGTGAAACTATCCCTCCCACACACGCTCCTTCAATATAACTATCTGTTAGCTGCAAATTCATAACTGTTCCAGCTAACTGCCCAAATAAGCCGCAATTATCATCACGTGTCATAACCATTTTTTTTATTTTATATCCACTGCCATCATAATATCCCCAAAAGTAATGATTACTACCATATATTCCTATTGGGTCAAAATTATGAAACTGAGATAAGTCAATGTCTGCGCATTGCTTCCAATAGCATTGATAAAAATCTATCCCGCAATTAACTAAATCTTTAAAAACCTCAAAATCTTCTATGGTTTTAATGAGATATGGGTCGTGCTTTGTTCCAATGCCATCTATTCCGTCTAAAGTTCCTTTTTTCAATATTTCACTTGAAAGAACAAATCTATTATCAATTACATCAACACGTACATTAGAACAAAAACTAGCGGTATTCATTGCCATATACCCATTTATAACTCGCGCTTGCTCTTTCAACGAGCCATTAAGCTCATATATATTTCCATCAAAGTTGCTAGAAACAAATAATTCTTCCTTTCCGATTGTAACTATATCTTTCGCATTTCCACCACATAGTGAATAATATACATTTCCGGAATAATTACCATAATTTTTACAAAACACTATTTCTCCATTACTAATATCATTTGCTATTCCCGAAACCATTGTGGTTCCATTTAACCAAGCGTAATTATAACAATTAATAACACTAGCTTCATTCTCATTAGAATTAATCATAAATGATGCAACTATATCTCCACTAATTGTTCCTGATATAATTGTAATGTTTCTGAGCGATCCTTGCATATTTTCAAATAAAGCAGCTTTATCAGCATGAATATTTACGTTATAAAGTGAATGACCGTTTCCATTATAATTACCTTTAAAACAATTCGAATCAGAAGCTATAGGCAAATATTTTTCGCTATCCAGCAACTCTATATCACATGTTTGAACAATATATTGTCCTTCAAATGTAACTCCAGAGTTCACTATGTTGGAAAATATTTCTAAATCTTCTTCTGAGGAAATCTTATATGGATTTAAAAATGTCCCTACACCACTTATTCCGTATTCAGAATAATAATCACCACCATTTTTATTTTTAATTAATAAAACAACCAGAACAAGCATCAAAACGACTAAACACCATAAGCCAATTATTGAAAGTTGCTTTTTTACCCTCATAACACTTCCTCTCATACTATTCTCTTTCCATATTATAATTTTTTAAAAATATCAGTGCATATATCATAAACAAAAGAATTATGCAGAATAAATAGTACATACTAACACCTACAGTTCCGTATTTATATGCCATGAATTTCATTCCTAACAGAGAAACAAAAAATACAATACTATATCCTAATAATAACGCCTTTTGCATACGCATAATTGTTAATATCAAAACCATATATCCCGATAGCGCAAGAAACATTCCAGCAAATTGCAGAATAACCAATTCTTTCCAATAATTCTTTAGATTTGTACTATACAACACAGAAAGCACCGGTATACCAATGCTTGCAACTCCAATTATACATATTATACTAATCGCAAGTATAATCAAACATTGTTTTCTTATCTTACTTATGAAAATGTTTTTGTTCCCCTTGGTCCACTGTTCAGACAACCATACAACTGATGGCTGATAAATCATCCCATTTAATAATCCTATTACAAAAACTGGCATTGAGACAAAGCCATAGCAAGCCTGCGTTTCATTATCAACATATACATCAAGGGCATATTTAGCAGAATTATTAATATAAAATGCAAGAAATGATACTAAAAACAATGGATAAACTTGCCCCAATAGTTTATATAAATTTTTCTTATTCCTTTGAATTTTCCAGAGATGAATTTGCTGATTCTTTACACACTCAAGGTTATACTTTTTTTCATAAATATTCGTCATAGTCAAAAAACAAATGAAAGAAGTTGCAAAACATAACCATAAAGAAACAAATAGATTATGATTAAAATATAATGAAATAGCAAAGGTAAAAAATATCACGCACCACCTAGTTACAAAAATCTTTGCACCAATATCTAGCCTTTTTTTTCGCTGAAACTCTCCCCAAATAACGTCTTCAAAAGATTCTATTATGTATATTGCACATATTGCCAAAATGCATCCTTCCTTAAAAAATGATTCTGAAAACAGCATCATTTTCGCTGTGACATAGCTTACTGACAAAAGCAACATAAGCAAAACACTAATAATGCGCATTGTGAAATACGTTTCATACTTATATTGCGTTTTTACATCCGTCACTTGATAATTTCTAACTCCCAATTTACCAACTGACATTAGTAAATTTCCTACAGCAAATGCAATCGTCAGTATTCCTGCATCTGATAAATTTGTAATTCTAGTAACCATTATAGCCATAACTACTGCTTCTGCTGCATTAATTAATCCTGCAATTGAATTCCAAATAAAATCTCTTTTATACATAAATATCTAATTCCATTACTAATTATTACTTTATAATTAATATCCTTCCTACGATAACTAACCTTCCATTTTAGTAGTCTTACCTGCGGCTACACTGGCATTAGCGCCGATAACCTTTTCCATCACAGCCTTTGAAATACCCATTGTGTTGATTGGGTAAGCAGCCTTGTCTGTTGAAAGGCAAACAACACGCTGAACGCCAGCCTCTACAGCTGCATGAAGACACCTGCTTAAGTGTTGCTGCATGGAAAATGAAATCAGCACCTGGCATAGCATCCTGTTTCTTTTCATCACTGGGAAAAATACGAATTTCCTTTAAATCCTAGTCTAAAAAGTGCTACAGTACTGTGCTCCCAAACGAACCTGTACCACCTGTTATCATCAAAGTCCTATCTATAAACAAATTACAATTCATCATACTCTACCTCACTAATGCATTCTATACCATGCATAATACTTCTTGCACCATTTAAAATCTGAATCGTCTCATATTTTTTATTTTGCATATTCGATATAAGTTTTATTGATTTATCTATTAAACACATAGCAAGAGCCTCCTTGCCTAACGCTCTCACATCCCCACCATACTCCATCAATCCAGCCTTTTCAAATCCTTCCGCACCCAATATCTGGTTATCAGCCACCACATAAGTAATCGTAGGAGTCTGTGTTGCACATAATTCATATAATGTACTTCCAGCAGCGCTAATTGCAGCATCACAACTCTGCATCAATGATACCATATCTTTAACATTGTAATGCACAACAATATTCTTGCAAGCTGCTGCTATATTTTCTATTTCAGCCTTGTCCATATTCATTGTTCCTACAAGGATATGAAATACTAAATCTCCCCTTGTTTCTTTTGGCATATCTATGATTGCTCGCGCTATTTCTAAAGCAATATGTTCTGTATCTGCCCCACCTGTAGAAACCAGAATATCTTTTGCATCTGGTCTTGCCACTCGCGGCGGCAGATTTGTAAATTCTTTTCGTAATGGCACGTACTCTAACCCCAACATCAACTTAGGGAATTCATCCATCCCCTCCTTGATGCCATCTTCTAAATACATTTTTATGTAAGTCTCTTTCATATCTGGGCCAAAAATATTATAGTTTACAAGAAAATCGCAGGGATAAGCAAACGCCATTACATCATCGATATATATTAATTTGCCACCGTAAGAATGGCACCATTCAAGTATTGATGCCAAGTACATTTTTGTAACATAATATGAATCTACAAATATAAATTCAGGTTTGCGACTTAATATTTCTTTTTTCAAGAAAACAAGTTCAGACTCCATTTTCATGAAGTCTGAACTCAACACAATATTTTCAATACCCTTTTCCTTAATTACTTTTGAGAACTCATTCCCAGCTGTATAAAATACAACTTTCTCTCCCTGGTCAAATGCTGCTCTTGCAATGCTGAGGCAACGCATGATATGACCTGCTCCAATTTTCTCATTTCCATCTGCTCTAAAAAAAAGCATAATAATAATTCCTCTTTATACAAGAATTTGATTATGTTCCCTATACAATCAGCTCTACATTTATAAGTCTAACTTGTATAATTGATATTGCTCCTCAAAATCATTCTTCAAAAAGCAATGTATCGAAGCAACATTTGTTGGCTTAACTTTTGCTATAATTTCATTAACATTAGGATAGTCTTTTTTAACCTGCTCTACAGCCAATGAAATTATTCTTTTGCCATAACCTAAACCCCTTTTACATTCATCTATGCTATATCCAAGCTCTACACTATTAGCACTAAATTCTAATCTAACTTGCCCTATTGGTTCACTCTTATCCATTAGTATATATTGTACTCTATTGGAATCAGACAATAAGTTTTCATACCACTTAACATGATCATCATATGATATGCTTTTAGTATCAAATGAATTTTTACGTGTTATTTCGTCATTTGCCCAATTGAATAATAAATCACAATCATCCTCACATGCCTTGCGAAGGTACAATTCGCCATAAGAACTTGAATGATTATCGTTAGTGGCTATCATGCAATCAGGCAACAAAAGCTATAGAAACTATTCTATCGAGAGGTCTGTACCCCCCCCGAGGAACTTACGTTCTTCAATAAACTGTTTCTCTAACTCTAACAACTTCTTACTTCTATCTTTAATTTTTTTTGCAGGTGCGCCTACATATATTCCCCATGGTTCGAGGGATTTTGCACACATACTCATGGCTCCCACAGATGAGCCCTCACCTATCTCAACACCTGGTAATATTACAGAATTAACACCCACAATCACGTGTTTTTCCAATACTACCTTAGCTTCTTTGTCTCCAGGTTTATATTTAGCTGGCACCATCGGATTGGTCATCGAATTCCCAGAGTAATCATTTGATGTAGCATAAATCGTCACCTTAGAAGACAAACCTGAAAAATCTTCCATTATAATGCCTTCATCCCCGCCATATAGTCCACAAAACTGTGCTATATGAATAAAGCTACCTAGTTTTACATTCCCACTAATAGTAGTGAAGTCATCTATTCTAACGTCATTACCCACTTCTAACTTTTCTGGTGAATACAATATTGCATTTCTGCTAATCAGCACATTCTTTCCATATTTCTTTAGCCCCAAGTGTGCCAGTTCTTCCTCTGAATAGAATGTGTTGCTTTTCTTATCCACAAAATCACTGGTATGGATATTCTCTTCAATATATTTTACAACGGCGGTACCATCAACTACTATATCTCCATTTTGATTTACGCACTTCGTCTTTAGCTCATATATGCCTTTCTCTGGATTAAGTATTTTTGCCACTTCTACTATTGTTGTAATTTCATCTCCAATATAAACTGGCTTCTTAAAGTCAAGATCTTGATGTAGGTAAATCGTTCCTGGGCCTGGCATTTTAGTTCCAAGAACTGCCGATATATAACTTGCAGAAAGCATTCCATGAGCTATTCTTCTTCCAAACACACTTTTTCTTGCATATTCATCATTTGTATGCGCTGGATTATAATCTCCGCTAATGTTTGCAAATGCTTGTATATCATTTTCTTCAATGATGTTCTTAATTGTAGATGTTTTTCCTATTTCTAAAACCATCAATCTAGCATCTCCTTCTTAATAGGTGCTCCTCGTTCAATTAACTGACTTGATGTTTTACCTAATAATTCTTTATAGTATTTAGGACCCAAACCATATCCTGGTCTAATCACTCTTATATTATCTTCGGTAAACTTCTCACCAGCTCTAATGTCTTTTATTGCAAATACACTACGTCTAAATACTGTAGACGCTTTTTCGCCATCAGTCAGCTCATAATTGGGACCTTGTGCTATAAGTTTTGCATTTCGTACATCATTGACCATCTGCGCAAACTCATCCATTGGCATGCTAAACTTACTATCAGCGCTTTCCACACCTTCCAGCATAACATGTTTTTCAACCACACATGCTCCTAAAGTCACTCCTACTACTGCCCCTAAACTACCTGCACTATGATCAGATAATCCTACTGGAAGATTAAATCGTTTAGACATGTCTGGAATATTTCCAAGATGCATATCTGCCCATGGTGCCGGGTATTCGCTACAACATTTCAAAAGCACTACCTGGTCGTTTCCTACACTGTGACACGCATCTATAGCATCCTGTATTTCTTCCAATGACGCCATACCAGTTGATATAATCATTGCCTTGCCCTTTGAAGCTGTGTATTCAATCAAAGGGATATCAACAAGCTCAAAGCTGGCAATTTTATAAGCTTCAACGCCCAATGACTCTAAAAAATCAACTCCAACTTTATCAAAAGGAGTTGACAGAAAATCAATGCCACATTTTTCACATTCATCTTTGATTGCCTGGTGCCACTCATATGGAGTCCCTGCTTCTTGATATAAATCATAAAGTTTATATCCGTCCCAAAGACCACCTTTAATTTTAAAATACTCATTATCGCAGTCTATAGTTAGAGAGTCGGCTGTATACGTTTGAATCTTAAGGCAATCTGCTCCCGCCTTTGCTGCTTCTCTAACAATCTTGAGTGCATTATCTAATGAGCCACCATGATTGGCACTCATTTCTGCTATAATATATACGTCTTTATTCCTTATTTTGTTATATAACCTAAACATTCAATTCTCCATGATAAAATAAGAGCAGTTTCTAAACCGCTCTTATTCTATCATATTTGCATAATTTATTGTATAAAAATCTACTAATTCTAAGCTAGGATTTCACTACTATTCATACAAGTACCCCCGTTCAATTGTCCTCTTCTAAATAATTTTTATTCTTTATAATCAAAGTGCTATTTACTATTTCATCATCAAAATTTATTAATTCCGAAACCACGGCTGGGTTAGATGGTGTTGTTAATTTATATATCTGCCCAACATATTCTCCTATCAGTCCTAAAAATAATAGTTGTATTGAGCCTATGAAAAACATTCCTAGTAAAATTGGTGTTGTACCTGCCGGAAACATTTTCCAAAATATTATTTTGAGAATAAAATATACTAAACCTGCCACAAAAGATACTGATGAAAAAATTGTTCCCAACACAGTTGCTATCCTTATTGGCTTTATACTAGTCTGTATTAATCCATTTATCGAATAATTAAATGACCTCGCCAAATTATATGATGATTTTCCATGCTCTCTTTTTTTCTGCCTATATGGAACTGTTTTAATCTCTATGCCACAATCGGCAGCAAATGTATCAAACATTTGGAACTTATATCCACTATTATATATTTCATAGATTCTTTTAGACATAAGTATTGATCCACTTATATTTGCCACTCTTTTTCTCTCCGAAAAGAATTGCAATATTTTATAATATAACTGCCTAAACCCGTACTTAATTACGCCCTCTTCTGAAGATATTTTTTGTCCTGCAACTACTTCATAACCTTTTTCATACCATTCAACTAGCTCTACAATAATTTCTAATGGATCTTGTAAATCACAAGGCACACCTATACAAATATTTCCGCTAATTTTACCCAGGAAAGTATTATTATCTGGGAAAACACCATAATTCCTACTGTTAACAATTACCTTTATATGATTATCTTTTGAAGCAAGTCTACGAAGCATTACGACTGTATTATCAGTTGATGCATTATCTCTAAATATTATTTCATATTCATATCCAGTCAACTTAGTAGTCATTATTCTGGTTATTTCTTCAGCAACCGAAACAACATTTTCTTCTTCATTATAACATGGAACAAGTATAGATATTTTATCTCCTATCATTTTCATCACTCCTAGAAACATCGATTCCATCATCACTTATGTGATAATTAGTCTTCCCAATCTTTTCAAATTTTTCTTTAGCAATTGGATTAGCAGTTGCTGCGGTAACAAATACAAAAATATCATCAGCAGTGATCACATCATCATCATTTCCACTCATAACTCCATGAAATTCTATTTTTTTATTTTTGTCATAAACATATGATAACCTTGCATTTTTGTAGTTACTCTCTATATATGAACAAATCATGTCTGCTTTCTGCGTTATTCCCCATACTGCATACCTGAAGCATTCGTTTTGGTTAAATTTTTTATCAATGAATTCTTTTACATTGTCAAAATGTTCAATATATGCATCTTTTCGAATATTGCTTTTTTCATAGAACTCAGATAGAGCATACATGTCATAATATTTATCCCATGTTTCTGTAATTCTTTTTTTTGCCAAATCAAGAATTTTTCTTTTCTCAGGTTCAAAATCTATAGACTTCGGGTTCCAATCTATTTCTGAAAATTCTTCTTTCTCGTATACATGTATATATTTTGAAACAAAAGTAAATCTAAATGAATATTTATCTTTCATCAATATCACTGGAAGCCCCATTGCCAAACAAGGCATAGCACAATGAAGTCTAGTAGTTATTATTAAAGATGCATTTCTAGCATATTCTTCTAATCGATTTTTTATTTCTTTTTCTGGGTTAGCACAATCATATAACACCTGAGAACACATGACCGATTCTTCCAATATATGCAAAGGTATATATTTATAATAGCTTTCTGGTACATCTACCAAATATACTTTACTTCCAAATAAGTTTTTTTGTTTCGGAAACGTTACAGTCATACACCCATTCACATATGCCATTATATTGTTCTTTCTCAAAAGATTTGCCGTGTAATAATCGCGGCATCCTATTGGCTCAAAGCGACGAAAATAATCACATTCTTCTTGACTTATATTACCACTCATTATAGAGAGCGCTAAAAAAACTGGTATTATCTTAGGGGAAAACATCGTTATATAGGTTCCCTCTCGATATCCATATAAAGGAAAGGAAATAGGTAAAACCACATATTCTCCATCATAAGTACTTAATTCTGATAATCCAATTCTGACTACTTCATCATCATAATTAATACCCATTTCTTTATATAAATTTTCAATTGCCACTAATTGCAAATCATCTCCTATATTAACAGAGCCTTTTCTGTTTCCATCAAAATAAATATTAGCAAATTTCATTTTGTTTTAGGCTCCTTTCTTACAACAAAAAAGGAAAGTATATTTTCTGAATACAGAAAATATACTTTCCTTCTTGTTATCAAAATAAGAGCAATCAAACCCTACAATTGCTCTGCTCTGCTCTGCTCTGCTCTGCTCTGCTCTGCTCTGCTCTGCTCTGCTCTGCTCTGCTAAAAATCATTTGCGCTAACTCCTTTATTTGTCAAGTACTTTTTATCTTTTCCTAATTTTTTAGTTTTTCTCTATTATGACTCTATATCCTCGAAATTGATTCTTTCATCCTCTACAATTCTTGGATGATTCATCACTCTAACGTTTATATTCATGATGTATTCACCCATAATACCAAGTACTATCATTTGAAGCGATCCGAACAACACTATTAATACAACTAATGGTATAATTCCCGCATCAAATGTACTCCAATACACAAACTTTTTTATCAAGTAATAAAGCCCTGTAATTACTCCTACGATACAACCTATCATACCCGTAAATATAGCCATTCTTAAAGGAACCTTCGAATAGGATGTGATTCCTCTCATTGCGAAATCATATAATCTATAGATATTATTACTTGATTTGCCTCTTTCACGTTTATTTTGCGTATATTCTATAATTGCAATACTATCAGTGAATTCTACTAATAACCCTCTTAAATAAATCAAAGGATCTGTAACTTGACTTAATGCCATTACCATCTTCCTATCATATAATGCAAACATTGAAAAATTTTCTATAAGATTGACATCACTAATTTTTCTAACTAGTGAATAATATTTTTTTCTAATCCAAAACATCAGAGGGTTTTCTTTGCTTGCGGTTTTAACTCCGACAACTGCATCAAAACCTTCTTCCCATTTATGAACAAAATCGGGAATTAATTCAGGAGGATCTTGAAAATCAGCGGGCATCAATAATGTACATTCTCCAGTACTACTAATCATTGCATTTATTGCTGAGTACGAAAAACTATTGGCATTAAAAATCGCCTTCACCTTTCTATCCTTCTTACAAATTTCTCTAATTATCCGTCGTGTGCCATCATTAGACTTGTTGTCGGAAATTATTATTTCATAATCGTATTCAGTCAATTCTTCTTTGAATATTGTCCTAATACATTCCACTAATGGTTGTATATTATCCTCTTCATTCCTTGTTGGAATTGCTATGCTAATTTTTTTCATCCGCTTGTTGTTGCAATATAACAATAATTGCTATTCTCCTTGTAATTTAATGATTTCATGAAATTTAAAGCTGACTCTTTGCCAGAATATGTAGCTATAATAATTTTTGTATCAGGATAAATTACATTTTTATTTGGTTTGTACACTGGTTTTCCTTTCCACTCCCCTTCAACATAATTGTCTATAGCCCCTAAAAAATTAGCATATGGATATTCTTCTTGGATGATTTTATATGCAACAGCCCCTATCAAGCCACATCCAAATATCATATAATTTACCTTTTTTTCTTTGTCAATAAATCTGTTAATTATTTTCTTATATCTATTTCCATATTGAGCTTTATGCCTCTCTTCATAATATAAAGAGATATCCATATAATCCGCATATTTGTTATAAATATCTGAAATTCTTTTGGAAAAGACTTTATAAATTAAATCATATTGTTGAATTTCTACCGATTTTGGTGTCCAATCTATTTTGTCAATATCAGACTCTGTATAGAGTGGAATATATTTGTCTAGCCACGAAAATCTATATGATATATTTTCAAATACCCCTATAACTGGTGTTCCAGCCGTCATCGCTGGTATTATTGCATGCATCCTACTTGAAATGACAAGCTTAGCTTTCCTATATTCTTCTATTCTTTGCTTTGCCATATTAATATAGTCTTTTGTATCTTTTGCAGTCATTGCACCATCATGAGAAAATGGAACCAAATGCGTACCGTATATAATATTTTCCTTATCAAAGTGCTTCTCTAACTCAGGTTTTATAAACTCTGGAACATCAATTGCCCATATTTTGCCGTCATTTCTACAATTCAGCGTATCCATTTTGGGATGCATTAATACGGTTATACATCCAGATAAATAAGACGGAATATTGTATTTACGCATTGTATTTAAAGACCATTCATCTCTGCATCCTATTGGAGCGTGATGATTCAAATAACTTATTTGTTCTTGTGTTAATTCATCTAAGACAAAATGTGAACTGATAAATATTGGTATAATCCTTTCAGAATATGGGGGTGCATAATCGCCTACAATTCCAACTCCAATGATAGGTAAAATGACATATTCACCATTGTAATCTTTTAAATGCTGCATCCCAATATGGACAATTTCATTCTCAGGTATACCCATTTGCTTATATAGGTGTAACACCGCAATAGTTTGAACAGGATCTCCTAAATTATATCCAGCGCATTTTATCGCAATATCCTCATAGTTATATATTATGACTCCGTACTTCATATATTCTCCATTAATCTCCTATTTCCTCAATATATATATTATGATTATTACTTATTCGAATAACAGCCTTTTTGTTATCTTCTCGAGCTTTATCTATTGCATCATCCCACGTCATACGCGGCTCAATATATTTAGAAACATATCCCCATTCCCTTGCCTCTGATGTACCATCGTTAAAATAAACGTTTCCATTCTCATCATTATATATCTCACCAATACAGACTACACCTGTGAAAGCAGGATAAAACCAAACCGCTGTGCCAATCTTATCAAAGCGTTTCCAAATATCAGCAGTATCATCAACATAAATATAATAGTCCGACTTATGCCCTTCTGTTATCTTATTAATCGCACTAACCTCTGAATAATATGATTTTTCAATCCTACTACTAGCCCCTTCATTTATTGAACCATCATATATTACATTTTCAAACGAACACAAGCGCCCCCATACATTGTACAAAAACTGATGTGCTAAACATATAAATAGAGTATACGAACAAATTCTATAAGAAATAGACTTCTTTTTTGATAGTATTTCAAACAATTCATTTGGAACATTATAAGCTATAAGTAATCCTACAGCAATAATCTGTTGAACAGAAACAAAATACCATGCGCTGCCACTTGCTATATGTATTATATTTCCTGGCAATATTCCTAAGAAACAAGAAAGTATTAATACCTCAACAGAGATTAATTTACCTCTTTTACAAAGTCCCCAAATATCTTTAATGTTTTTTTCATTTCTAATCGACCATAGAATAAAGATAATAGAATAAGCAAAAACAGTAAGAAAATGTATCCCAACTAGTTTTTTATTCAAAAAGACATTGTAATAATCAAGTATACTAAACAAATCTCCTATATTTCCATTTGACAAACTTTTCACTGGGGAGTATATATGCTTTGGAAGAATATATATCATTATAAAAACAATTATATAATAAACTGGTGCGCTGAAATTTTTATAACGCCTAATTAAATAGTATGAGGCACATGCTGTAAATATTAATCCAATAGATATTTTTCCATATGAAAGAAGAGCAATATATAACGGTGTTACTAAATATAAATTAATCTTTGTTCCTCTTTTTTCCAGTTTACTCTTAAAAAATATTATTAGAGCAAAATATGATAAAAATAATATACCAGACAGTAGATAACTTATGCTAACCAACCAGTCCAACTTTAAATCCGTAACCATATTGGCCATTTCTTTGCTTATAAAAAAATATGTCAAAAAGCAACTAACCAAAATCACATCTGGAAATCCTATTATGCTGTTTCCTTGATTACATAAATTTCGGTAAAGGTATGGCACGCACAGTAGAAGAAAGAAAAATAGGGGAAACGCAATTATAGGCACCAAATATGAATAAATATATATTGCTGGCATACACGTTATTTTAGCGATAATGCCAACAATTGCCATGCCTACAAAATGGTAGTTATGAAATTCAGCGTTATTAATTAATGCAGAAGGATACCCATAATTCTTGAAACTTTCTGATAGTGTGGAGAAATACATTAAATCAGTCGCTGCAAATCCATTGGTCTCTTGATTTATCGCCTGGATTGGAAAAATTGTATAATATTGTGACCAATACTCATTCACCATTGATATCGCAACAAGAATAACCAAAATGGATGAACATATTATACATTTACATGTATATCTCTTAAGCCCTCTATAACTTCCAATCGTCAAAGACAACCATGTAAAGTTTACGATAGCCAATGATATTCGAAGATTTGTAATATAGCCTTCTTTTAGTAATCTAGTTGCAACAAGCACATAAATACTCGCAACCATAGAAACCAGCATTGCACCTAAAAATGCTAAAACAAGACTGCTCTGCTCTGCTCTGCTCTGCTCTGCTCTGCTCTGCTCTGCTCTGCTCAAAATTTTGTCCTCTACTAATTATATGTCAAGCTTTTTTTATTTACAAAATTATTATATATATTTATTATAGCATCAGTTGATTCATCTTCTCATCTGATATATATGGATACATATCTTGCAATGGAGGTGTAAAGAAGCTTCCATCTTCTCTCATTTTCGACATCACCTTTGGCATCACCGGATCATCAATCTCCTGGCATAAATCCAACAATAGTGGACCATTATTATCAAATAGCCATTGGATAGATTCTGTTAATTGTCCAATATTATCACATCGTTTAAAAGGTATATCGAATGCCATTGCAATCTTTTCAAAATCTGGCATACTTACGCCACTTTTATCATCACAACCTATGTACAAACCATCGAAGAAATTCTTATTAGTTTGTCTAATAGCTCCATAGCCTTCATTTGAAAATACCACTATCTTAATATTATAATTATGCATTTTTATGGTTTGCAGCTCTTGCAAATTCATCATTATGGAACCATCGCCCGTTGCACAAATGACTTCATCTGCTCCGGAAACTATCATACCAATTGCCTCTGGTAAATCGTCTCCCATCGAACCACTATTGTAATTTACAATAACTCGTTGGTTCGGATGCTTTATTGCATGTTGTAATCTTCCGCATCCACCAGGACTATTTCCTAATGCAACCATGGCATTTTCTGGCATTTTTTCATTCACAATTTTCCAAAACAAAGCTTGTGGCACTCTAGACATTGAGTCACCCATTACTGGCTCATCAATATCTCCAAGTATTTCTTTTACCGAATCACAGTAGTCAATCCAATCTTGTTTGGTATTCCACGGATTTATACTTCTATTAGCTTCGTTTAAAAACGTCTTCGCATCACAATATATTTCAAAATCTGCCTTTACTCCTGGTTTTTTAAATTCATCCTCACCAGCATCAATCATTACAATTTTCGCATTTGGCGCAAATGCATCTTGATTAAATCCAGTCTGCTTTAATGCCAAGCTATTTGCTATTGCTATGATTAAATCAGCATTCTGAAGTATAAAATTGCCTCTTCTTTCGCCCACATTGCCTGATGTACCATAGAAATTATCAGCAGATTCCCACATTATATCAGGAAGTAGAGCTCCACTAACAATAGGAATATTCATTTTACTTGCAAATTGTCTAAATTCATCTATAGCGTTTCCAGTTCTCACGCCTGAACCTGGCAGGATGACCGGTCTATTAGAGTCAGTAATAAGCCTGTTTAATTCGTAGATTTTCTCATTTGTTAAAGTATATTTAAGCTGCGCAATAGGCTCAATCGGATACAATTCATCCATTTCAACTATCTTGCTCTGGATATCTAATGGAATACTTAGCCAAGTTGGTCCTTTACGCCCCTGATTTGCAATATTTATCGCCCTTTGCAATTCTCGTTTTATAGACAATGGGTCTGTAACCATCTTAGCATATTTCGTCATTCCCTCTACCGAAGGAATAATGTCATATTCTTGAACTCCCCTATATCTCAGATTTAGTCCCGTCACATTAACAGTCGTATCCCATCGAGGGTGTCCCGCAATAACAATCATTGGTACATTATCTACATACGCCCCCTCAACACCATTAAGTGTATTAAGAGCTCCTGGGCCACTTGTTACACACACCGCAGCCATTTTTCCACATGCCTTCGCATATCCTTCTGCTGCCATAGCGCAGGCTTGTTCGTGGTGATTAAATACTTTATTAATCTTATCATTAAGTGCCAATGCATTATCCAAATGCATTGCCCCTCCACCCACTACAGAAAAACAAACTGTTATACCATTTTCTACTAAGACATCCATCACAATGTCTGCAACTCTTTTTTTCATCTTTTACTTCCTATAATTATCTATTAATTTCTTAACTGCATGAATTACATCCGAAACATCCTCATCAGTCAAGCGAGGATAAAGTGGTATACTGATTATGCCTTTATATAACTCCTCTGCATTTGGGCATAACCCTCTTGTATATCCAAGTTTTTCGTAATAAGGGAACCAATATACAGGTATATAATGTACTTGACATCCAATATTTTCTTTCCACAATGCTTGGAAAAATTCTTTTCTAGTGCATTTTAATTTGTTTAAGTCCAATCTAATGATATACAAATGACGACATGAATCAGATTCCGGAATTTCCTTTTGGATGATTATCTCCGGTATGTCTTTAAATTCTTTATTGTATCTTTTCACTATTTCCTTTCTTCTTTTTGCAAACTTCTCTAACTTAGTCATTTGACTAGTTATTAAAGCTGCTTGGAAATCAGTCAACCTATAGTTGTAACCCATACTTATTTCTTCATAATACCAAGACCCTTCGCTTTCATGAACCATCTCTTCCGGCAGCCTTGTTATTCCATGTGTATGTGCCAAGACTAATTTTCTATATAGTCCCTCGTCATTTGTAGTTATCGCTCCACCTTCTCCACCTGTGATAGTCTTAACTGGATGAAAACTAAAACAAGTCATATCTGCTAACGAACCTACCTGTTTGCCATTGTATTTTGTTCCAATAGAATGAGCCGCATCCTCAATAAACAAAAGATTATGTTCCTTACATATTTTTCTTATCTCATCTATCTCAACTGCTTGTCCAGTAAAATCTACTGCTATGACAGCTTTTGTTTTATCGGTTATTTTCTTACGAATGCATTTTGGATCAATATTATACGTTTCAATATTAATATCCGCAAATACAGGTTTTGCCCCACAATATAGAATACAATTTGCAGAAGCAGCAAAAGTAATTGGTGAAACTATAACCTCATCTCCAGGCCCTATGCCAGCAGCTATACAAGCGCAATGCAGTGCCGCAGTTCCGTTACTTACTGCAACTGCATATTTCGCACCGGTATATTCAGCCAAGCTGCGTTCCATCTCATCAACTTTAGGACCACATGTAATGAAGTCACTACGTAGAACCTCATCAACTGCTTCAATATCCTTTTCGTCAATCCATTGTCTACCATATTTAATTACCCCCGCACGAACTGGGTAGCCACCATTGATAGCTAATTTTTCCACAATAATTCCTCCTTAGCTTTATATTGCTCTCATTGATAATTTATATGTCATTTGCTATTAAATATTCACCTAAAAAACGATTTGAATTAACCTTTTACATTAATAATTTGACCATTTTATTCTTCGTCCCAATTAATCCTTCGTTCCTCTACCACAATAGGTCTATTAATTGTCCTAGAATTAATATTTAAAATATACTCTCCTATTAACCCCATAAACACGAGCTGAACTGCTCCTAGTAGAAATACACCAATTACCATCGGTGCCGAACCTGCGTTAAAATCATTCCAATGAGTAAGTTTTAATACAAGATATACTATTGCAACAATTACATCTGTTGCCCCTATAAGAAATCCCAGCCATGTCATAAGTCTAAGTCCTACTTTTGTATAGCTAGTAAAGCTTAGCATGGCTGCATCATATAAAGTATAGAAATTATTATGGGTTTTTCCCGCCCTACGCTCCGGCTGCTCATACTCTACTATTTTTAGATTAAACCCCTCTCCATACTCCGCTACAATTCCTCTTATAAATGGCATTGGATCATTTAGTTCTCTAAGAAGTTTCACAAATGAATGATCATACAAACCAAATCCGGTAAAATGCTCAATCATTTTCACAGAAGACATACCTTTAATTAGCTTGTAATAAATAGATCTTAATAAATAGATAAAGCCATTTTCTTTACTAGATGACTTCACTCCACTAACTATCTTATGACCATTTTCCCATTCATGCACAAATACCGGAATCATCTCAACTGGATCTTGAAAATCAGCACATACAGGTATTACACAATCACCGTCCAAGGAGCAAATTCCATGAAAAGGAGAATTAAACTGTCCAAAATTTGTTATATTAAAAATTGCTTTATGCTTTTTATTATTAGCGCACACTTCCTCTATTAAACTTCTTGTTCTATCTGTAGAAGCATTATCAACATAGCATATCTCATAATCATAATTGCTAAGCTTTTCCTTTATAATACTCTCACATGCCTCACCAATTTGAACTATATTTTCTTCTTCATTAAAGCATGGAATCATTATGCTTATTTTTTTCATGATCTTACCTTTCAAATGTCTACATACTATCAATAAATCTTTTTACGCCTTCATTAAATGATATTTTCGGTTGCCACCCTGTATGATTTTTAATTTTAATCACATCTGGTTGTAATGAAATAAACGGATTAGCCCTTTCCCCGAAAATAACTTCTGCATCTGGATTAATCATTTCTATTGCTTCATTTACAAAAGATTTTAGACTCCGATAGTCTCCATTTGCAATATTATATATCTCTCCAGATTTTCCAGCTTGTCCTATAGATACTATTGCCTCAGCAGCATCTCGTACGTGGAGATAATCCCAATTTTGCTCACAACTGCTTAGTTGTATAATCTCATTATTTTTCAACTTAGTTAAAAGATCCGGTAACATACGTCCACTAGGCTCATAATCACCGTATAAACTGAAAATACGGCCCCAAACCCATTCTATACCTAGTTGCTCACATCTTCTTTTTGATAGATACATTGCAGCCACTTTTGCACTGCCATATGCATTTATTGGCTTTGGCATCAATCCTTCATGTATCACTCCTGAAACGGCACCATATTCCGCCTGGGAACCGATGCCCACAAATCGGTGGCATTTTAGCTTATGAGCAGATTCAACAGCCTTCAAATTATAGTCTATATTTCTATTTTGGACAGCAAAATCATCTCGCCCTCCAAACCAAGCGAGATGATAGAAAATATCACATTCTTCACTAATATGTTCCGCTATCTTGTCGAAATCACTACAATCAATTTCTATTAAATGTAAATTACTCTCGTGATTATCAAATCTAGCATTATGATTCGAATGAGGGCGTAAAATTGCATACACCTCATCTCCACTAGCTACTAATGCTTCTACTAAACTATACCCGGCGAAACCTGCGGCTCCTGTTATTACTACTCTCATTTATCTTTCCAATCCAACAAAACATTTTCTAATTCTTCAATAGTTTCAACACATATTACATTTTCCTGGTATGCTTCTTCCAACTTGCCCTGCCCCCAATTTACAAATACGCAAGGAATACCAGCATTTATTGCTGTACGCACGTCGCTCATTCCATCCCCCACGTATATTGCAATTGGAGCCGTTTCACAACAGTCAGCATATATTAGCTCTACTCCACATGCATCAGGTTTCGATGGTCTGCTTTCTAAATAACCAACTACAGAATCAAAGTAACCTTTCGGAAATAATTCAGCAACCAATTCATCTAACAACTGCTGTCCCTTATTTGAATTAACTGCAATTTTCCAACCGTTTTTTTTCAGTTTTTCCAAAAGTTCAACAATTCCATCATATGGCTTAGTATTCTCTTTTTGGCTCTCACTATATATTCTTCTATATGCGAATTTTACTGAATCAATATTCTTGTCTTTGATACAATCCTCTGGGAGCATTCTTGCAACAACTGTTTCTAAATTACCCCCTACAAAGCCATCAAACGCTTCCATTGGATGTTCTGGATATCCATTTTCTTTTAGAGCTTGATTAAAGGCAAGAGCCACATCTGTAATAGTATTAACAATAGTCCCATCAAAATCAAATATAGCTATTTTTCCCATTACTTTAAATACCTATTAGCTTCATATTCATCCCTTGGCAAAAATGGAAACATATCATCCATAGATGGCGAAACTATGCTTCCATCTGGCATAACTTTGCTAGAAAGCTTTGGCACAAAGTTTTGACCTGGATCAACGATTACATTAACAAAAACAGGTCCATCTGTGTTAAGTGCTTTTGTTATAGTATTCTTTACATCAGGTTCATTATCAACCTGATAATATTTAAATCCAAATGCATCTGCAATCTTATCAAATTCTGGAAATCCCACACCAGTCTCTGGATCTAGCCCTATGAGTGGTGGCTTAAATAGATTCCTTTGAGTCTGTCTAATTGAATGGTATCCATTGTTATTAAGTACAAATAATTTAACATTACATTTATTATATGCTATGGTTGCAAGCTCTTGAATATTCATCATTAAGCTTCCGTCGCCATCCACGCAAACAACGCGTCCATTTTTATTTTCCGTGGCAATTGCCGCTCCCAATGCAGCTGGCATACCATATCCCATAGCCGCACAACCAGAATTTGTAAACATTCTTTGTCCTTGCTTGATTTTTGCTCCAGCAAATGGCATTACACATGCACTTCCATTTCCTAAAGTCATCACATCATTTTTATCCATACAATCAAACAAAGTGTCTACAAATACATATGGATTTAATAATTCTTCTTTGGAATTATGATGATATTCAGGTAAGCATGCTGGATATTTACCAACCATTTTCCTGCACCACTTAGTCCAATCTTCATGAGCTTTTTGTGGCTCGTATTCTAATTCTAACATCGAAGATATAAATTGATGAACATCACCATTTATAGACATATCTGGTACAAATGTAGGCTTTTTTAATTCCTGATCATCAATATCGACCATTATCTTATATGCATTCTTAGCAAAATCATGCTTATTATATGTGATAGTCCTTATGTTCATTCTACTTCCAAGCACCAAAAGTAAGTCACAGTTTTGAACTATAAAACTGCTACCACGTGTACCTTCTCTACTTGGCGAACCTGCATAAAATGGATTATCATAAGCAACTAAATCACCTGAATTCCATGCAACCGCTACTGGAATTTTCAACTTTTCAACAAGCTTTAGTAATAAATCTGCAGAATTAGACAATCTCACTCCATATCCAGCAAAAATCAAGGGTGCTTTAGCAGATTTAATTTTTTCCAATACTGAATATAATTGTTCGTCGGAAATCGGTTTGATTTTACTATCCAATCCCTCTTCCACAGCATCAAAATGCCTAAGTTCTAAATTATCTATTTTAGCACCTTGAACATCTAATGGTATATCTAGCCACACAGGACCTTTTCGTCCAGTATTTGCTAAATACCATGCTTTTTCTAAATGATATGCTATATCTGATGGCTCTGTAATCATAACTGCATATTTTGTCATATTAGATACTGAATTTATAATATCAAATTCTTGATCCCCAAGTTGACGAAGTTTCAACTCAGGCACTGACCATAAAGTTGTTTCTCTCTTTACTTGACCAGATAAAACAAACATTGGGATTGAATCTAGCCAGCCACCCATAACACCTGTAATAGCATTTGTTCCACCTGGTCCACTGGTAACACATACACTAGCAATCTTACCTGTGACTCTGGCATATGCTTCTGCCGCAATAGAACACCCTTGCTCATTATGATTAAAAATATTTTTTATTTCTGCTTTGTGGCCTAGTGCATCGTCCAATTGCATTGCGCCACCACCCGTAACCATGAAATTATGTGTCACGCCTTTTTCTACTAAAAAATCCGCTATATAATCTACAACTCTCATTTCCTACTCCAAATTAAAATGCTGCATCATGACTGTCTTCAACATCCATGTAGTGCGAATATGTTATAAAATCTATATTCATATCCTTATAAGTTTCATTAATAACTTCTCTGATATGTCTATTTAGATGTCTTGCTTCTTGCTTTACAAATGAATATTCCATTTTAGGGTTAAAGTAATTATCTTCCTTATCAGAATATCCATCAAATCCAGCGCAAGCCACATTCCTTATTCCACAATCACTAAGGATTTTTAGCAACATAAGAAACGAATTATCTACAATACTTTCATTCTTTTCAAGTAATTTCTCCCTAGTGAAAGAATAAGTAAAATCCTCGCCTCTTGCAGTCACGTTACTTGTTCCAATAATCTTTGTATCACGATTTTTTACTTCTAATAAATCATCCGACATATCCTTATATCGATTGGATTTTGTAACAAATACATAGTCACACTTAAATGCTCCTGGTATATAATTTATTGAAATAATTACAGGATTCTTATCAGATACATATTCCTCAACATTTGAACTTTGCAACTGTATATTTTTTCCTGGTCCTATCAATAAAACATTTCTTCCAGTCAATTCCTTTTCTAATAACTCATACGCCCCAGAATCATTAAGACAGCTCTCTGCGAAATGATTATACACATCCTCCCCAGCAGCCTTATCATATAAAAGTTTTGTATCCTCAGGCTCTATTTTACCTAGCAAATTATTTATAGCAGATATTGAAAGGCTAGTTTTATCTTGCATTTGCCGAACATAATTAGGATGAACTTTGTTAAGTGCCGACAGATAGAAATACATTTTATATCCCCAAGGTGTCTTCTTATAAAAATCTAATATACTTTCATCTATAGCCTCAAGCATTGGGTTAATTTGATAATCTTTGTTAAAATGTCGATTTAAATATAATCCAACCAATTCATCCGGTGCATTTCCAGCACTTTTTCCCATACCAAACAATGTTCCATCAACAATTACATTTCTATTTGTTTTTCTTTCCAAAAACGCTCTTGTATTTGCATAGGCAAGTTGGAAATTATTATGAGCATGGAAGCCTACTCTCACTTCAGAATCTACATGGTTATCTAACAACTCATAGTAATGAATTAGTGTGTCTGGTTCTAGTAATCCGTATGTATCGACTATACCAACGGCAAATGGTTTAACCTGATTCACTAAACCTATAAGCTCCATCAATTCTTCATCATTATAGCTAGTAATAGAAACAAGTTGTGAACATACTTTATATCCCAGCTTTTTTAGTTCTGCACAAAATGCCATTGCTTCATGCATAATATGCTTTTTAAATATTACCCTAATACCGTCAATGAAACTTTCCTCACATGGTTGAATATGCTCAATACCACATGTACCATAATCAATCATGCCAACCACCATTGGAGGGCGTTTTTTTATTCCACCATATATCTTTTGGATTGATTCAGTATCTGGGAAAATGCTACGGTTAATATCAAATGGACGCCTTTCATCTATAAAGCCCACTTCTATAACATCAACTCCAGAATCAACCAATCTCTCAAAAATTGAACAAATATTTTCATGACCAAATTCCCAGTCATTAACATATCCGCCATCTCTTAGCGTACAATCTAATAATTTTATGTCACGCATCTCTATTCTCCAATCTATTGACTTACAGCCTCAATAATGACCTGTGCCATGTAATCAATCATGTCATCAGTCATTCCTGGATATACACCAACCCAAAATGTATTATTCATGATGTATTCTGTATTTTCTAAATCACCTACTACACGGTATGCATCTGTATCCCTGATTTGATCAAAACATGGATGCTTAATAAGATTTCCTGAGAATAGAAGTCTTGTCTGCACATTATGTTCTTCTATATATTTTGTTACATCATTTCTTTTTACACCGCTTTCTGGCTTTACAGAAATAAGGAAACCAAACCAGCTTGGCTCTGAATTTTCAGCTGGTGTTGGCAATATAATTTTATCTGCAACTAAGCTATTTTCTAGATTGTCATGAAGCCTTGCCCAGTTATGACGACGTCTTTCGATAAAGCTTGGGAACTTTTTAAGCTGCTCCACACCTACAGCAGCTTGCAAATCTGTAACCTTTAGGTTATATCCGAAATGACTATAAACATACTTATGGTCATATCCCTGTGGAAGCTGTCCATACTGCCCATCATATCTATGTCCGCAGAAATTATCCTGTCCAGATGGACATATACAATCTCGGCCCCAATCACGGAAAGAAAGAATCAATCTATGAAGCTGTGGATTATTAGTATATACACAGCCACCCTCCCCCATAGTCATATGATGTGGTGGATAGAAAGATGATGTACCAATATCTCCCCATGTACCGGAAAATCTAGTTTCTCCATCGATTGTATATTTTGTACCAAGGGCATCACAGTTGTCCTCTATGAGCCACAGATTGTGCTTGTCACAGAATTCCTTTACAGCCTTGATATCAAATGGATTACCAAGTGTATGAGCAATCATAACAGCCTTTGTCTTTGGTGAAAGGGCTGCCTCAAGCTTTGTAACATCAATGTTGTATTGAGGTACTGTAACATCAACAAATACAGGAACTGCGCCAAACTGAATCATAGGAGTTACTGTAGTTGGAAAGCCTGCAGCAACTGTGATAACTTCATCACCACGCTTAATCTGTCTATCACCAAGCTCTGGAGCTGTGAGAGTCATAAACGCAATAAGATTTGCGGATGAGCCTGAATTTACTAGATGTGCAAACTTCACGCCAATCCAACTTGCAAACTCCTTTTCAAACTGATCTGAAAAACGACCTGTTGTGAGCCAAAAATCAAGCATTGCATCTGTGAGAGATTGCATTTCCTTTTCATCATAAACACGAGAAGCATAGCTAATTCTATCCCCTGGTTTAAAATTTGCCTTTGACTCCTTTGGCTCTTTAAAATCTCTATAAAACTCAGCGACCAACGATTTTATTTCATTTCGTGCTTCTTCTTCACTATTCCACTTAGACATCTATATATCTCCTTAAACTTTATTACCACTTTTTCCATGGGGCCTTATTATTTGCTAACATTTCATTAAGCTTTTCCATCTCATGTTTTGTATCCATGCACTGCCAGAAACCATCATACGTATAGCTCATTAATTCGCCTTGAGATGCCAGCCTTTCCAATGGTTCTTTCTCGAACACTGTGCTATCGCCTTCTATATAATCGAATATTGCTGGTTCTAAAACCATGTATCCTGCATTGATAGGCACACCATCTGACGCTTTCTTCTCTCGAAATCTACGTACCGCATTATCTCCACCAATATCAAGGACACCTTTGGACTGATCCTGTCTAACAGCTGTAAGTGTAGCTATTTTACCGTGAGATTTATGAAACTTAACTAATTCATTAATATCTACATCGCAAACCCCATCACCGTATGTCATTAGAAATGGTTCGTTACCAATATACTTTTGAATTCTTTTAATTCTACCACCTGTCATTGTATTAAGTCCAGTATCCACAACTGTAACTTTCCACTTATCAAGATATTGATCATGAACAATCATTTTTCTTTCGCCAGAAGTATAATCAAATGTGATATCACTATTATGCAAAAAGTAGTCTGCAAACCACTCTTTTATAACATGTTGCATGTAACCAGCACATATAACGAATTCATTGTATCCGTAATATGAATATTCCTTCATAATGTGCCATAGGATTGGCTTTCCTCCTATTTCGATCATCGGCTTCGGTTTATACTGTGATTCTTCTGAGATTCTTGTACCAAATCCACCTGCCAAAAGTACTACTTTCATTTTTTCTCCTCTTTCTACAAATTTACAATTACTCTATCATCTATAACTTTTATAGACCCATAACTTGGATATTTAGGCATATCATATATACCTACATACTCATAATCTCCTTCATAGAGATCCCTTATGTTTACTTTTTCCCCATTATAAATATACACAAAATCATTTTTAGTATAATCAAATGTTGTCACGTCATATGGGTTTGTTGAAATACCTTCTGAAAAGGTCGTTTTATCCTCACCCATTTCAGCCAGATTTTCCAAATCAGCCACAAATATTTCCATCCCATCCACATATCCTTCTGTTGAATGAATCTCTGCTAGTAATCGATTCATAAATGATATGCTTTGCTCTCTTTCAATTTTAATTGAAACATAACACTTATTATCATATTTAATCAGCAACATGTCAATCACTGCAATAATTATGAGTAGAAATATCCTCATGATGTACAAATATTCTTTTTTTATCTCTATAAAGTTCACCAAAATAATGGCATAAAAGAATATTAGTATCGATTGATATACATGCAACGAGGATGCATTTATAGGATTGTACATTACAAATATCAAATTATGTGCTAGCGGAAGCAACATATTAAGAATTACAAAAGCAAAACACTTTTTATACTGTTTTTTTCTAAAAAGCGTTAATACAATTAATACCTGAATAATTATTAATAGTACTAGAAATATAATCCACCATCCGCCCCATTCAAAAGGAAACAATGAATAATAATAACCTTTGGTTTGTAGAAAAAATTGTCTGTAGGCATATATAACGCGTTGTAAATAAGTATTCAAATCTACTATTCCATATGAAGCCGTACCGGCATAATCTGTTAAAGGATGGTTTGTAACTTTACACACAATATTTGTTACTACAAAGTATATGCCTAATGATATAATAATAATCCCAATTATTTTCAATCCACTCTTCAAATAAGAATACAAGTCTTTTTCATCACTTGAAAGTACGTCTTTTATAAACAATATTAGTGCTAGTGTTACAAAATATGCCAAATAGCACTGATACATTCCAAGTGATAATACCAGCAACAATATTCCTATAATTGCTTTTTTAAAATTGTCACTATCAAAAACAACTATCGCGGAAATTGTGGTTATTAGCAGGCCAAAGAAATTCATAGCCGATGAACCAACATATGCTATATTTCCCAATACAGAAACATTAACCAGCATATAGACTATTAAAATCCATTGTTCTGCCTTATTACTAATATCAAATCTTCTTAATAGAACTAATGCAATCAACGCAATTATTATAAATGAATTCATTATATGCCATGAAGCAATCAACTCTGTTCCTACTAAGAATTTCATCACATAGTCTATAATCCCCCATGCCCATCTACCATGCTCAATCGCAGCCCACGGATACCAACCATTTAATGAGGCTGCATCATCAAACCATATGGTTTTGTCAAATGCGTATGTACCATGTATCACGAAGCCTATTACTACAATCCATGTAATTTTCTTTACTACGTCCCATCTCATTTTTTCTTCTATTTTTATATTATTGTTTAATTCTTTTAAAGTAGACATTTATACCCTTTTCCTTTTAACTAATAAAATATTGTATTAGTAACCTATATATTCGTTCCGGTTTTAGCTTTATTTTCTCTACTTGATATCACCTTTTCACAAATCAAACAGGTAATTATAAGAAAGCTTGCATATTGCATAGGATAAAAATAGGGTTCTCTAGCTACTGGCATAAATAATATAATTCCTATATATTGAAGAATAATGAAAAATGAAGTAATAAAATAAAACATTTTTGTTTTATTGAAATTATCTAGCATTATTAACAATTCTCGAATGCAAATACAAAGCATGAATAATATAGAACATACTCTCAACAGCTGAATCAATCCACTTTCTCTGAATAATAATAAAATAGTTTGTCTAATTGTGTCAGTAATCGTGTAACACACTTGTCTCACATTGCTTTGTTGCCAACTCAAAGTCCCACAAGTAGCTAACAATTCAGTTTGCCCCTTTTCCCATTGTGTATACTGAAAATATGTTAATGAAACACTACTTTCCCCACTAAAACTATACTGTTCAAATTGCGTGCCGCTCATGCCCAAAGATGAAAAAAATACATTGAGCTGAACATTTAAATAGTCTCTAAGGTTATTTACTACTATATTATAGTATGCATTCATATAATTCTCAGCCTCACTTTCAGAGGCAAGTGTCTGATTGAAATCTTTATGGCCTTTGGACCAATTACTGCTTCTTAGCCCATTCAGTCCCTGTTCTTTTAATACTTCTACAGAAACAATGTTATTTATTGCTTCAATATCGTCATCTACATTTTCATACGAAAGATTTGCATTAGGATTATTAAATATTTCACTCAGCACATTAGCTGTATTAACTATAGAATAATCACTTCCGTAATATTTCGCCTCACCTATATGCTGTATTCTATTGAACAATACGCAAGCGAATAGGGTGCACATGACAATAATTATTTTATTCTTAATTGCTCTTTTTGGAATATCTATATATATAATGTAAAGTAGTACACCAGCAAATCCAACTATTATCCCCTCCGCACGCCATGATGCAATTAATGCGGTGGTAATAACGTATAAAACTTTTTGACACCCCCTTAGGGCACCATTAGATTTATATATATCAAAATATAAAAAGGAAAAATAAAATACAGTTAAAATGGTGTACAAATTATTTCTGTAAGGATCATATGCAATAAAAAATGTATCAGGCAGCAGCAGAAGAATTAAAGGTAATAAATATAGCTTTCCTCCAAAACAATTATTAATTTTTTGCATAATATACCCTAATGCACTCACAAATAAACTCCACTGAATCACCACAATTGACACCGGATGAGGGAATGTCATACAGCATCCTGCATAAAATGCTCCTGTAAACACATGTTGCCAATATGTAGGAATCAAACGCACTGCATACAAATAGTTGGTATAATTATCTATATCATCCATATAATTGTCAGGGTAAGTAATAATTCCTATAATAAGGCCGATGGCAAACACCAGTACGATTGGTATAAGTATTTTTTTTTCAATTTTTTTTATAACATAAAACAGCAAATACCATAAAAATGCGACTAAAGCGAAGCAAATCACTTTAGACAAAATGTATATGATTATAAATTCACTGCGTGCGCTAATATAACTTTCTACTATTGGAATACTAATCAGCTCTTCATATCCATTATCCAACACCAGTATCGACCGTTCCCAAATAAATGTAAGTATGAAATGTATACTGGTTACCATTATATACAACTTTTTTTTTCTATCGTAATTCAATTTCCCTTCAATCATTTTCATGAATACAATTCACCCTTCATATAATTAGTGGTAACTCTACACAATCCCTATATTTATAATACAAAAAAGATATACTTTAACAAATTCTTTATATCAAACCTTATATCTTTAACACCCAATTTATTATCGTTTATATATTTTTTTATTAAAACCTCACATTTATTTAAGCTCTTTTGCTTTGATGCAAGACGAAGATACGATAACAATTCATTTATTACACATTTTCTTACTTTTTTTATTTCTGAATCATTTG
The DNA here is from genome assembly GCA_015057305.1 of Pseudobutyrivibrio ruminis. Lineage (GTDB taxonomy): Bacteria > Bacillota > Clostridia > Lachnospirales > Lachnospiraceae > Pseudobutyrivibrio > Pseudobutyrivibrio ruminis_F. The sequence continues at coordinate 13,471 of SVES01000020.1, read as the reverse complement.
CATTTTTTTCATAATAATTCAGCAGCCATTGGCACTTAAATAGAATATCTTTTATCCTCTTTTCAGATATATCAATATTCGAAATACTACTCCCATGCACCCTATAATAATACATTGGAGCATCTATAAATGCCATTTTCTTTGCATTCCACAAGCTCTCAATCAAAAACACTGCATCCTCGTTATAATGCACACCCTTGTAAAACTTAATGTCCTTTATAACTTCGCGTTTATATAAACATTTCCATATAGCATACGAAATTCTTGGTTTCTTCTCCGCTATGATGAGATTTGCAAAATCTCTGCCTGTGTATTCTGTAGTAGGATACTCGGTATTGTTAAATTCATAGTTTTCATCACTAACAGCTTTAAAAAAGCAGACAGACATATCCAGATTTCTTTCTTGGATTGCGTCCATAAGCTTCTCATACATTTCAGGTGCAATCCAGTCATCGCTATCTACAAACCCTATGTAATCCCCTTTAGCAGCTTCCATTCCTACATTTCTAGAATCTGCCGAGCCACCATTTTCCTTGTGTATAACCACCACTCTGGTATCTTTTTGGGCCCAGTCATCGCACTTTTTTTTACTGCCATCTGTAGAGCCATCATCCACAAGTATTAATTCTATATTTTTATAATTCTGATTCAAAATACTTTCTACGCATTTATCCAAGTATTTTGAAACATTGTATATTGGAACAATTATCGAAATAAGACCGTAATCCATCATTTAATCCCTTTACAGACTATCTATTATATCATACAAGCGTTCCATGCTTTCGTTATCATTGCATAAAACCTTCGTTTCATCCTTTAGCCTTTTATATGCCTTTTCATCTGTTAATAGCTTTTTAATTTCCTGATACATTGTATCATAGTCACTCACTAATATACCATTTCCGCCATCAACTATCTCTTTTGCTGCAGGATACTCTTTTACAACAACAGGAACTCCCATGGCCTGCGCTTCTACCACCGCCATTCCATAGCTTTCTGATAAGGATGTGGATACAAATAAATCTGCATCATTTGTCAAGTCATTTACATTATCTGTATAGCCAGTTATCAATACTTCATTTTGCAGGCCTGCCATTTCAATATGCTGTTCTAAAGTCTGTCTATCCTGGCCGTCGCCAATCAAATACCATTTGAAAGATATGCCATCATCCTTTAACTTACGCGCAATTCTTATACATTCAATCTGATTCTTATTAGGATCTAGACGTCCTACAGTAACAATCTTTTTTTCTAATATATGATTTTCTTGTTTCACAGTATTATATGCATTTTGGGGCAGTACATTATATACCACATGAGTTTTTTCACTCATCATAGGGTTGCATCTAACAAAGCTATCTTTGACAGCTTTTGAAACTGCTATTACTGCATCAAATGCTCGATACTCATTATTATTTATCTCAGAGTCCATATGCATTGCATCATAATCTACATGAAGCCATGCAATCTTTTTTGAAGCTTCAACTTTTGTTAACGCAAATAAATTAGCGCCAAAATACGTGCTCTTTAGATTTACATTATTGGAATATGAGATAACACAATCCATATCAGTAATGCTTTTTTCAAAGAAAAAGATTGCCTTAAATACTGGATTAGAGCCAAATAATTTGCACCCCACAGCTAGAGCAGCTCTGGAAATATAAGTAATTTTACCAGCGGACTTAGCTTCCGATAGTGTCATTGCGGCTGCATCTAATAGCCTGCCGCCAGTCAGCACCTTTACGCTTTTGTTAATCTTTTTTGCCCGCTCTTTATCCAGATGAAATACGTAGAGATAAACATCATATTTACTATAGTCAAAATGCTCCAGCATATTTAATAGTGCATTTTCAATACCACCAATTTTCACAGATGGAATAACAAATAGAATTTTCTTTTTACTCATTATTATTTACCAATTGTAAGACATATCCACCACTGGCAGTCTGTTCTGATATTTCATAACCTGCCGCCACCCAGTAGCCTGCAAGATTAGCATTATCCTGGTCAATATAAACAACCTCTGGCTTTTTATCAGGATTAATCTCATAGTACCTAGCAAAGCGAGCCACAGTATCAGGGCTAATATGCCAAATCCAAGCCGAAAAGCTACAGTTTTCAAACTGCTGCAAATCATATAGCCAGGTTCTGCTAGTAAAGAACAATGTCTTTTTATCAGAATCTAAACTCATTATTTCATCATATATTTGATTGTAAGTATTTGCCCTATCCTCTGAAGCGATAATCCCTGCTTCTGGTCCCTTATTTATTAACGTATTCTGATAGGTTATTGGCTTGTCCCAATATATTCCAATCCACCTAAACACCGACATGAAGCCTATTTGTAAGGCAATCAATACGAAGCAAGCGTACTTAGCCATCTTTTGCTGATTTATTGTACCCTCAGCCTCTATGATTTTATATACATCTGCCAAATATAATAAGCTAGCCATCATCATCACTGTGCCAGCAATTGTTATAGTTGCGATTCCGTTGTCAGAGGCCACATGAAGTGTAAATGCATATAAAGCTCCAGGTAACCATATTTTATAGAAATAACTATGATTTAACTTGTCCCAATACATAAGAGCCAAACATAATCCCAAACCACTAATTGGCATTGTGTATGCATTGACATTATAATTCATAGGCTTTATAAACTGCAAAACAAAGACAACATTCACAGCCGCCAGAATTATAGCTGCTATTGCATATTTATTTCTAACCTGCATCTCTGCTTTTCTTGCCAGTATAATTAGTGGAATATATATTATGTATACTAAAGTTCCTAGGGTATATACTGCAAAAACCTGTAGCAAAAATGTAATTGGTTTCTTCCACAATTCCCCAGTGTGTCCCAAATCTCCCGTAAGTATTTCATGAACGCTTGTGATAAATTCGTTTATAGATATTCTTGAAAATATACAAATGAGAGTAATCCCAAGTATTATTAATGCTCCCAATGTAAAATTTCCAAGCAATTGTAGCTTACTTTTTCTTATAGCCTTATTCCTTTTGAAAAGTATGCAAATCAAAACACAAATGTATATTACTACAGCATATGGATTGCACAAACAGCCACATGCAAATAAAATGCCTGCAATAAAAAATCTATATTTTTTATCCTCGTCTAGGATTAATACTGCTGTGAAATTCATAAATAGAATACCCAATGTGTTATAACATAGGGTCATTACATTAAGAGGTGTATAAAGGAGAAGAATTAACGAAAAGCAAATTGCTGCTGCCTTAGAATACTTTTTTAATAGATTAAATAGAAGAATACAAGATATTGCTTGCACGCAAACATAAATATATCGGAAGTTAAGTAATATCCCATCCGTAGATTTAAAAATCATAAGATAAATTTTCACAAAGGGATACAACAATAAACCTGTCAATTGTGACAGGTTCCATTCGTGCAAAAACAACTTATCACCATTTATCATTCTAAGTGGAATAGACAAGAAAAATGGTTCATCTACGTCTGCAAAACCGTACTTTGCTTTCACGAACAATCCAATGGTGATAATAGTAAACAAAATGTAATAGACTAAACTATATTTCTTTTCCCTGGTTAGTTGTCTCAATACCAACTACCTCCCTGATTACATACTGAGGTGAATTGTTAATACTAATGTATATTCTTCCTACATACTCCCCAATCAATCCAAGTACCAAGAGTATAAGACCGCCCAAAATCATGATGATAGATATAGTGGAACTCCAGCCCAGCACTCTATCTGGAATAGTAAGCTTTTCTATTATTACATAAATTGCATAGAGAAATCCTAAGATAGCTATACAGCTTCCACCATAGGATGCAATTCTAAGCGGCAAGATTGAAAATGATGTAAACCCATTCATCCAAAGGCCAAGAAGCTTTTTGATGGTGTAGCCACTATTTCCTTCCATTCTCTCTCTATGATTAACAGGAACATTGCAAATATTTCTGGTAGTTCTAAGGACCAGGCCTATTACATAAGGATATGCACCTTTATAGCTAAGCATTTCATCCACAATAAATCTTCTAGCAGCAAAATAGCTAGATACATATAATTCCTTTGGCTTTCCCAGCATAACCTCTGTCATCACCTTATTCACATGGCTGCCCCAGTTTCTAAATCCAGAGTGCTGCTTATGCTCATACTCGGCATACACCACATCATATCCCTCATTAATTTTGTCCAAAAGCTTATCCACTTCATTAGCAGGTGTTTGCCCATCATCATCAAGGCAGACAACAACGTCACCTGTAACAAAATGAAAGCCCGCCATCAAAGCAGCGTGCTGTCCAAAATTCTTAGCGTGATTAATGCCTATTATATTTTTATTCATGGCACAAAGCTTTCTAATTACATCAAATGTACCATCTGGGCTACAATCATTTACAAGGATGATTTCATAATCCTCTATTTTCATTTCCTGCAGCTTATCTGTAATTTCCTTTACCACTATCTCGATTGTCTTTTCTGATCTGTAGCAAGGAATAACAAATGACAATTTCATATATCTACAACTCCCTATTTAACTATAGACATGAAAACAACATCTGTTTCCACTCCATCTATATCAAGCTTTTCTTCGTAATCTTCTATTTGAAAACCAACTTTTTCATAAGCTCTTCTAGCCCGTCCGTTATCCTTCAGCACTCTAAGGTATATCCTTTTCAAACCAACCTTATCGAAAGCGTACTCATTAATTAATTTAGCACTCTCTGTGCCTCGTCCTCCTCCAGTATAGGACTCCTCACCTATCAAAATGCCAAACTCTCCTTCTTTTTTATCCATATCTATCTTTTGAATATAGACACAACCTATCTTTTTATTATCCGCTTTATCCCAGATAATAAATTGTATCACCTGGCCAGTTTCCACCTTTGTCTTAATCCAATTCTTCTGATCTTCTATGGTTAAATCTTTTCTGTATATGAAGTGAGACTTTATAAAATCACTATTACGCCATCTAATAAAATCTTCACAATCATCATAAGTGATGGGCGTTAGGAATACCCTAGCGCCCTCAATTCTTTTGTTATCTTCCATTATAAAAAGCCTTTACTGTATCGATTACCTTTTTCCTATCCTCATCTGTGAGCCCATAGTATAAAGGCAATCTAACTAAACGTTCACTTTCCTTTGTAGTGTAAACATCCTCACCGCTAAATCGACCATACTTCTTACCAGCTGGAGCTGAATGAAGTGGTATGTAATGAAATACCATGAGAATATCATTTTCTTTCGCAAAATTAATAAGTGCTGTACGCTCCTCTAAGTCCTTACACTTAAGGTAGAACATGTGGGCATTGTGTGTACATCCCTCTGGTATAGTAGGAAGCTCTACCTTTCCAGCATCAGCGAGCTCCTTGAAGGCTTCATAATACTTATTCCATGAATTCATTCTGTCATCAAAAATCTTGTCAGCCTGCTCTAGCTGTCCGTAGAGATATGCAGCATTAAGCTCTGATGGCAGATAAGAAGAACCTGCCTCTACCCATGTATACTTATCAATCTGTCCACGGAAGAATTTTGCTCTATTAGTACCTTTTTCGCGAATAATTTCTGCAAGCTCTGCATTTTCTTCGTCCTTAATGAGGAGGGCTCCACCTTCCCCCATAGAATAATTCTTGGTCTCATGAAATGAGAATGCACCATAATCACCTATAGTACCAAGAGCCTTCCCCTTGTATGTACTCATGATGCCCTGAGCAGCATCCTCTACCACTTTGAGATTATGTCTTTTTGCAATATCCATAATGGTATCCATCTCGCAAGATACACCTGCATAGTGTACTGGCACGATTGCTACTGTCTTGTCAGTGATAGCTGCTTCTATTTTTGTTTCATCAATATTCATAGTATCTGGGCGGATGTCCACAAATACAGCTGTGGCACCACGGAGTACAAATGCATCTGCTGTAGATACGAAGGTGAATGAAGGCATAATAACCTCATCACCTGGCTTAATGTCACAAAGAAGTGCCGCCATTTCTGTAGCATGTGTACAGGATGTGGTAAGTAATACCTTTGAAGCACCTGTCTTTTCTTCTAACCACGCATTACACTTTTTAGTGTATTCCCCATCGCCGCAAATCTTGCGTTTTGAAATGGCATCATGTATATATTTTTCTTCTGTTCCTACAAATGGTGGTACGTTAAATGGAATCATATTTATCCTCCTAATCAAATTCTTACATGTCAAATCCAATCGTATTATTTTTCAAGGCTTCTTTCATTTCATCAATTTCTTCAGGAGTCTTTTCATATGTATCATATACTGGATTTGTTTCCATTATTTTTCTGTTTTTTTCTATGTATTCATCATATGAGCAAATTACTCTGGCAGGATTTCCCACAGCAACACTATTAGCAGGAATATTTTTTGTGACTACAGAACCTGCACCTACAATCACATTGTCTCCAATTGTAACATTGGGAAGGACAGTAGCATCAGCACCTATAAACACATTATTTCCTATATCAATCCGTCCTACCCTAGAGTGTCCTAGTGCTCTTTTCGTGCTAGCATCATGAACTAATAGTCTAGCATCACTTACAGTCACATTATCTCCTATAGAGATTAAATAAGCATGAGGGTAATCAATCTTTGCTGTTCCGACATAACAGTTTTCACCGATTGTCATTCCTCTGCGCCTAAGCTCATCTATTGGAAGCACTCCGCCCCTAGCTAACTGCAAGTATAATCTTTTGAATACGTTCATATCTTACCTGCTTTTCCTAAATGAATCATTTTATTTTATATCGTTATTCCTTTAATTGCAAATTTTAAAAAAAATTTCATTATAAAGGTCATACATCTTTTTCTTTTCAAAATCCTCAGCTTTTTTCACGCAAGCCTGTTCTCTTACCTCATCCTTAGCTCCCAGCATGAGTATTGCACCTGTCAATTTTTCTTTGGCGTACTTTTCTACCAGCATACCGCAATCGGCATTTATTTCCTCCTTGCAGCCTCCGGTATCGTAGGTTACCACGGGAGTACCGCAAGCGAGAGCCTCCAAAATGACAGTAGGAAAATTATCCTCTACAGATGCATTTACAAACACATCCGCCTCTGAATATATCTCTACTAACTGCTGCACATTGTCAGTCCTTGTAATGCCAATAATATTATCTGGAACTTCTGACAGCTGTTCCTCGGCAAGGCCTACTATCACAAGTTTATAATAATCAGGCAGATGCTGACCTAAATATTTTATATCGTCAAAGCCTTTACGTGCTGTCCATTCAGAAGCTAGCGCCAGCACCATTCGCTTATCCTCAATGCCATGTTCCTTTTTAAAATTCCCCTTGCATGGTCTAAAAATATTCAAGTCTATTCCGTTATTTATAACCGATATATTACAATCCTTTAAGAAAGATTTTTTTACAAGATTTGCCAACCACTCTGATGGAGTTACAATTGTCAGATTCTTTCCTAGGCTTGTGAATAGTATTCTTTTTTTGTCAAAATTCTTAGAAGATGCATCTAGCCATAGAGACTTGGGATAGCTACTCTTCTGTGGGCATTCCTCACAATGAGTTTGCCATTTCTTGCATCCGGCTAAATCAAAATAAGCGCAATGCCCTGTAAAAGGCCAACAATCATGAAATGTCCACACCACAGGTACATTTGCTTCTTTTAAGTATTTGAATAATATTTTATAGTTAATATAATAGCCGTGGATATTGTGAAGATTTACAACATCAGGCTTATATTCCTTTAGCTTACTAACCAGCTTTTTTGTAGCAATAACTGAGCCTAGACCATGGGCATCAAACAATCTAGTCATTGCCAAATGGCACCCAAGGCTGAGCTTTCCACCAATCTTATATCTGTTTACCGATGCATTATCGTTGCACTGTCTACCATAGCACACAAGGGCTTCATTGCCATCCAGCTCACAGAAATTGGCATATATATCATCACAGATAGTAGCCGGGCCTCCACCCTTGCCACTTTCCGCATTTATCAATACAAGTTTCATATCTTATCGCTTTCTCAGATACTTTTTAGGTATCATATACATCAGCTTTCCTCTGCTACAAAGGTCTGTAAGAATCTCCACCATTACCTTAGAGCTTTGAATAACTCCGAAATTGCAGCCCAAGCTATCGTCTTCTTTGAGAATTCCAGCAAGCTTCAGCCTGCCTGATGTACGTTCTTCCATGCAGTATTTATACCAATGATCCGCTTGAACCATTATTGTTCTATCAGATTCCTCGCCATCGATTTTGACCTTATATGTACGTCTTTCGTACCATTTCTGTACCGGCCAATCCTCACCTAAGAAATCTGGCATGGCATGTATTGCCATGGTATTAGAGCTGCTGGCCTTTACTCCTAAGAACAGTATCTTAGCATCATGCTCTAGCAAGTAATGCCATGCACTATTCTCGTCGTAAACGTAGTCCTGCTCCTTATCCTTTGACATCATTTCTTCTGCCTTAGGTCCCATAGCAGCCAATGAATTATATGGAAAAGATGTGCGTATCACATCACGGTCTCCAATGAACATATTGGGAAGCATTCCCGTCCAACACAAGGTCTTTTTAGGGTCATAAGCCCTAATTCTGCCGGATTTGGACGGAAGATTTGTAATTGGAAAGCATGGTAACACAAATGTAATGCCCTTTTCCTCCACCATTGATTTCATAAATCTCATAAAGTCCTCAGCAGTAATGCCGATAGACTCCAGCCCATCCATAGATGAATGGATTAACACTACATCATCCTTGGCGATTACAGCCCTAAGCTTATCGTAATACTTGAGCCTGATATCAGGGTCCATCTTAGCATTATCCTTGTCTAATGCGCTGCCGTGGCTTTCTTTCGCTCTAATCTTCTTTGCAATTTTCTTTAGGTTTGGAAAACTATCTAGGATAATGCGAGAACCAACCTCTATAATCCCATATTTTTCCATCAATGATAACTTCATATACACTCCTAGTTTAATCTAGCCTGTATAAATGCAATCAACTTGTTTGGTGTAGCCATTTCATCCTTTTTGATTTCTTCTGGCTGAATTTCCATATCAAATTCTTCTTCGATATTCATAAGAAGCTCGATAAAATCCATAGATTCTAACAAGCCTGTATCAAACATATTCACATCTCGCTTATCATAAATGATTTTATCATCGCAAACTTCATAGATTAAATCTAATATCTTCTGTTCCATATTATCTCCTAAAGCATTTCCTTTAATGCCCTTCTATCAGCCTTACCATTGTTTGTCATTGGCATTTCTTCTAATACTATACACTTTTTAGGTACCATGTAGTGAGGCAATTTTTCTCCCACATATTTTCTTACAGTTTGGGAATACTCAAACTCATCCTCTATATCATGGTCCAGGGTGACAAATGCTGCCAAGCCCTTTATCTCCCCGCGTTTTTCAATTGGAAGAACCACGCAATAGGTCACATCATCCATCTCAAGGATATTACTTTCAATATCCCCAAGCTCTATTCTGTAACCATTCAGCTTTATTTGAAAATCCATTCTACCGCAGTAGTAGAGCAAATCATTTTCCTTATAGCCCTCGTCACCGGTCTTATAAGCCCACATTTCTCCGTCAGGTGTAGATAGCTTGAAGAATTTGTCTTCCGTAAGCTCAGGCTGATTCAGATAGCCTGCTGCAACAGTATTGCCTGCTATTACTATCTCACCCTTTTCTCCCTCAGGCTTTCCAGGGTATGTATAGCTTTCATCCATAATGAATATATGAGTGCCTGGCTTGTCATACCCAATTGACAGCGGATGCTCAGAATTTGCCATAGACTCATCTATAACCACCTCTGTAACTGCTACCGTAGATTCTGTAGGACCATAGGTATTTATAACCTCTGCTTTAGGAAAGCGCTTTTGAAGCTCCCTAGCAGTCTTGTTAGTAAGTACCTCACCGCAGAATAAAAATGTGGTAAATTCTGGTAAATTCTCACCATTAAATTCTTTATTTAAAAGACATACATTCATAAATGATGGAGTGGATACCCACACATTCAAACCACTTTCCTTAAGCTTTGAATGCATAAGCCCCATGTCTTCCTGTAATCTCTTTTCCATGGACCAAATGGTTCCGCATGTAAATAGGGATGTATAAGTATCCATTACTGAAAGATCAAACGAAAATGGAGCCTGATTTAAATATACCAAATGCTTTCTATCAGTGCTACGATTCATCATGGATTCCATCCAATACAGATAGTTATCCAAGCAATCAGCGGTAATCATTACACCCTTAGGCTTTCCTGTGCTACCAGATGTGAAAATGATGTAGTACACATCACTGCCACTTACAAATCTGTCCTCGGAGATTTCCACCTCATTATCATCCTGAACAAATTCTTTTATATCATCATATGTAAATTTATTTTCACAGGATACTTCTGTGTCTTCCAGTGCAATAAGTAGCTTTGTTTCAGAGGCATCAACTATATCCGAAAGCCTGTCCTTTGGCATTGAAATGTCCACTGGGCAATATGGATGCCCTGTCTTAACACAAGCCAAAAATGTAGCTAGCATAAGCGGCGATTTATGACCGTATACTACTATAGGCTTTTTATCATCTGCTACAGTGGCATCTATATGCTCTGCAATCTTATTAGAATAGAACCACAGTTGAGCATACGTGATACTTTCCTCTGTATATGCATTCTTGAAAGCTATATTTTCTGCATTATCCTCTGAATATGTTTTTAGTCTCTTTAATAATTCCATAGAATATCTCTTTTCTTAAAGCGCTTCTATCATCAAAGTCTTATTATCGTATTTTCGAACTGATTGGCATGTAAAAACCAATTTACCATCCCCAGCTGGAAACATCATTGTACCAAACTGACAGGCTCCCATTGGGAATATATCTTTTCTTGCTTTAAAAATCTCTTTTGCTATTATACTCTCTTCTTCTATTTTTACATAGTATAAATGTGTATATCTATCCTTTACACCCTCGCCCAGCTTTCTGGTGAACTGGTATCTTAGTCCTTTTATACGGCTGTCAGCCTCCACCGATGTAGAAAACAACATTTCATTTTTAGAAATGATTTTTCCATAAATGGCTGGTCCTGATATTGGTATGATCTCTTTTTTTTCTTTTGAATCGAAATCTAGATTATATAAATAATTATCCTCTAATGGCGTATCCGTAGTATAGACCATGCCTTTTGCACCAGGCAATGCCACGCAGGAACGATAGGCTTGCTTTCCTATCACTACCGGTTTAACTTCTGAGAAATCATTTCTACATTCATATATAGCCGATTCAGAATCATCATCTCCTGTCAGGATGTATACTATTCCTTTTTCAGGGTCCAGTACAAGGGTATGAATGTGGTAAATGCTGCCTGAATTAAAGGTGTAAACACTAGTCCATGTTCCATCTTTATTTCTACGATACACACTCACAGTGTCTCTATCATTGTTCAAATAATATTCACCGTAATAAATACCATCTGTAAAGCCTTCTACTCCTCTTATCTCTGTGAAAGCAAGTGGATTATTCATTCCAGGCTTAAACATGTGCTCTAGTTCTACTGTCCCTCTTTTGCAATCCACCTTGTAGATTGCACCATGGTAAGACACAATGGCTGTGGATTCGTCTACAAATATACCGCAGCGAATCTCTAACCTAAGGGCTCTTGCAAGTATCCTTACTCCACCTAGAAATTTTCTAGTGGTACTAATTGGAAGTGTAGCTATATAATCTTCCTCTCCTCCAAGCTCTGTTGACACATAAAGCCTTGGTCCTTTACCAAAGAGATAAAAGCTTTTTGAGTAACATATTAATTTCTTATCAGAAACAATTTTTATCTTTTGCATTATATCATAATAATCCTAGTTTAGAAGTAATCCTTCTAGATTTCTACTCTCCCATTTTTACCACAAGCATATCATCAATAATCTGTATACTTCCGTCATTTGGATATACTGGCATAGCCTTTACCTCAGGCATATCGGAAACTTCTGTATCATGATTTGGATCTTCAATACGCATATTCTCATTACCTATGCCCAAATGGTCTCTTAAGAATTGGATGTTAACACCTTCGTTTAGCATTTCTACAAGTGTGTTGTAGTATTTCTCCAACTGCACCCCATCCATTTCTTCCTTGGCAGCCACCTCGTTTATTGTAGCATCTTCTACATTTCCAAAGCCTACGAATACAATCTCAAGGTCATCTGAAAAGCCTGGGGTGGATTTGATATTTGCTAAAAGTGCTGTCATGTATGCCACAGCCTGCTCCTGATATATGGCAGCCTTAAAATATGCCGCATTATCTAAATAAACATAGCCTATTGTCACAACCACTGTACATAGTATTAGTAATGCTGACACACATTTTGAAAGTAGCTGCATTATGCCTGCTTTAAAGCCTTCAAACCTGCCTAACATCAAAAGCGGTATGAGATAAACAAAAATTTCAGGGTAAACCATTAATGTGCTTACCTTGTACTGACTGCTTGTTGATAATAAATATACTACCATCATTGCGATTGGAATCAAAATAATGCCAACCACACTTGCTATTTTAACAGATGCTTTCGCACTGGATTTAATCACCAGCATGATAATCATAACTACTGCAAGTACGAAAATAAGCATTGCCAACATTCTAAGGTATCTAAGGGCATTGATTCCTTCCATTCTAAAGGTCAGGAAATTCTTAATAGCCTCTGCTAGTCTGGCTGGTAGCTTTGCCAAATTATATCCTTCATCCCAGCCCTTATATGTTTCAAGCTCAATGTGTTTTACTGTTCTAAAAGCTTTTCCAATAATCGCCCATAGACCTAATCCTAATCCTAAATCTATTAGATAGATTACTCCGCCTTTTGCATAGTCTACGATGGATTCTGTTTTGCCGTCGATTACGTCAAACATCATCTTTGTAAGGAACAGTGTAACTACTACCCCAAGGAATGCTTGGTAAAGACCAAGGCTAAGCGTCAGCCAGATTACACTGATTATTACATTTTTTACCGATACTTCTCTGATTAAGGTATAAGCTGCCATAAATGCAAACAATAATCCCATAAAATATGGCCAGGTTGTAAACATAAATGAGAAAGTACTGGTGACCATTGGGAATACTACCATTAATCCGCCTATGATAGCCGCCACAAGCTTGGATTTAATGTCAAATGTCTTAACAAGAACCATAGCTGCACAGGCGATAAATATGATAGATAGTAATCCATTAAATAATGGTAGCGAAAAGGTCTTTGTTGATAAAACCTGAAGCTTGTAAATAATACCCAAGCCCCATCTATTCACCTCATAGGTAGCACCTAGTGCGAAAAGGCAATGACTATTATCATGAACTGATAGTCTATTAAATAATGCAAATCCATGAGCTATTATTCCAAGGATTACTGCAGAATAAAATGCAAACTTTTGATAATCAGTAAGTTTCGAAATGAAGCCTTTGATTTTCGCCTCAATCATATTTACTACTTCCATTATTTAAATCCCT
>SVES01000107.1 GCA_015057305.1 Pseudobutyrivibrio ruminis | reverse complement strand
AAAATTTTTAAAAGCTAAGGCAGTATTGCCTTGATACCTAATTAACGACAGAGGGTATTTTTTATTTAATTTTTTTTAATATTTTTTTCAAAATAGTAATTATCATTTTGAAAAATAAAAGAATTAACTCTTAAAAAAATTTTATTTATGTCAATATTTGAGAGTAATTATTGTTAAATCAGCTCAATTTTGATGGGTAAAACGTGGAGTCTAATCCTTAAGAGATACACCTAAATGTTGCTCTTGAAAAAGGTGCTAAAATAATCCACTAGACAAGATTAGACAATGGCAAGAGCTTATCATGGAGACAATTCTTACAAACTCTAATGATTTTGAAACCAGTGCCAATGAACAGTACATAGACCTTGCCTGCAGTTGATGAATCTCAAATACCCAAAACAGATCTGCCAGCCGAAGCTTCAAGACCTCAAATAGGTTGCCATTCTTCAGCAAATTAGTTAAAAATTGCTGTTTTGCTGCAAAAATGCAGTAAGAATTAAATCGACTGTTATTTGTCAGATTTTCTTTTGTTAAGGCTATAAGTTGTATATCTTCCCTTATAATTCCTGATCAGATAATTATCAGAAACAAGCTCTGACAAGATTTTATAAGCCCTATTTGTATCAACAAAAAGGTAATCAGATACATCAGAAGTTGTAATCGTATTTTGTTTTGAAGCAAGCGAAATTACCTTATTCTTCTGTTCTTTTTTAGAAATTTTTGTAATTTTAATATTATCAGAAACTGCGTCGTCCTCTTTATCTGATATATTCAAATGATATTTCTGTTTCCTTTCATTTCCGTATTTTTGAATTATTTTTTTTGACATAAGGCTATCTAAAGCTGTTTTTAGCATTGCACCGGGTATACAAATACTCTCTTCTAGCTGATCAAAAGACAAATCGCCTTTTAGTCTAAGTTCATAAAGAATAAACATCGAACTCAAAGATAACCCCTGACCGTTAGTACTTTGAATTCTAATAAGCTGTTCAAGAAATACTCCATCGGGAGCAGATTTTGGAAAATATACACACACATTCATATCAGTTGACTGACTATAGTCTGGCAAAGATTTTCCGTATTTTAGAGAGCCCTCATATATACGATCTATACCTCTTCCAGTTCTTTCTGCAAGACCAATTCTTTTTAAAACATCTGCGAGTAAAGGATTTCTTCCGTGAGGTTCCACCGTAATCAGATTTTTAAAATTAACTCCATCGATAAAACTGCCTGGACTTGAAATTCTTAGACCTTCATCGCTTAATTCAATACGAATTCTGCCCATTTTACTGTAATCTCTGTGACAGAAAGCATTAACTACAGCTTCACGTACTGCAGATTTATCATAATCAGGAACAGAAACTCGATATGGACCGATAGAAAACTCCTTCTCATGAATATTCGCATTGATAATTTCAAATAATTCATCAATAGAACTTACAATCGATTTATTGATTTCCCTATTGATAACTACATTTGTACCAGATAACAACTGAAAAGAAGTTTTAGCAGTTGGAATATACTGGGAAATTGCATTCTCATTACCTAAAACCAAAACACCAGCTACAGTAGGATAAAGGACAGAGTTTATTTCTCTGGCCAGCCCCAAAGCCTTACACAAATCATCCTTCGTCAGAGATGCTAGTACATTTTCACCATGATAAAGGGAAATGACATTTCTCAATCTCAGAAGTTCTGCATCATCAAGAACTGACATATCAGCCTGATCCAATACCATAGCACTGTAATCTAAAAGTCGTAAATTCGACAGTCTGGTTGCAAATTCAGAGGGATACATTACAACACTTTCAGGCTCACCATTTGATTTAAGACGACGATGAAGAACCTTTCCAGATACAGTTGCAACAATTGAATTAAGAGATTTTGGAACAGAGAGTTTTAGAACAGCCGGCTGTGTTGGTAAGATTTCACATCTTACCGATATCGGAGGAACGGTATGATTTGCTATATAAGCAGGTAATGTTAAAGGATTTTTATGATCATCATGAACCCCGCTTATTTCACCATTGTCTTCAACTCCAAGATACAGATCTCCCCCCTCAGTATTTGCCAAGGCAACAATTTCTTCAAATATTAATGAATCTGGATACTTTTTCTTATCACTTTTGAATTCTACAGTTAAAGATTCTTTACCAGGAATCATAGAATTATCCTCTGAAACAATGGTGTATTTTCTATAATTTTAATTCACCTGCGGATTAAAATCAATTTTTTTAATCCATAGGTGGATTAAATGGTGAATTAAAAATAAAAGTCAAACAATATTACTTTATAGTTCAAGTAATTATTTACTATAATTCAATTCAGATTTACAAGAAAAAATACTTATTAACGTATAAAAATAACGGTTTAATCCCGCATTTTAATCCACCAGTGAATTGAATATCCATAAATCAATCCACCAGTGGATTGATTTATGAATTAGAAATAAGATTCCATTATATTGCTGTCAGTGATCAGTAACTTTTACCAATTTTATCCCCTATAGTTTGGGATTATTATTTAAAACACTGCTATCAATTCTACTAACTAACGATGCTAAAATGCTCCATTGACAAAATTAGGTAACATCGAGAGCATATCATGAAGAAAATTCTTACAGACTATGATGATTT
Organism: Pseudobutyrivibrio ruminis; assembly: GCA_015057305.1. Lineage (GTDB taxonomy): Bacteria > Bacillota > Clostridia > Lachnospirales > Lachnospiraceae > Pseudobutyrivibrio > Pseudobutyrivibrio ruminis_F. The sequence goes on along the minus strand of SVES01000107.1, from coordinate 491 downwards.
TTAAACCATCATTAGAACAGGTGCAGCATACGTTGATAAGACAGAGCTTCTAGAAAAAATTGGACCTTGCAGCTATTCAATTTTTGTTCGTCCTCCAAGATTCGGCAAGTCTCTTAATATGAGTATGATAAAAAGTTTCTTTGAGATGAATTATGCTGATCCTGCAAATAAATCTAAGCCTAAAGAGCTGTTTCAGAATCTTCAGATCATGAAGAACCAGGAATTCTGTGAAAAATACATGGGTGAATATCCTGTTATCAGCATTTCTTTAAAGTCAGTTAGGGGTAAAACCTTCGAAGAGGCACTAAAAGCCTTTACCGAAATAATTATCGACCTGTACAAGTCTTTTGCTGATGTTCTTTACAGTAGTCCTAAACTGAACCGAGAATATGACTACTGCACATTGGATTTCTTCGCAAAATTAGATATAGAGAATCTAGACTGGACAAACCCTCACTCTATATCATCCATTGTCTTAGGAATAAATAAGA
>SVES01000019.1:2095-55943 GCA_015057305.1 Pseudobutyrivibrio ruminis | reverse complement strand
AGGAGAATTAGAAAATGAAAGTGGGATTATCAGCCTGCTCAAATGGACATAGTAAGGAGTGGGCTTATCAAATAGATGAGTTGGAAAAGGTATTTGGTAGTATGGGGGTTGAAACGGTTAGAGCCCCTCACATTGTGTCAGAGATTGATGAATTTAGTGGGACAGATGAAGAGAGAGCTGCTGATTTAATGAGTTTTTATAAGGATGATTCTATAGAAGCTATTTATGATATTTCAGGTGGCGATTTAGCTAATGGAGTTCTGAAATATCTTAATTTTGATCTGATAGCACAGTCCAATAAGACATTTTGGGGCTATAGTGATTTAACTACCATCCTAAACGGGATATATGCAATGACTGGAAAATCATCGGTATTATATCAGGTGAAAAATATGGTTTATTCTGATGATGCGCTGCTTAAAGATAGATTTCAGGAATATTTAAATGGTGATGCCTCCAAGCTGTTTAACTTGAATTACAAATTCCTTCAGGGAAACTCAATGGAAGGCGTTGTGGTTGGAGGAAATATCAGATGCTTCACTAAGCTTGCAGGTACAAAGTATTGGCCAGATATAAAAGGAAAAGTATTGTTACTGGAATCGTACGGAGGTGGCTCAGGCCAGATAGCAACACTCTTAGCACAGCTTGAGCAAATTGGAGTATTTGATGAAGTGGCAGGAGTGTTACTTGGCACATTTACAAATTATGAAAAGGAAAATCTTCAATTGACAGTTTATGATTTATTAAAAATGCATATTAGCGAAGAATTACCAGTTGCTTCCACAAGAGAAATTGGACATGGGTTTGACTCTAAGGCAATTGTCATCGGTGGAGAAATAAGGCTGGAGAAATGATGTAGAAGATTACAAGTAGAAGGATTTGCAATATAATTCTATTCATGGGACATCCCAAAGATGGTTAGAAACTATTGTATATAGATAAAAGGAGAATTGTCATGGTAAAACACATTATTTTATGGACACTTAAGGATGAGCTTTCAGCCAAGGAAAAGGAGCAGGTAAAGCTTGGTATCAAGGAAGGATTAGAAGGTCTTGCTGGAAAAATCCCGGGTATGATTGATATCAAGGTTAACATCAACGGACTTGCCAGCTCAAATGCTGATTTGATGCTTGATTCTACTTTTGAAAATGAAGAGGCTTTAAAGGGCTACGCAGTTCACCCAGACCATGTGGCAGTGGCAGATGGAAAGGTTAGACCTTACACAAAAATCAGAAGTTGCCTGGATTTTGAGGTATAGCCCATTCAATAAGGGAAGCAAATATTTAGTATATACGAGGTAATAGATGATATACATAGGTTGTCACTTGTCGGTGACTAATGGATATGAAGCCATGGGGCGTACCATGGTAAGTTTTGGAGGCAATACATTTGCCTGGTTTACAAGAAATCCACGTGGTGGAAAAGCTAAGGATATAGATAATGCCGATGTGCAAAAACTCCAGCAAATCTTGGCTGAAAAGAATTTTGGTAAGCTAGTGGCACATGCCAGCTACACTATGAATTTATGCTCTGCCAAGCCAGAAACTAGGGCGAACGCACTTGATATGCTAAAGCAGGATTTACAAAGAATGGAAATGGTTCCAAATCAGCTTTATAATTTTCATCCAGGCTCTCACACAGGCCAAGGAGTTGAAATAGGGATAAAGCAGATTGCAGATGGATTAAATGCATCACTATGGCCTGATATGCATACCACAGTCCTGCTTGAGACCATGGCAGGGAAAGGCTCAGAGGTTGGCAAGACTTTTGAGGAACTACGAGAGATAATTGACCGCACTACCTTAAATGACAAGCTTGGTGTCTGTTTAGATACCTGTCATATTTGGGATGGTGGCTATGATATAGTAAATGACTTGGATGGCGTGCTAACCAATTTTGATAAAATAATAGGGCTTGACCGCCTAAAGGCTATTCATTTTAACGATAGCAAAAATGAATGTGGTGCGGCAAAAGACCGTCATGAAAAGCTAGGCCAGGGCTTTATTGGAATGGAAGCAATGAAACGAATTGCACTTCATCCAGCACTTCAGAATCTTCCTTTTATCTTGGAGACTCCAAATGATGATGAAGGATATATGGAGGAAATCAAGCTAGTGAATAGTTGGATGTAATGAGTATTCTGAAAAATACGAAATGACGATATTTTAAAATCTTTATAGCTTAAATTCACATTTTTATAGCAATAATATGTTAGAATAAACTTCCAATCCTTATTCAAGGTTGGATTCAGCAAAATTATATGAAGCTATATATGTGAAAGGAAAATCATGATAGAAGTTGAAAGTTGGGTAATACTTAATTTCTTTACTTCATTTTTATTAATATTACTTCTAATTTTTCAAAATGCAACATCCAGGCTGCAAAAGGGAAGAAAATATTCTGCTATCCTTATTTGCACCTTGGTTTTGTTGGCATCTGAATCTTTGGGGAGAATCGGGGAGATATACCCTGATCACTACCTGTTTCTTGCAAAAATCGGTTACTTTTTAATATTTTTATTAGATCCTGTGGATACTCTTTTCGCAATCTATTATATGGATTGCTGGATGGATGATGGAAAGCGCAGGGCTAGAAATATTTTTAGAATTGCTTTTGAACTGTTTGCGGTGACAAATGTTATATTTGTCACTATTTCTTCCCTCTTTAATTTAAAATGGTTTTTCTACTTTGATGGCGGAGCTTATTACCGAGGTGAGTATTTCCTCATTAGGGCTATATTTATTATGATATTTATCTTCCTTCTACTTGTCTATGCTATAGCCTTTAGGTCAAGCATAATGAGTGAGTACAAAACTATGGTTTTGTTTCTCCCGGCTTTAGCTTTGATAGGAGCAGTACTTCAGGTTTTTCTGTCAAATTTAGACACCACCTATGCAGGAATATCACTGGGTTGTTTAATTCTGTTCTTCTTTTATCAGAGCCGAGATGTAAATGTGGATTATCTTACAGGAGTTTTAAACCGTCGTGGACTTGACATCAGAATGCAGGAAAAGGTTAAAAGCTCTATTTCCAGTGGAAAAGATTTTGCTGCAATAATGATGGATGTAGACCATTTTAAGGATATTAATGATAATTTAGGACATCATGCTGGAGATAAAGCTATTAAGGTTATCGCCAATGTTTTAGAGGAAATCTTTGGAGATAATGCATACATTGGTCGCTTTGGTGGAGATGAGTTTTGTGTCATAGTTGATGAGGCTACAGATGAAATCATCAAGGAAAAAATTGAAAAAGTTCATAGAGCAATTGCTAAAGCAGCTAGAAAGAATGGGTGGTCTCAAGATGTGGATGTAAGCTGTGGTTACAGACAATATAATCATGATAGTGGCTTGACTGCCAAGCAGTTTCAGGAGATTATTGATAGATTGATGTATCTTGAGAAGCAGGAGCATCATAAAATAACCTAAAGTTGTAGCAAGAAACGGAAACGGCTATAATATCGTATATACAATATTTTTTAATATAAGGGGGTGTATTATGATTATTAGTGAAAGAATTTTTATGCTGATGCAGGAAAAGGGAATATCACAGATTGAGCTTGCTGCTGGTACAGGCATTGCCCAAAGCACGATTAGTGATTGGAAGCGTAAAGGCACCAATCCATCGGCAGACAAAATCATGGCAATATGTGAGGTATTAGATGTATCGCCATTTGATGTTTTGCAGGATACTATTCCTTCAAAGGGGGCTGGGGAAGTAGATTTTCTGATTGCCAGCGAAGGAACAGCTGAGTATAAGGTATTGAAAAAGATGGAAAAACTCGATAATAAGCAAAAGGACGAGGTGCTTTCTCTTATCAAGAAGGTGAAATAGAAAATGGAACGAAATAAAAAGATAATACAGACTAGTGTTATTGGAATAATTGCCAATTGCTTACTGGCAGGCTTTAAGGCTGTAGTGGGTACTATTACTGGCTCTATTGCTATTGTGCTTGATGCAGTTAACAATTTGAGTGATGCTCTATCCTCTGTAATTACCATAGTAGGAACAAAGCTTGCAGGCAAGGCACCAGACAAAAAGCATCCACTTGGGCACGGAAGAATAGAATATATAAGTGCTGCTATTATTGCAGTCATTGTATCATACGCTGGTATAACCTCATTGATTGAGTCAATCAAGAAAATTATTAACCCTACCACACCAGAATATACAACGACAAGCTTGATTATAGTTGCAGTTGCTGTAATCGTAAAAATTGTGTTAGGTACCTACGTAAAGCGAGTTGGTCAGGATGTTAATTCTGACTCCCTTGTTGCCTCAGGAGAGGATGCCAAGCTTGATTCTGTAATTTCTGCATCTACACTTGTTGCAGCCCTAATTTTCATTTTTTCAGGGCTGAGTCTGGAGGCATGGCTTGGTGCAATTATATCTATAGTGATTATCAAGGCTGGATATGAAATGATTTCAGACACGATTTCGCACCTTCTTGGAGAAAGAATTGAGATGCAGCTTTCTCATGATGTTAAACGAGTTGTAGTTGGATTTGATGAAGTGCTTGGAGCATATGATTTGAGCCTTCACAATTATGGACCAGAACGCTATGTAGGCTCCATACATATTGAGGTTGATGAGGACATGGCCCTGCCAAAGCTAGATCAGCTACAAAGGGAAATAACATACAAGGTCTTTGAGGAGACAGGAGTCGGGCTGGAAGGAATAGGTATTTATTGCAAGAATAAAAAGGATTCCCCAGCAGACATTTTACGAAAAGAACTGTCAGCATTTGCAAAATCATATGAATATGTAAAGCAAATCCATGGTTTTTATTACAATGAGCAGGCTAAAATAGTTAGCTTTGATTTGGTGATTAGCTTTGATGCACCAGATAGAACAGCCTTATTTAATGAAATTACAAAGGCATTTAAGGAAAAATATCCTGATTATAATTTCAGCATAAACATGGATATAGATTTATCAGATTAAAAGGAGATATTTAATAATGGATTATAATTCAAGGTACAATGAGTGGATCAGCAAATTAGAAGAAGGCGACCCACTGAAGGCAGAACTTTTAGCCATTGCATCTGATGAAAAGGAAAAGGAAGACAGATTCTATCAGGATTTGTCATTTGGTACTGCTGGCTTGAGAGGCAAGGTTGGTGCTGGTACAAACCGTATGAATTTCCTTACAGTAGGAAAGGCTACACAGGGTGTGGCTGATTATATTGTCTCTAAGGGTGAAAGTGCATGCAAAAAGGGAGTTGTGATTGCACATGACCCACGTCACTTTTCAAAAGAATTTTCACAGTTGGCAGCAGGTATTTTTGCAGCTAATGGTATAAAGGTTTATGTTTTCCCAGACCTTAGACCAACTCCTGAGCTTGCATTTATGATTAGAAGACTTGGCACAGTCTCTGGTATCAATATTACAGCCAGCCACAACCCAAAGGAGTACAACGGCTATAAGGCGTACTGGGATGATGGATGCCAGGTATCTTCTGAAATTGCTGATGGAATGACAGAATGTATCAACGCTGTTGATATGTGGAATGGAATCAAAAAATCAGACTTTAATCAGGGTGTAGAAAGTGGAAAAATCGTTGTTTTGGGAGAGGAATATGATAGAGAATATCTTGATAAAATCGAGTCTCTAGCTATTCATGAAGGTGACGAGCTTGATTTGAGCATCCCACTTGTATACACACCACTTAATGGTTGCGGCTCTATTCCATTTAGACAGATGCTTAATGATAGAGGCTTTACAAATTGGCAGATTGTTCCAGAGCAGGAGAATCCTGACCCAGACTTTACTACTGTAGGTTACCCAAATCCTGAAGATCCTAAGGCATTTAAGCTTTCAGAAGAATATGGAAGGAAATTTGGCGCAGAGCTTTTGATGGCAACTGACCCTGATGCAGATAGATTTGCAATTGAAATCAGGGATAGTGAAGGCAACTATGTTCCTTTGAATGGCAATCAGACAGGATACTTGCTTGTTAACTATATACTGGAAGGACACAAGGATGCTGGAACCTTGCCAGCTAAGGGCGCTATGGTTAAATCTATTGTTACCTCCACATTATCAACTATCATGGCAAAGGCCTATGGGGTAGAAATGTTTGAGACTCTTACAGGCTTCAAGAACATTTGTGGAAAGATACCATATTTGCATGACAATGGTTATACATATTTATTTGGCTATGAGGAGTCTGTAGGCTATGCGATTTGTCAGGATATTCGTGACAAGGACGGCATTTCCGCTGGTATGATGGTTGCGGAGGCAGCTGCCTACTATCGCAAGCAGGGTAAGACTCTTTGGGATGTACTTCAGGAAATCTACGCTAAGTATGGATTTTTTGCAGAGGATGAGCCTAATATCATATTGGAAGGTATTCCAGGTGCCAAACGTATACAGCGCATGATGAAATGGTTTAGAGAAAATATTCCAACAGAGGTTGCTGGTGCCAAGGTGGAGAAGGTGATTGATTATATCAATGGCTATGAGGATATTCCACCACAGAATGCAATAAGACTTTTCCTTGATAACGGTTCATGGTTTGCTATCAGACCATCTGGAACAGAACCAAAGATAAAATTCTATTTCTACTCTAACCGTGATTCTAGGGAAAATGCGTTAAAAACTAACGCTGAAATAAAAGAAGAAATTTTTTCTTTAATAAATTCTGTAACTTAAACGTTTACGAAAACCGATTTTAGTTATAGACTAGGTATAGTATTTTAATTTTATGAATACTATACCTAGTTTTTTTATTGGAGGATTTATAATGAGTAACAAGCTATTTGATGAGCACATTTTCGCTCAGGTTGCAAGGAGAGCGGTTGCAGAAGGAGCAGTGCTTTTAAAAAATGAGAATGACTTATTACCATTAAAAAAAGGAAGTAAGCTAGCCCTTTTTGGACGAAGTCAGTATAACTATTACAAGAGTGGAACAGGCTCTGGTGGAATGGTTAATACAAAATATGTCATTGGTGTGAAGGAAGCACTAGAGGCAGATGATAGATTTATTCTGAATCAGGAACTAAAGGAAATCTATGACAAGTGGATTGAAGAACATCCCTTTGATGCAGGACAGGGGTGGGCTGCTGAGCCGTGGTTTCAAGAGGAAATGCCAGTTACAGAGGAGCTGGCAAAAAATATATCAAAATCATCTGATATTGCTGTCATTATTATAGGTAGAACAGCAGGAGAGGATCAGGATAATAGTGCTGCTGAGGGAAGCTATTTGCTAACAGCCGCAGAAGAACAGATGCTTAAGAATGTTACAGCTGCATTTGATAAGACGGTAGTTTTGCTTAATGTTGGAAATATTATCGACATGAAGTGGGTAAAAAAATATAATCCAACAGCTGTTTTATATATTTGGCAGGGCGGTCAAGAAGGCGGAAATGGTGCCCTCGATGTATTGTCTGGTGATGTAAATCCATCAGGAAGGCTTACCGACACCATTGCCAGTGATATTTCAGACTATCCATCTACAGCTAATTTTGGAGATAAGAGCGTAAATATCCAAAAGGAGGATATTTATGTGGGTTACCGCTATTTTGAAACCTTTGCAAAGGACAAGGTTTTATATCCATTTGGCTTTGGAATTAGCTACACCACTTTTGATATTTCACAGGTAAGCTTTGATGCAGATGAGGCTGGCATAACAGTAAAGGCTCAGGTGGTAAATACTGGAAAGGTTCCAGGAAAGCAGGTTGTGCAGCTGTATCTAAGCAAGCCACAGGGAAAGCTTGGAAAACCAGCAAGAGAATTAGTAGGCTTTGCTAAAACTAAGCTTTTAGACCCAGGACAGTCTCAGCCAATCGAGATAAAAGTTAGCACTTATCAGATGTGTAGCTATGATGATTCTGGGGTTACAGGAAATAAAAGTGCCTATGTACTTGAACAGGGAGTTTATGCCTTCTATATAGGTGAAAATGTACGAGATACAAAAGAGGCAGGAGAGTATTATCTTGAAAATACAGTTGTGTATCAACAGCTTGAATCTGCTATGGGACCAAGAGTTTCCTTTGACAGAATTAAGCCAATAGAAAATTCTGATGGTACTTTTGATATAGGTTACGAGGCTACACCAACTGCAACAGCTACACCTATGGAGCACAGAAACGCTGCCCTTTCAAAGGATATAGCCTATACTGGGGGTAAGGGATACAAGCTCGTAGATGTTTTGGATAATAAATGTTCTATGGAAGATTTCATTGCCCAGCTTAGCGATGAGGATTTGACCTGCATAGTTAGAGGTGAGGGAATGAGTTCTCCAAAGGTAACTCCAGGAACAGGAGGAGCTTTTGGTGGTGTAACAGATTCACTTGAGGGCTTTGGAATACCTGTGGCTTGCTGTAGTGATGGCCCATCAGGTATTAGAATGGATTCAGGAAAAAAAGCATTTGCAATGCCAAATGGTACTTGTCTTGCATGCAGCTGGAATTTGGATTTACAGGAAGAACTTTATCAATGGGAAGGTCTTGAGCTTAGAAAGAATAAAATAGATGTACTTTTGGGACCTGGAATGAATCTCCACAGAAATCCTCTCAACGGAAGAAACTTTGAGTATTTTTCTGAAGACCCATTTTTAACTGGCAAGTGTGCATCAGCCCAGTTAAAAGGAATGCACAAATATGATGTAACTGGAACTATTAAGCACTTTGCTATGAATACCCAAGAGGCAAGTCGTCATTTTGCTGAGCATGTTGCATCAGAAAGAGCCATAAGAGAAATATATCTCAAGAGCTTTGAGATTGCAGTTAAAGAGGGCAATGCTCATGCTGTTATGACAACCTACGGACCAGTCAATGGGGTTTACACCTCATCAAATTATGATTTGGTTACTGGTATTCTACGCAAGGAATGGGGCTTTAAGGGAATTGTTATGACCGATTGGTGGGCAAAAGGTGGAGACATAGGCCCTACAGCAGATTCGAAAAATATGGCTGCCATTGTCAGAGCACAGAATGATTTGTATATGGTAACAAATGATTCAAAGTCCAACTCAAATGGTGACAACTCCATGGAAGCCTTGGAAAAGGGTGATATAACAAGATTTGAGTATCAGAGATGTGCTGCCAATATATGCGGCTTCATAATGGAAAAACCAGTATTTTTCAGGTACATCAATAGAGGTAATGAGTTAGATGAACAGCTTTTGAATGAGGCTGATGAAGAAGAATTGGCATATGACAATATGATAGATTGTCCAATGGACGGAAAATGCTTCGAAATAGATTCTGCTTTAATTAAAACAGCAAGAAACAGCACTAACATGATTTCTGTTGGAGTAAAGGAACGTGGAGTTTACAGATTCTCTATGCTTGCCAGAGCAAATGCAAAAAGCGAATTGGCGCAGATTCCATTAACCATTTTCCGTGATACAAGCATGGTAAAGATGGTTACCCTGACAGGGGAAGATACCGATTGGCAAAAGATAGATGTTGATTTTGAATTTGTAATGGGTTCATTCTATATCAAGCTCTACTTTGCTCAGGATGGAATGGAAATAAAGGATATGAAAGTTGAATTTGTTGAATCACAAGAGGAAGAAATTCGACTGGCACTTTCTCGCGAAGATTAGAAGTTAAGAAAAGTCACTTGTAACAAAAAGCCACTTGTAGTTGACAAGCTCTAATATTTCTCAAGCTTGACGTGCTGTCAAGCGGGGAAATCATTAGGCTTGTAAACGTAACAAGTGGCTTTTGCTATAAGTGACTTCTAGAATATCGTTATATTAGGTTCATATTATATTAATGATGCGATGCACTTTTCAACTTCCTTCATGTCAGCTGTTGGCTCGAAACGTGCAACAACATTTCCCTGGCGATCAACAACAAACTTTGTGAAGTTCCACTTAATCTCTGAATTATTTTTGTAATCCTTATCAATCTTCTTAAGCATAGCGCTCATAGCAAGAGCCTTTGGGCCCTTTCCGAAGCCTTCAAATGTCTTCTGAGACTTAAGATACTTGAATAATTCGATTGCAGTCTCACCATTGACATCAGCCTTCTTCATCTGTGGGAACTGTGTATTGTAGTGAAGTGAGCAAAACTCATGAATTTCATCATCTGTACCAGGAGTCTGTCCTGCAAACTGGTTACATGGAACATCTACAATCTCAAGTCCCTTATCATGATAGGTTTCGTAAATGCTTTCGATATCCTTGTACTGAGGTGTAAAGCCACAGCCTGTAGCTGTATTTACTACCATGACTACCTTTCCCTGGAAGTCCAGCATTGGTAACTGCTCACCATTTGTCTGTTCAACTGTCAAATCATAAAATCCCATTTTGTTTCCTCCTTGCGTTTTCGCATTTTCTTTTTTTGTTATTAGTTAAATTGATAATTAATTGAGCACAATCGTTTTGATAATTAGATTGTACGCAATTGAATTTTATTTGTCAACAACTTTTAAAAAAAATTTTTTGATTGTACATTGCGCTTTTAATGTATAATAATAGTCGGTATAATTTGAAGAACGATAAGAGCGGAGAATGGAAATGGATTTTGAATTTGTTATTGATAAGTTAAATAATTATAAAACAAATATTTATAGAGAATGGTTGTTGACGAATGGATTAGGCAGCTATGGAAGCTCAAGCATTATTGGCTCTCATACACGTATACAGCATGGTTATCTGGTAGCCAGTCTACATTCTCCTGTGGAAAGATATCTTGTATTTTCCAAAACTAACGAAAGACTTGTATGTGGCAGCAGAATATATGATTTGACTACAGCTCAGCATAAGGGACCATATGCCAGCGAATTCAATCAGGGCAATATGCACTTAAAAGTTTTCAAATATGATGGCAATGTTACATATGTATACGAGGCAGGTGGAATGCGACTTACCAAGACCATTACCCTTGTTCATGATAAAAATCAATGTACTATAGCCTACACTCTTGAAAATAATGGACCTGCGGCAGGAGTGGTAATCACACCTTTGATGAATTATAGAAATCAATCTGAACATATGACAGTAGATGATTTGCGTTGGGAACTGCCACAGGAGGCATTTAAGGAAATAAGAGATGAAGCCAGCCAAAATGTAGGGTTCTACTATTCTCCAGTTAGCAATTCCAAGGTTAGGGTTTCTCTGGTGGCAGCTGGTTGTGAAATGGTAAAACGAAATAACTTGTATGATGAAAATATGGAGCTTCAATGGGAGCTTGATAATTCTGATGATGGATTAGATTGTCATCTGAAGCCATACGATTTTGTTATGGAGGTTGATGCAGGCGGTGTGTCTAAGGCATCCTTTGTATGTACAGTTGATGTAAATGATGCTAAAGGCAAGGTTAGAGAAGGCTGGAAGGATATTCCCCTTGTAGAAAAGGATACAGCCTTTATCGAAATCGAAAAAGCAAAAAATAGAATTAATGAATTGATTGAAGGGGCAGAATTTACAGAGGAGGATGAGCTGGCGCAGCTACTTACTGTTGCAGCAGATCAATTTATAGTCAAAAGAAAATCAACAGGCAAAAAGACATTAATTGCAGGCTACCCAGGTCCAACTGATAATGGTAGGGATGCGATGCTTGCTTTTACAGGTGTATGCCTGGAGACTGGAAGATTTGACGATGCCAAGTCTATATTGCAGTCCTTTGCAAAAACTATAAAGAATGGCTTGCTTCCTAATCTCTTTCCAGAAGATGGTAAAGCGCCCACATATGATACTGCAGATGCGGCACTTTGGTATTTTTATGCAGTCTACAACTACCTAAAATACGTTGATACTGATGAGGCCTGGAAGTTCGTGGAGGATGAAATCTATCCAGTTTTGCAGGAAATTATGGGAGCATATCGCAAGGGTACTCTGTTTTCAATTGGTATGGATGATGATGCTTTGATGATGGCAGGCTCTGGCGAATCTTCAGTCACCTGGATGGATGTTAAAATTGAAGGAAAGGCTGTTACTCCAAGATGTGGTAAACCAGTAGAAATTAATGCTCTTTGGTACAATGCATTAATGTCTATGGAAGAAATTTCAAGAGGCATTGCCAGAAGAACACATAACAAGCCAGAGAATTACCTTGCATATGCAGGAGGCTGCAGTCAGCTGGCAGTATGGGTTAAAGAGGCATTTAACACCGAATTTTGGTATGATGAGGGGGGCTATCTTTATGATGTCATAGATGATGACTCAAAGGATACTACTTTTAGACCAAACCAAATATTTGCTGTAAGCCTGCCATTTACAATGCTTGATATCGAAAAGGAAAAATCAATTGTTAAGGCAGTAAAGGACAAATTATATGTTGGTGTGGGTCTGCGTTCTCTAAGCAAGGAGGATGAAAACTACCAGGGAATTTATGCTGGTTCCAAGTCTGATAGAGATAGGGCTTATCATCAAGGCACAGCCTGGGGCTTTTTATTAGGGCCATTTATTGAAGCCTACTTAAAGGTTGGCGGACATAGCGCTCAAGCTATCGAGGAAGCAAAGGCTATGTTTGAGCCTGTAGAAAGACATTTGGTTGAGGGCTGCATAGGCACAATCTCAGAAATTTTTGACGGTGATGAACCAAACAAGGCAAAAGGATGTTTTGCGAAAGCTGTGTCAGTAGGAGAGATACTTAGGGCATATGCTTTGCTAAAATAAAGGTGTCATAAATGATAAAAGTTAGATTACTCAGAATGTTAAAGGAAGGTAGTAGATACGTTCTTTTAGAAATACTATGGCAATGGCTGGGACTTATAGCCCAAGTTATCATGGTTTACTGCATTGCTCGTCTACTTTCGGGGGCTTATTACCAAAAATTAGAGCTAAAGCAATTGGCGTTATATATTTTTGTTGCATTGTTTACAGTACTTGCTCGTCTGGTTTTTGACAGGCTCTACACAGAAGCCTCCTTCAAGGCTAGCATAGATGTAAAAAGGGTTATGAGAGAGGAAATATATACGAAGCTTCTAAGGCTAGGAAGTGGCTACAGACAAAATGTTTCCTCAGCTCAAATTACCCAAATGATGGGTGAGGGCGTAGAGCAGCTAGAGGTATACTTTGGCAAATATATCAGCCAGTTTATATATGCATTGCTTGCACCACTTACATTATTTGTTATTCTTTCCCAGTACAATTTAAAAGCATCTGTTGTTCTTTTAGTAGCAGTACCTCTTATTCCAATTGTAATAATGGTGGTAATGAGGGTAGCGCGAAAACTTCTTGATAAATATTTCCAGATTTATTATGGATTAGGAGATACATTCTTAGAAAAGCTTCATGGAATGACAACTTTAAAAATATATCAGGCAGATGAACAAGCGGCAGTTGAAATGGACGAAGAATCCGAGCATTTTAGAAAAATAACCATGAAGGTGCTTTCAATGCAACTTAATAGCACAATTGTTATGGATATAGTTGCATATGCTGGAGCGGCAGTTGGTATAGGTGTGACAATTATGGAGTTTGCTGCTGGAAATATGAAGCTGGCAGAAGCCATAATGTTTTTATTGCTTTCTGCTGAATTCTTTTTACCAATGCGTTTACTGGGGTCATATTTTCACATTGGAATGAATGGAATGAAGGCAGCTGACAAAATATTTGATTTTCTTGATATTGAAGAACCAAAGTCTGGCAAGGAGCTCCTTGAGGAGGATAAATGCAGCATAACACTTAAGAATGTTGCCTTCGCCTATGAAAAGGAGGAAATTCTCACAGGCATAAATATGAATATTCAGCCAGGACAAATGGTGTCTATTGTGGGAGAATCAGGCTCTGGTAAATCAACCATAGCTAAAATATTAAGAAGACAAAATAGAGCATATCAAGGCTCTATAACAATAAATGGAAAAGAGCTAAAGAACATTAATGAGGCATCACTTATGTCTGCAATTACAGCAGTTTCCCTGGAAAGCTATGTCTTTTCAGGCACAGTCAGGGAGAATCTTTTGCTTGGAAATAGAAACGCAAGTGAAAAGAAACTTTTGGGTGCCTTAAAGGTAATGAATCTTTTAGAGGAATTCAAGCCTAAGGGAGGCCTAGATTTTGTGCTAACAGAAGGGGGTAGCAACCTTTCAGGTGGACAAAGGCAAAGGCTGGTGTTGGCTAGGGCATTAATAAAAAACAGCCCTGTTTATATTTTTGACGAAGCCACAAGCAATATCGATATGGAGTCAGAGGAAATAATCATGAATGTGATTAGAAAGCTGTCTAAGGAGATGGGAAAAACAATCATTTTGATTTCCCACAGACTGGCAAATGTGGTTTCATCAAATCAGATATTTATGCTTGCAAATGGAAAAATTGTGGAGTCGGGAACTCATCAGCAGCTCCTGAAAAATAATGGTGAATACGCAAAGCTATACAATGCACAGCGTGCCCTTGAATCTTATGCTGGAGGTGAGGCTTAGTGGAAAATAAAGAAAATTCAACGGGCCTTTACATCATGGCTCGGCTAATAGTACTAGTGAAGCCTCTCACGATTGTAATGCTTCTTGGAATAATTCTTGGCACTTTAGGTCATATCTGTGCAATTTTTGTTACGGTTATAGGTGCAGAAGGTGTTGCCATGGCTCTTGAAAGCTTTTCAAATCCTATATTGGTAAAGGAGCTTTCAAGCTATGTTAAGATATTGGTTTCTGTAGCTGTGCTGAGAGGACTTTTGCATTATGGAGAGCAATATTGCAACCATTATATTGCATTTAGAATATTGGCAATAATCAGGCATAAAGTGTTTGATAAGCTAAGAAAGCTATGCCCTGCAAAGCTTGAGACTAGAGAAAAGGGCAATCTTATTACCATGATTACCACAGATATTGAACTTTTAGAGGTATTTTTTGCCCACACCATTTCACCAATTGCAATTGCAATACTAGTGTCTGTTTTCATGGTATTTTTCATAGGAAAACAGTATCCACCAGCTGGCATTATTGCGGCCATAGCATATGTGGTTGTTGGAGGAATGATTCCAGTATCAAATGAGGTGAACTCCGCAAATGCAGGTTTAAAATTTAGGAATGATTTCGGAAAAATGAATAGCTTTATCCTTGGAGCTCTTTATGGTGTGGATGAAACTATTCAATATAAAACTGGAAATAAAACTCTGCTGGCATTAAATAAAAAATCAGATGATTTGGCAGAAACAAGGGAAGAGCTTGTTGAATATGAAAAGAATCAAAAGCTTTTTACGAACCTAAGCATACATGTCTTTTCACTGATTATATTAGGGGTGATGCTGTTTGCCTATATTAATGGCAAAGTGAACTTCGAGCAGGTATTAATTGCAACAGTTGCTATGATGAGCTCCTTTGGGCCTGTTGTAGCCCTATCAGCATTATCAAATAATTTGAATCAAACCTTGGCATGCGGCAAGCGTGTACTGGCTCTTTTGGATGAAGAACCACAGGTGGAGGAAATTACTGACGGGATTGATTTGGAAATGGTAGCGAACGCAAAGGGAAATGTTGTTACAGTAAATAACGTATCCTTTAGCTATGATGATTTAGAGGTGCTACGTAGTAGGTCAGTCAGCATTCCAAAAGGCAAGATTCTTGGAATTCATGGACCTAGTGGCTGTGGAAAATCAACCTTCCTCAGGCTTCTAATGAGATTTTGGGATATTGATGAGGGGCAGATTTATTATTATGACAAGGTGGACGGACCAGTTACAGTAGATTATATTAATACAGCCTCCCTCAGGGAAAATCAATCCTTCGTTACCCAGGATACATGGATTAGTCATGATACCATTGCAAAGAATATAGGAATTGGTAAACCTGATGCAACCAGAGAAGAAATAATAGCTGCCTCCAAAAAGGCCAGCCTTCACCAGTTCGTCGCAAGTCTATCACATGGTTATGATACTATGGTTGGCGAGCTTGGATCTACTCTTTCAGGTGGCGAAAAGCAAAGGATTGGCATTGCCAGAGCCTTTTTGCACCAGGGTAATTTGATGCTGATGGATGAGCCAACCAGTACCCTCGATTCATTAAATGAGGGTATTATTTTAAAATCCTTAAAAGAAGAAGCTGAGGATAGAACTGTGGTGCTTGTGTCCCATAGAAAATCAACTATGGGTGTAGCCGATGAAATTGTAGAGTTTTAGGTATTTATGAAAAAATTAACTTTATTGTTACTAACTATTTGTATAGTGTTTACACATACTGGTTGTGGAAAAAGTCAGAAAGCTTCTGATGTGGATGTGGATTTAACAACTATGTCATCAACAATGGTGTATTCCTATGTAGCTGATATGTTGGCAAATCCCTCAGATTACAAGGGGCAATTGGTAAGGATGGAGGGAGATAGCAATACTACTCACGGAAATACCCATTCTTGCATAGTATATGATGCCTTGGGGTGTTGCACAGAAGGTATCGAATACGTTTTGGCTGATGCTGAGGAATACCCTGATGATGGAGATGGAATTACTGTTGTAGGAACATTTGCAACTTATAAAAAGGGTGAAGGACTGTATTTTGTACTAATAGATGCGGTGCTAGAGTAGGAGAAATTTTGAGAGAATCAATTTATGGCAATCATATAGATGCTATGGAAGATGTTATGAATATTATACTTGGTTCCATTGATGAGCTAAGGGCAAATATGGCTGAAGAATTTGGCAGTGATCCAGTTGAGCACTGCAGAGCAAGAATCAAGTCTGAGGAAAGCATGCGGGAAAAATGTAGACGTCAAAATTTGCCTGAGACCACAGAATCTGCTTTGGAGCTTATCCATGATGCTATTGGTATAAGAGTTGTCTGTGCCTTCATCAGTGATGTATATTCAGTGCGAGAGCATCTAACAAGCATGGCAAAGGTAGAGGTAGTGGAGGAAAAGGACTATATTAAGCATGCAAAGCCTAATGGGTATCGAAGTCTCCATATGATTTTGAAATACGATAACAGTTATTTTGTGGAGATTCAGCTTCGTACAATATCCATGGATACTTGGGCGGCTTTGGAGCACCATATTCACTACAAGAAAACTGCCAGTGAAAATGACAAGCTCATTATAGCGGAACTAAAGCGCTGTGCAGACGAGCTGGCATCCACAGATATGTCAATGCAGACTATACGTGACATGATTCGAAAGGAATTATAATATTATGAAAATTTTACTTGCAGAGGATACATTGGACTTAAATAATGTCATTACCCAAATGCTACAGCTGCAGGGCTTTGATGTTGATAGTGCTTTTGATGGCAAAGAGGCATTGAACCTGGCATTAAGCAATGGCTATGATGGCATTATATTAGATATTATGATGCCTAAAATGACTGGGCTGGAGGTTCTTAGAGAGCTTAGAAATCGTAACATCGTAACACCAGTGTTGATGCTAACTGCAAAGGCAGAGGTTGATGATAGAGTTGAGGGGTTGGATGCAGGTGCAGATGATTACCTTACCAAGCCTTTTGCCATGAAAGAGCTCCTGGCAAGAGTTAAGGCTCTTACCAGGAGAGGTAGCCAATACGCAGCCAAGGAGCTTTCCTTTGGTGATATTACCTTAAAGTCAGAAAGTCTGGAGCTTTGCTCGGCGAATACGGTAAGACTTTCATTAAAGGAATTTTCATTAATGCAGGCTCTACTGCTAAATAAGGAGCACCCAGTCGAGAACAATTATTTAGTAGAGCATGTTTGGAATGACGAGGATGGAGCTGAGGAAGAAACAGTTTGGTTGTATGTTAACTTCCTCCAAGGAAAACTGGAGTATATAGATTCTAATGTTGCAATTAAAGGTGAAAAGGGTGGACCTTTTCAGGTGGTTGTAAATGAGTGAAAAAGCTATAAAAAGATTAAAAAATAAATTCATTGTTACGGCTATGGTTTCATTTTTTGTTGTAATGACCTTTATAGCTGGTTGTATCTACGTTTTTAATGCCCTTATGACTAGAGGGCAGATTCGTGACAACATTGAGTATATAGTGGAAAATGATGGTGTACTTCCAATGCAGTACGAAAGTATAGAATCGGAAAATACATCTGATAATGGTGATACTATTGCCAATAAAAATGACTTCGTAGCACAGCTGGAGAAATTGTTTGGTGTGGAGAGTGAGTATTTCTCTGATGAATTTTATTATTCTACAAGATATTTTGCTGTAACCTTTACCGAAGAAGGTGATGTGGAGCGTGTGATAACCTCTCATACTGCAGCTGTAGAGGGAAATCAGGCTGTTACCTACGCAAATACGGTAATGAAGCGTTGGCTAAAATTCGGCAGCTATGATGATTACTATTACATGGTTGCTGATAGAGATAATGGTGGGCAAATCGTAGTTGTACTGGATTGTAGCACCCAGGTTTCAATCAATAGGCGATTGGTGCTATTGGCATGCATTCTCATAGGCATGGGAATGGTTATCTCCACGGCTGTTATAAAGTCCTGGGCAGGCCGTATAATCCAGCCAGAAATAAAAAATGCTGAGCTTCAAAAGGCATTTATTACTAATGCAAGCCATGAGCTTAAGACGCCTCTTGCTGTGATAAAAGCAAACACAGAAATGCTGGAAATGATGGGAACCGAGAACGAATGGACCCAGTCCACAATGCGGCAGGTAGATAGACTGACTGGTCTTGTTCAGAATCTTGTACTTGTCACGAAAGCAGGCGAAAAGGATAGCAAGGAAGATAGGGTGGAAACAGATTTTACAGCCATTGTAAAGGATACTGCCAAATCCTTTGAGCCAGTAGCAACCTCCGATGGTAAAACTATGGAATTATCCATAGCAGATGGCATTGTTATGCTTGCCCATGAGGGAGACATTAGACAGATTGCTACCTTGTTAATTGATAATGCTATAAAATACTGTGACAAAAACGGAAAGATTGTTGTTGGTTTAGGTACTGACAAGAAGCATAAAAATATTTATTTGAGAGTTTCCAATGATTACGAAAGTGGAGCTGGCATAGATTACAACAGATTCTTTGACAGATTCTACAGAGGTGATCAGGCACATAACATTGATAAAGAGGGCTATGGCGTAGGCTTATCTATAGCCCAGGGCTTGATGGAAAGATATCATGGGGATATAAAAGCAAATTGGCGTGATGGCGTGATTACCTTTACATGTAAATTTTAACTGAAAGTCATAGGTTTTTGTTTTTCAGCAGAAAAACAAAAACCTATGCTTTTAAGTTGCGGTGCCATCTGATGATAGCAATGCCAATGATTATTCCATAGCCGATAAAACTATAGGCAACCGGGATTTCTCCAAAGAAGATAAAGCCAAGGATAGCAGCAAAGATAACCTGGGTGTAATCAAACACAGAGATTTCCTTGGCTGGTGCATATTTGTAGGCAGTGGTAATGGAAAATTGCCCAAGGGATGCAGAAACACCTGCAAGGATTAGGAAAATCCACTGTTTTATATTCATTGGAGTATATTCCGCAATTAAAAATGGAAGTGTAACAAGGCATGAAAATAGGGAGAATACAAATACGATTACAGGTGTTTGTACTCCCTTTTTTGTTAGCTTACGCACAAATACATAGGCGGTGCCAGCGCTAAAGCCGCCGAATAATCCAATCAGTGCTGGAAATACTGAAGAAAAAGCTCCTGTTGGTCTTATTATAAATAGAGCTCCGATGAATGCGATAATTGTTGTAAGAATATCAAAGGAGTTAGGAATCTCTTTTAAAATGAAAATAGAGAGTATAATTGCAAAAAACGGTGACAGCTTATTGAGCATATTTGCATCAGCAATACCAAGTCTGTCAACTGCGTAAAAGTTTGCAATAAGACCTGCTGTACCAAATGCAGAGCGAAGCAAAATATCTAATCGATTTCCCTTTCCAATAGCAGGCATTTTCTTGCTTTTAACAATGGCTACAGAGGCCACAAAAAGTGCAACAAAATTTCTAAAAAATGCTTTTTGCATTGTTGGAAGCTCACCAGAAATTCTCACGAAAAATGTCATTAGTGAAAAGCCAAGTGCGGCTAAAAGAATAAAAATTATACCTTTAATTTTGTCGTTATTTTTCATATATGTATAAGTCCTTCCCAGTTAAAGTCAAAACTATTATCTATTATTCCAATGAAATGTCAATCTTTCAATGGAATTACCAAGGTTGATTGGGTACAATATATCAAGGAGAATGGGATGGAGGATGTTTTTATGACATATGGTTTTAAGAAATACAAAAAAGAAATAGTTAAAGGGGACCATTTAAATTTAGGACAAACCAGAGACGATGGAAAAAGCATCAGTATAAACAGTAGGTTTATATCAAAGGACGGGATACCTTGGATTGGCGTGATGGGAGAATACCATTATGTTAGAGACAACTGCGAAAACTGGGAGATAGAATTAGCAAAAATGAAGGCTGGTGGTATCACAACTGTTGCCACCTATGTTTTCTGGATTTATCATCAGGAGATTGAGGAAAAATACGATTTTTCAGGAGATAGAGACCTTAGACGCTTTGCAAAACTCTGCCAAAAAAGTGGACTATCGATGGTTCTACGAATAGGTCCTTGGTGCCATGGCGAGGTTAGAAATGGTGGTTTTCCTGATTGGCTTTTAGAAAAGGACTGTAAGCTTAGGGAGAATAATCCGGTCTATCTTGAATTGGTGAAGAAATGGTATCAAACTATTTACCAGCAGGTAAAGGGGCTGTTTTTCAAGGATGGTGGACCGATAATTGGTATTCAAATTGAAAATGAGCTTGTGGATGATGCCCAGCATTTAGGCAAGCTAAAGGAAATAGCAAGGGAGATTGGATTTGATGTGCCTATTTGGACGGTTACAGGGTGGAATAGCTTGTATGGTGCCAAGTTTCCTTTGAAGGAATTTCTACCAGTATTTGGAGCCTATGTGGATGCACCCTGGCTGGAGCATACTAATAAGCTCCCACCATCAAAGCACTTTACTTTTGATACAAATAGAAATGATGCGGCAATCGGCATGGATTTAATAGGTGCTACAGATGAGGATGGCTGGGCTTTACCCTATGAGGACTATCCTTTTGCAACTTGCGAGCTTGGAAGTGGCTTGCCATTATCGTATATACGAAGACCGTATGTATCTGGAATGGATGCATATAGCCTCAGTCTTGTTAAATTGGGCTGTGGTAACAACCTGGTCGGATACTACATGTATCATGGCGGCGCAAATAAGCTGGGTAGCTTATCAACATTACAGGAAAGCAAGGCAACTGGCTACCCTAATGATTATGCCATTTTAAATTATGATTTTCAGACCTGTATAGGTCAATATGGACAGATTAGGGACAAGTATCGACTTTGCAATCTTTTGCATCTGTTTGTAAATGAATTTGGACATATCTTAGCACCCATGGAGAGTGTGGCAGCTGATAAGTTTATAAAAGAGGACGATAGGTCGGGCCTTAGATACGCTATGAGAACTAACGGCGAAAGCGGCTTTATTTTTGTAAATCATCATCAGCGAGGTTTAGTATTAGATGATGTTTTTGGGGCTGAGTTAGATACTGGCATTGTAAAGCTTCCGCCTATAGATATAAAAGGGGATATAGCCTTTATTTTGCCATTTAACCTGGAGTTTAGAGAAATAAAAATTGATTACGCTCTGGCCCAGCTATTATGCAGCCAGGACAATAATTTGTATTTTGCTGCAATACCAGGTATTTCTCCTAAATTTTCAATAGGTGGAATAGAATATAATATAGATATCAATGGTTATCTGGATGTGACTGGAGTAAGGATAAATGTCTTGAGCTGGGAAAGAGCCTTATACCTTAGAAAAATAGATGGCAAGGTGTATTTTGGCGAAGGAAAGGACTTGTATAAGCTTGGAGATGAGATAATAGGCATTTCCTATGAAAGAGCAGAATTTACCACTGAAGATGTGGAGCAACCCTTTGAAGCTGTGTACAAGGAAGAATTTGCCTATGGTGGAGAATACAAGCTAAGCTGGAAGAAAATACAGGTAAGCAGTCCTGAGGGTATGGTGGAAATTCCATTTGAATATGATGTGGCTCAGCTGTATGTAGACAACAAGTTTGTTGCCGATAGTTTTTACTATGGAAAGCCTTGGCAGCTGCCAGCTAAAATGCTCTATGGTAAAGAAGCATATATTGCCCTTTCTGATAGTAGCTTTAAGTTTTATATGGACGCCAAGTAATGGCTAGTGGGGCAAATTATATATAAATCTAGGAGGATAATGTTTGTGAGACCAATTCTAAAGAACAAGTTGTATTTGTATTTAACTGAATTTTTTGCGGGCATGTCAGTGATGGCAGTGGAGCTTGGAGCCAGTAGACTTTTAGCACCTTATTTCAGTTCTTCACAGATAGTTTGGACTATTATCATTGGCACAATTATGATTGCCATGGCCCTGGGAAATCTTTATGGGGGTAAGGCTGCAGATAAGGATCCGAATCCAGATAAATTGTATGCTCGAATCATAATAGCTGCCATTTGGATTGCCGCTATTCCAGTGGTCGGAAAATATATAATAATTGGAATATCTGCACTTTTGATTTTTACAGTAAGCAATAATTTCCTTGTTATTGCTGGGTTTGTAGCCTGTATGATAATATTCGTATTTCCGTTATTTCTGCTTGGCACAGTTACCCCTTCTCTTGTTAAGTTTTCAGTGGATAGTCTGGATGATAGTGGTAGTGTGGTAGGCAAGCTTAATGCCAGCAACACAATCGGCAGCATTATAGGTACATTTGTGCCTACCTTTATTAGTATTCCAGCAGTTGGAACCTCAATTACATTTTTGATATTTGCAGGCATTTTGTTAGTGCTTTGTATAATATATTTTGTTAGCTCGGGAGTAAATTTTCGAAAGGCCAAGAAGGTACCTGTTAGTGTAGCTTTATTTTTAGTCTGCTGTCTTCTTGGCCATAATAGCAGCTTCGCTTTTTGGCAGACTGACTTAACATATGAGGGAGAGTCTATATACAATTACCTTCAAGTATATGAAAACGACAGACAAGTGGTATTGTCTACCAATGTATTGTTTGGAACTCAATCCGTATATACGAAGGAAAAGGGACCAACAGGTTATTATTATGACCATGCCATGGCTGCAGTGTATATGGGAGACGATTATGATTCCACCACACCAACCAAGATACTTGTTTTAGGAAATGGCTCTGGAACTTATGCCACTCAATGCGAAAGATATTTTGATAACGTTGAAATAACTGGAGTGGAAATCGACGAGAAAATAACAAATCTTGCACATGAGTATTTTGAGCTTCCTGAGGATGTACCAGTTGTAACCTACGATGGGAGAGCCTATTTAAATGTAATAGACGAGAAATATGATGTGATTATGGTTGACGCCTACCAGGACATCACTATTCCATTTCAGATGTCTAGCGTAGAGTTTTTTACTTTAGTCAAGGAACATCTTACAGAAAACGGTGTAATGGTGGTTAATCTTAACATGAGAAGTGATTCGGAAGATAATATCAACTATTATCTTGCAGATACCATTGGTAAAGTTTTTAACCATGTTATGACAGCTAATGTGCAGGGAAACACAAACAGAATTTTATATGCCAGCATGAATGATGATATGGAAAACAAGCTTGCAGCAGGTGTGGCTGGAGAGGATAATGAAGATTTGCTTTATATGATGAGCAAGGTTCAGGAAAATCTTCAAGACTATGAGCCGGGCAATCTTATTCTCACAGATGATAAAGCACCTGTGGAGCTCCTTGGAATGGAAATCATAGATGAGCTTATTGCAGCAGAGGTTTCATACTACAAGGACATTTATAATGAGCAGGGGCTAGAAGGGCTGATGAAACAGCTGTAGGCACAGAAATTAAAGGCAAAAAATACTGATGACAACCTAAGGGTAGAGAAAATCTCTAAAGTATGCTAATATACATTGGGTTTAGACTAAATTTTACAAATCAACATAAAACGATATAGATGAAGGAGATAAATTACCATGAAGCTTGGCATTGTGGGACTTCCAAACGTTGGAAAATCAACACTTTTTAATTCACTTACAAAGGCTGGCGCACTTGCTGCCAACTATCCATTCGCTACAATCGACCCTAATGTAGGTGTAGTATCAGTACCAGATAAGCGTCTTGATGAGCTTACAAAGATGTACAATTCTAAGAAGACAGTACCAGCAACAATCGAGTTTGTTGATATTGCAGGTCTTGTAAAGGGGGCATCAAAGGGTGAGGGACTTGGAAACCAGTTCCTTGCAAACATCCGTGAGGTAGATGCAATCGTTCATGTGGTACGTTGCTTTGAGGATGCTAATGTTGTTCACGTTGATGGCAGCATCGATTCTTTAAGAGATATTGAGACAATCAACCTTGAGCTTCTTTTCGCAGATATGGAAGTTATGGAGCGCAGGTATTCTAAGACAGAACGTAGCGCTCGTATGGACAAGACTCTCCAGAAGGAAGCTGCCATGCAAAAGCGTCTTTTAGATCACATGGAAGCTGGCAACATGGCTAAGACATTTGAGCTTAATGATGAGGATGAGGAAGCTTACTTCAAGGAGTACAATCTTCTTACAGCAAAGCCAGTTATCTATGCTGCTAATGTAGAGGATGAGGATCTTGCAGATGACGGCGCTAACAACAAGAATGTACAGGCTGTTAGAGAGTACGCTGCAAAGGAAGGTTCAGAGGTATTTGTTATCTCAGCACAGATTGAGCAGGAGATTTCAGAGCTTGAGTCAGATGAGGAAAAGCAGGAGTTCTTAGAGGCAATGGGACTTGAAGAGTCAGGTCTTGATAAGCTTATCACTGCTTCATATAGATTACTTGGTCTTATTTCTTACCTTACTTCTGGTGAGGACGAGACTCGTGCATGGACAATCAAGAAGGGCACAAAGGCTCCACAGGCCGCTGGTAAGATTCACACAGATTTCGAGCGTGGCTTCATCAAGGCTGAGGTAGTAAGCTATGATGATTTGATGGCTAACGGTTCTATGACAGCAGCAAGGGAAAAGGGACTTGTACGTATGGAAGGCAAGGAATATGTTGTTGCTGATGGAGATGTAATTACATTCCGTTTCAACGTATAAGATAGTAGGACATAAAAAATAAGATATTTGTTCACAGATTATTTATTAGACAGTTATGATTTTATGTACTATTATTAGGGTGTCGATAGGTTAATGTTTGTTATCCAAAAGGAGGACAATATGAAGATTACAAATATCAAAGATACTGAAGCCTTTTTTAAGGTTGTAGACAGCTGCGAAGGCAGGGTAGAGTTAGTTACAGGAGAAGGTGATAGACTTAATCTTAAGTCAAAGCTTTCACAATTCGTTTCACTAGCTAATATTTTCCAAACAAGCGAAACTATCCCAGAGCTCGAGCTTATTGCTTACGAGCCAGAGGATGCGAAAAGACTTTTGGAGTTTATGATTTCACAATAACACAAAACGATTATAAAGGGTCTGGTTTTTAACTGGACTCTTGTTTTTTGCTTATAAGTATTTTTGACATCAGGAGTTTGATGATGATAGAGAATTTGTTGTTTTGTCTGAATGCAACAGTACCAATTTTCTTGTTGATGGTGCTTGGGTATTTTTTTAAAGCCATTAATATTTTTAATGATGAGCTGACAAAGGGCATTAATAACTTTGTGTTCAAGATAGCCTTACCGGTTTTGGTATATAACGAACTTGCCACATCCGAAGTAGAAGAATTATGGGATACAGGATTTGTGTTATTTTGTTTTATGGCTACATTGGCCTCTATCCTGATTGGGCTAGGAATTTCTTTTTTATTTAAGGACAAAGCTATTCGCCCAGAATTTATTCAGGGAACCTACAGAAGCAGCGCCGCTCTTTTAGGAGTGGGCATAGCCACAAATCTTTATGGTAGTGCGGGCATGACCCCACTGATGATTATTGGCGCAGTGCCACTATATAATATTTCAGCAGTGGTTGTTTTGACTGCTGGAAAAGGAGAAGGCGGCTTAACTCCAAAACTAATCAGAAAAACTCTTTGGGGTGTTGCTACAAATCCTATTCTTATAGGTGTTTTTCTTGGCATTATCAGAGGGCTTATACCAGTAGCAATATTATTGCCAAAGACAACCTATTATGTTGGTTCCCTTGCAACACCGTTGGGATTAATGGCTCTTGGGGCAAGCTTCAATTTTAAGGAAGCAATTACAAAAATAGGTCCAACAGCAACAGCTACTATGTTAAAGCTTGTTGGGTTTTGTGCATTGTGGATTCCAATTGCTGTGGCTCTAGGCTATACCCATGAAAAGCTAATTGCCATACTAATAATGGCAGGTTCGCCAACAACTGTGTCCTCATTTGTCATGGCAAAATCTATGGGGTATAATGGAACCGTTTCAGCAGGGATCGTCATGCTGACTACGATTTTGTCGGCATTTACCCTTACTTTATGGTTGTACATATTAAAAACCATGTGTTTAATATAAGCTTTTGTTTTTCATCAAAAAAAAGAAGTTATGACTTCTTGCTGACAAAACAAGGAAAATGTCAGCAAGAATCCTGCTTCGCAGGACAAGATTTTCCTTTCAGTAAAATCTTGGTATTTACGATTCCTGTTTTTCTGATGAAAAACAAGAATCTATATATGTGTCAATTTTTAGAAGGAGAATAAGATGAGAGCTTACG
The DNA here is from genome assembly GCA_015057305.1 of Pseudobutyrivibrio ruminis. Taxonomy (GTDB): domain Bacteria; phylum Bacillota; class Clostridia; order Lachnospirales; family Lachnospiraceae; genus Pseudobutyrivibrio; species Pseudobutyrivibrio ruminis_F. The sequence goes on along the minus strand of SVES01000019.1, from coordinate 29,457 downwards.
AGAGATTATTAAAATATGTAAAGGTTTATACTACTAGTGATGAAGATAGCACTACAGTACCTTCAACAGCTAGACAGTTTGATTTAGCAAAAATTTTGGTGGAGGAGCTTCATGCAATTGGTGTTACCAATGCCCAGGTAGATGACAAATGCTATGTTTATGCATCTATTCCAGCAACACCAGGCTTTGAGGATAAAAAAGTTGTTGGATTTATTGCTCATATGGATACAGCACCAGATTTTTCAGGGGAAAATGTTAATCCAGTGGTTGTTGAAAATTATGATGGAGAAGATGTTGTACTAGGCAATAGCGGACGTACTATAAAGGTAGCTGATTTTCCACATCTTAAGACTTTAAAAGGACGTACACTTATCCACACAGACGGTACTACACTTCTTGGTGCAGATGACAAGTCAGGCGTTGCCGAGATTATGACATTCGCTGAGGAGATTATTAATAGTGATGTGCCACACGGCAAAATTTGTATTGGTTTTACACCTGACGAGGAGATTGGTGCAGGCGCAGATCACTTTGATGTTAAGCGTTTTGGTGCGGACTTCGCATATACGGTAGACGGTGGCGAGGAAAACGCTGTAGAATACGAGAATTTTAATGCAGCGGCAGCAGAGGTTAAGTTCAATGGCGTTAATATTCATCCTGGTGATGCAAAGGACATTATGGTTAATGCAGCCCTTGTTGCTATGGAATTTAACAGTATGCTTCCACCAACACAGACACCTAGTCAGACTGAGGGTTACGAAGGCTTTTTCCATCTCACTGATATGAAGGGCGACGTTGCAGCAGCAGAGCTTTCGTACATTATTCGCGACCATGATGCTGATAAGTTCGCAGAAAAGAAAAAGGTGATGGAGCATGCAGCAAATATCATCAATCAGAAATATGGCGAGGGTACATGTGAACTTACCATAAAGGATCAATATCAAAACATGCTAGAGATGATTAAGCCACACATGTTCCTTATTGACTATGCCTTCGAAGCATTAAAGGATGCAGGAGAAAATCCAAAGGCAGTTGCAATACGTGGAGGCACAGATGGAGCGCGTCTTTCATTTATGGGATTGCCATGTCCGAATCTTGGCACTGGTGGTTACAACTTCCACGGCCCAATGGAGCACATTACAGCCGAGGGCATGGACACTGTAGTTAAGGTGCTACATGGCATAACAAAGCGATTTGCAGCGAAGTAATTATTTCGCGTTCAGTTAGCCAATGAGCAAGTAGCTCACAAGCTCTAAGGTTTCTTAGGCGAGACGTGTTGTCGAGCTGAGAAACTCTTAGGCTTGTGAGTGTAACTTGCGGACTAGGGGGAATTATGTCAGCAGAAAAAAGAAAAGAATTATTAATTGATATTTTGATGGATGCACTGTCAGGTCTTTGCATCGGTATTGCCCTATATAATTTTGCGGCTGATGCAAAATTTCCATTGACAGGACTTACTGGTATAGCTATGATTTTTTACCAGTACTGGGGCTGGAAAATTGGTATTGTGACAATCATTTTAAATATCCCTTTGATATTTGCAGCATATAAAGTCTTGGGAAGAAAATTTTTGCTCAAGACATTTAAAACAATGGCAATAGGCACCTTTATGATGGACTTTGTTGCGCCATTTATACCAAGAATTGAGCTTTCAAATATACTTTTAAATGCACTTGTTGTAGGTGTATTTACAGGCTTGGGATATGCACTTGTTTATATGCGAAACTCCTCTACAGGTGGAGCCGATTTCGTAATGATGATTATCAAAGCAAAGCATCCGCACATGTCACTGGGAAGAATATTCTTTATAGTGGATGTAGTGATAATCTTAATTGATACCGTTGCCTACGCTCATTCATTTGAGGCGTTATGCTATGGCTTCCTTATCAGTTATGTGGGTTCGGTAGTAGTGGATAAGGTGATGATTAATGCAGATTCTGGTATGATGTGTATGATTGTTACCAATAAGGCTGAGGCAATTGCCGATGCTATTGATAAAGCTGTTGAGAGGGGCACAACAATTTTTACAGCAAAGGGCGGCTACAAGGGTGATGAGAGACAGGTGCTCATGTGTGCCTGCTCTGACAAGCAAATGTATCAGGTCAATCGAGTTGCAAAAAAGATTGACGTGGACGCATTTATTGTCATAATGGAATCGAAGGCAGTGTACGGTGAGGGATTTAAAAGATTTAAACCATAAGGAGTATTTATGTCAGAGAAAATTTGCGTTCTTGGCGTTGCAGGAGGCTCTGCATCAGGCAAGACAACAATTATTAAAAAGCTTCAGGATTTTTTTGGAGAAGATATTGCTGTGATTAGTCACGATTCTTACTACAAGGCTCATCCTAATATGAGCTATGAGGAAAGAAGTAGACTTAATTATGATCATCCAGATTCATTTGAATCCGACAGAATGGCAGAGGATGTTAGAAAGCTTATTAAGGGCTACCCAATTGATATGCCAGTGTATGATTATGTAAATCATAATCGTTCAGATCAAACTATACGCATAGAGCCTAAGACTGTCATTGTTATGGAAGGAATTCTTATCCTTGAAAACAAGGAACTTAGAGATTTAATGGATATCAAGATTTTTGTTGATACCGATGCAGATGAGAGACTTATGCGCCGTATTAAGCGTGATATGATCGAAAGAGGAAGAAGCATAGAATCAATACTCGATCAGTATAGTGAGACTGTAAAGCCTATGCATGAGGAATTTGTTGAGCCATCTAAGAAATATGCGGATATTATCATTCCTAGAGGTGGTGAGAATGAAGCGGGGTTGGATATGCTTATTACATATATGACTAAAAAATTACATGTGGAAATATAAAGATTTTTTCTGTCCCGTAAAAGCCACATTTGGAATTTGTGCATTATGGTATAGAAGCCTTGGGAAATTTTGGATACTACGACCAAAATTCCCAAGGCTTTTTCTTTATTATTTATTTCTAGCATAGGGGTATGCTAGTATAGAATAGTTAATTGATAAAAAATATCAATTGGGGAAAATAATAATAAGGGAGAATTAATAATGCCAGAAATGAGTAAAGCTATCATGCCACCACACATGCATGATAAGGAGCCAAGCAAGAAGATTATCGCGCTTGGAAGAAAAATTACAGATGTTATGCCACACAAGATGTTTGGCGTAAAGGTAGAGGATCCAGAATATTGGGGCCTTGCAGAAATCGTAACAGAGGAGATGGCAGAGGTTGGCCTTACAATGAAGGTTCGCCATCACTATACATTCGAGGATCTCTGCAAAATGAATCCTGAGAAGGCTAAGGATAAAGAGGCTTTCCAGAAGTTACTTGATGATATGTCATACATCGGTCTCTTGGAGTACGACTATGGTAATCACTACGATCACAACGGACGTACAGCACCACAGTCTGAGAGAAGATATGTGCTTCCAATCTTTGTTCCAGGTTCTGCAGAGCTTTTCAACATGGAAGAGTCAGTTCCAGGTGAGCGTTCAAATAATAGAATTAAGCAGCATCCAGCTGTTGCATCATTCTTTGAGAGAATGACATATATTCCACTTGATGGTCTTACACACCTTATCCCACCAGGTGGTGCTGGTGTAGGTATGCACGTCATTCCTGTGGAAAAGGCTATTGAGTTTGAAAATGAAAAGGTGGATCTTGAGCAGATTTCATATTGGCTCAAAAAATACGAAGGTCATATCGGTGTAGGTCAGTGTTCATGTCGTGTATCACGTGCTTGTCTTGAAGAGGGCTGTGGCGATGACGAAATGAACTGGTGTATCGGCCTTGGTGACTTCGCTGACTACTGCCGTGAGACGGGCAAGGGGCACGATATCACATATGAGGAGGCTATGCGTATCGTTGAGCGTGCTGAGACACTTGGTTACGTTCACCAGATTACAAACATAGATGGGGAAAACAAGATTTTTGGTCTTTGCAACTGTAACGTAAACATTTGTAACGCACTTCGTACATCACAGCTTTTTAATACACCTAATATGTCACGCTCTGCTTACACAGCTCATGTTGAGGCCGAGAAGTGTGTAGCTTGTGGTAAGTGCGTAGAGTACTGCCCAGCTGGCGCAGTTAAGCTTGGTCAGAAGCTTTGCAAGAAGGACGGCTCACAGGTAGAGTATCCAAAGGTAGTTCTTCCAGACAGAGTTCACTGGGGCAAGGATAAATATGACGAGGATTATCGTGACAACAACCGTAAGAACTGCTACGACACAGGTACAGCTCCATGTAAGGTAGCATGTCCTGCACACGTATCTGTTCAGGGTTATGTAAACATGGCAAAGAATGGCCGCTATGATGATGCACTTGCACTCATAAAGAAGGATAACCCGTTCCCAGCTATCTGCGGTCGCGTATGTAACAAGAGATGTGAGGCTGCTTGTACACGTGGTACTATCGATGCACCAGTTGCTATCGATGATATCAAGAAGTTTATTGCTGAGCGTGATTTACACGCAGAGACAAGATATATTCCCCCAATCGACATCCCTTCAAACCGCTTAACTCAGTGGGATGACAAGATTGCAATCATCGGCTCAGGCCCTGCAGGTCTTTCATGTGCTTACTACCTTGCAACTAAGGGTTATAAGCCAACAGTATTTGAAAAGAACAGTCGTCCAGGTGGTATGCTCACATGGGGTATCCCAACCTGGAAGCTTGAGAAGGATGTAGTTGAGGCTGAAATTGATGTTATCCGTCAGCTGGGCGTAGAGATTAAGTGTAACGTAGAGGTTGGTAAGGATATCACTCTTGATGAGCTTCGTGACCAGGGCTACAAGGCATTCTATATTGCAATCGGTTGCCAGGGCGGCAAGATTCCACCAATCCCTGGAACAGACGCAAAGTCTGGTATCGACATCGCCGTTACATTCCTTCATAAGGCACTTGAGAATCAGAGCCAGAAGATGGATGGTAACGTAGTAGTTGTGGGTGGTGGTAACGTAGCTATCGACTGCGTACGTACAGCTGCTAGATTTGGTGCTGGCAACCCACAGATGTTCTGTCTTGAGTCAAGAGGTGAGATGCCAGCTAACAACTCAGAAATCACTGAGACACTTGAAGAGAATATTGCAATCAACAATGGTTGGGGTCCAAAGGAAGTTCTCAAAGATTCAGAGGGAAATGTATGTGGTATTGTATTTAAAAAGTGCATATCAGTATTTGATGCAGAAGGAAAATTTAATCCTCAATATGATGAAAATGATACAAAGACTGTAGAGTGCAAGCATATAATCTTTGCTATCGGTCAGGGAATTGAGTGGGGCGGCCTCCTTGGTGCTGGAAAAGAAAAGGTAGAGTTTTGGCATGGCAATTATCCTGTTGCGGACAAGCTTACATACCAGACAGCACAGCCAGATATATTTGTTGGTGGTGATGTTTATTCTGGTCCTAAGTTTGCAATTGATGCTATTGAGGCAGGAAAGTGTGCTGCTGATTCTCTACATAGATTTGTACAGCCAGGTTGCTCAATGACAATTGGAAAGAATCGCAGAGATTTTATTGAGCTTGACAAGGACAACATTCTTGTGGAAGAATATGACACAGCAGGTCGCAATGAGCCAGCTATAGATACAAGCATTGATATGAAGAATTCCTTCCGAGATGCTCACCTTACATTAACAGAGGAGCAGGTAAAGGCTGAGGCTAGTCGTTGCCTAAAGTGCGGTGCTTCTGTAGTTGATGAGAATAAGTGTATCGGATGTGGTGTCTGCACAACAAAGTGTGCATTTGACGCAATCCACCTTCACAGAACTCATCCTGAGTGCACACACATGGTTAAATCGGAGGATAAATTCAAGCATATCGGCGCATATGCAGTTAAACGTGCCGCTAAAATTGCCTTCTCTCGCAAGAGCGAAGCAGAAAAACAGGCGGAACGTGAACACAAGGCGTATAAAAAGTCTCACAAATAGACTTTAAGCTTTTAATGAGCCCTGTATACAAAACCAGCTCAACCTAGGCAAGCGCGAGCAAGAGGGCCCCATGGAGTTAAGGAGGGACCCTTTAGGGAGGTTTCCTTGGCTCCGATGGGAGATGGCTTGCGGGAGCACGGAAAACTAGAAGGTTTTGTATTTAAGGGCGGGCTTTATTAGAGAGGAAGTATAAATAATGCATGAATTAGGTATTGTGTTTCATGTAGCGAAACAGGTAGAGGAAGTTGCTATTGAGAACAACGCTGAGCACATCAATGAGGTAGTGCTCTCAATTGGCGAGGTTTCCACAGTTATTCCAGATTATTTGATTGATTGTTGGGCTTGGAATGCCAAAAAGTACCCAAGACTGGAGGGCAGCAAGCTTACTTGCGAAACAATTAAGGCTGTGACCTTCTGTGAGGATTGTAAGCAGGAGTACGAGACAGTTGCCCATGGTAAAACTTGTCCACATTGTGGCAGTGGCAACACATATCTTGTCACAGGAAATGAAGTTATACTAAAGGAAGTTATAGCGGATTAGTAGAATCGCCACGGTAATGCCGTGGCGATTTTTAACGATGGAGCAGATAGATATTAATGAATAAAAGTAGGGCATTAAAAATCCTGGGGTTGGATGGCACTGAGGAGGCCAGGACCGTTAAAAGAAAATATAGAAAGTTGATGCATGAATATCATCCTGATAATAGTGAGTCTGATGATAGTGAGCTGGCAGCAAAAATTAATACAGCCTATGAAGTGATAATGAAGGACTTTGATGTGGGTCATGATAAACATCATAACACCCAAAAGAGGCCTGCAACAAAAAGGTCTACCAAAACAAAAAACTGGAATGCGAAGGAAAATAAAAACGCATATTGTGTCCGCCCCATTCTTCATGAGGTAGAGGACTATGAGGGAGAAAGTATCGGCACTATAGAGATTGCCAGAGGCAAGTATGTGTGGTCAAAGGATGAGGAGTTTTCATTATTCCTAAAGAGTCTTTATGAGACTAGTAAGGAGCTGCTGGATAATGCAAGACCTACTTTGTTTTTTGAGCCTCCAGCAGTAATAAAACAAAAGTATCTGGCAGATATTACATATTTGCTCACAGGGCAGTTTATTGACAGCACTCTCACTCTGAATGAATTGGCGGTAATGGATGCCAGTGCTTATAAAATAGATGCAATGGTAGAGCTTGAGCCGAATGTGCCTGTGCCAAAGGCAGGAAGCTTTTTATATCCAGCTGGTGTATCAAACCACAGGCTATATCTACGTAACAATGGGGGCCAAATCGCTGGCTACCTCAGCTTCAAGGATGATAGGCTGTATTATGTAATCATTCCTCTGTTTGAGCAAAAGAAAGCTCAGGTAAAGATAGTGGTAGCTGACAATGCCAAGGCTACTAGGTCTCGCAAAAAATACGCAGAAATAGATTTGTGGGTAAAACTTATCGAAGACCAAAATTCAGCGATTGATAATACCAATCGAAAGATAGATGAGTTGCTTGAAAAGTATGCTAAAGAAGGGCTGTAGGTTGCAGCCCTTCTTAGTTTCCATCTTCTTACCATGGATTGCACTAAAACGATATAAATTTTATTAAATTTTTTAAAAGGCTCCTTCCAAAGAAGAAGGAGCCTAGTCTAAGTCTAAAAGTTTTTTAATTGCATTATGATATTCTGGCTTGTCACGATATCTTTTTATTAATCTTTCTTCAAATTCAGTAAGTCGAATTGGTGTAGTTTCTGTAGGAAGATATTCAAAGGAAGAAAGTACATCATCAATATGGTATATCTTACATAATTTAAGCAAATTATCAGCGTCTGGTTGAGTTTGGGAGTTCTCCCATCCATATATAGTTTTTTCAGCAACAATAGTATCTTCTCTTTCAAGTTTCTTTACAACATCTGCGACAGATAGATTATTAACTTTTCTATAGTATCTTAGTATAGCCCCAATTCTTTCGTTTTTCATCATTTCTCCATTATTATATCTTTTAATTTCTTTCAATCTGATGATAAAACAGAAAAATATAGTCAGTCAATTAAATATGTAAAACTTCTCTATAACCTAGAATTGTTCGATTGAAACTCTTGTTTATAAAGAATATAATAAAACTAGTACTCTCTGTATTCGAGAAAATAATTGCGTTTTTAGGAAGAATAATGGAAATTTCAAGAGCTATAGCAAAGTATATATACGATAGCAAAATATCATTAGAACAAGTGGCGTTGGATACTAAAATAGATATTTGCAAACTTGATATTAATTCTACACATGTTCTCTCGAGCCAGGAAATGCTTGAAGTATGTTCATACCTAAGGGTGCGACCAGAAGAATTGGTGGAAAGATATCATGATTATATATAGATGTGAAAAAGATAATATTGAACTCAAGACAAGTAAGTGTCCCGTATGTGGACAGAGGGCGTCTTTAGTTAAATCAGAAATATTCTGGTGCAGTAAATGTAATGTTCCAACATATGAGCCAGTCTGTGAATGTTGTGGAAATACATGTGATTCTTTAACGACAGATTTACGTCCAGTATTTCCAGAAGAACGGTTGCTTATTGAAATAGCAATAGGTGAACCATTTAAGTACCAAAAGGATTCAGTGTGGAATGGCTCAGGTAACAGATACTTTGTAAATGGTAAACCAATAAAACTGTTTGTGAAAGACATTTATGCTTTGAATCCAGATGATTTAAGGCTTCAACTTGAAAAGCATAAAAGTGCTAATACATATCAGTATTTTGATGAATACATTGAAAAATTTATAAAGGCAAATTCAAGTAGATATGAATATTTAATTAGTGAAGCTATGGAATATATTCGCAGTGCGTGTAAAGATGCTAAGCCTGAAGAAATGTTTATATCTTTCAGTGGAGGAAAGGATTCAACAGTTACTGCAGACTTAGTTACTAGAGCATTAGCAAATCCGAAAATATTGCATATTTTTGGCGATACAACCTTAGAGTTTCCAGAAACTTATGAATATGTAAATAGGTTTAAAAAAAATCATCAAGGAACTCCTGTTGTTTCATCAAGAAATAAAGAAAAAGACTTTGAGGATTTATGTAAATTGATTGGTCCGCCGAGCAGAGTCATGCGATGGTGCTGCACTATTTTTAAGACTGGTTCAATTCAGCGAAAGATAACAGCTCTATTTAAGAATCAAAAGAGAATAATTACTTTTTATGGAATAAGGAGAAGTGAGTCAGCAAGTAGAAGTAAATATGAACGAGAGTCTGAAAGTCCAAAAATTACAAAGCAAATGACTATTTCGCCTGTTATTGATTGGTTGGACTACGATATCTGGTTGTATATTTTGACTGCAGGAATAGATTTCAATAATGCATATAGATTGGGCTATTCCAGAGTTGGATGTTGGTGTTGTCCTAACAATGGAACATGGTCTGAATGCTTATCAAGGATATATATGCCAGAACAATACAATCGTTTTAGAAATCTTTTGATTGATTTTGCCAAGGAAATAGGGAAGTCTGATGCAGAGAATTATGTTGATGGTGGATTTTGGAAAGCTCGACAAGGTGGAAATGGTGTCGCGTATGCAGGTAATGCATTGGTTGAATTTACACCATGCGCGCTAGAAGAAAATGCTATAAATTTTGCCTTAAAACGACCTATTTCAGAAGATTTATATGAACTGTTTAAACCATTTGGAAAGCTTAATTTCGATATGGGTAATAAACGATTGAATGAAGTGTATGTTATCAACTTACGAGGAGTTCCAATTCTTAAATTAAGTGGACGAATTGGAAGTAAAGATTTAAAAGTTACTATCTTAAATTATCATTTTGCAGGTTGTAAAAATATGACTGCAGCAGAAGGAAAAGTCAGATGCCAGCTTACGAAATATCAGATGTGTATGGCGTGTTTGGCTTGTGAGAGTGTTTGCAAGCATAATGCAATTTCTATCACAGAAATCGGTTCTAATATTGTATACAAAATTGATGATGAAAAATGTGTACGATGTACTGAATGTGTAAATCATTTTAATAACGGTTGCTATATGAGAAAGGTCTTGGCAACAAAGAAAGGTGATTAAATATTAAATCTATGGAAGCAAAAAAATATAGATTCAAAGGTCATGAAAGTTTTATTCCTAGAGAGGGATGGTTTACTAAGGCTTTGATGGAAATTTCTTCTCCTAATGGCGAGGAGACATTTAAGGAATACTATGGAGCTGATAGACTCGGTGTAGGGCCGAATATGGCTAAATCTATTCGATACTGGATAGAGGCGGCAGGACTTGTGACTGTAGTAGCAGGTAAGGCTAAATTAACTAAACTAGGCGAAGCAATCCTGGAAAAAGATCCATATATAGAAGATATTTATACATTGTGGATATTGCATTTAAATCTTGTCATGAACAAAGAAAAGGTTACAGCTTGGTATTTATTCTTTTCTGAGTTTGAAATGGAGAGTTTTACAGTTGATGATTTTAAAGCAGTAATGTCCCATTTGGTTCAGATGAAATATGGAAGCGGAAAAGCTCCTTCAAATAATTCAGTCATAGCTGATTGTGATGCCATTTTACAAATGTATGGAAAAGAGATAATGGGGCAGGTTGATCCAGAAGAAAAGAAAAAAAGTCCATTTTATACATTACATCTTCTTAGAAATGATGGAGAAAGCTATAGGAAGATGCAACCATCTAAGAATCAACTAGATAGATTGGTAATTTGGTACGGTATTAATAAATCATTATGTGAAGAATCTGTCAGTTTGGATGATTTAGTATCAATGCCTGGAATGGTTGGTAAGAGTCTTAATATTAAACGTTCTATGTTAACGGAATATATTGATTCGTTAGCTGATATAGGGAAGCTTACTGTAAATAAAACAGCTGGATTAGATATGATATATATAAAAGAACGACAAAATCCAGATGAAATCTATTTAGAATATTTCAAGTAATAAAGGACAGTTTGTTATGAATAAAGCGTTACATCAATTGGTTTCAACAGATAGAAGATTTCAGAGTTCTGTGAATTTAATGTTAGACATAGATTCTGATGATAAAGTTGAAAGTTACATTCCAACACGTTCATCATTATCAATTTTAATGAGCTATCTGCACGATATTAAGTCATCAAACCATGGTAATGCCACGGTTTTGATTGGCCCTTATGGAAAAGGAAAGTCACATTTGATTTTGGTGTGGCTTGCTTTGCTTGCAGGAAGAAAGACAAAAACTAAAGACAAACTTATAAAAAAAATAGAAGGCATAGATCAAGAGGCGGGAAATCTTGTTCGAGAGATATATGATTCGAATAAAAAGTATTTACCTGTATTAGTATCAAATACAGATAAAAGTTTGAATCAAGCATTTTTGATTTCACTATATGAATCTCTGCAAAAAGCTAAATTATCAGATATTATGCCTGATAGTTATTATTCAGAAGCAGTAAATGTTATTAATAATTGGAGAAAAAAATTTCCTAACACATATTCACAATTGGGATACTTTTTATCAGGTGAAAATATGACACTGGCTTCGTTTGTTGAAGCACTTGAAAGCTTTGATAAAAACGCCCTTTCATTTTTCAGAAAGATATATCCAGAACTTACTGCAGGTAGTTTGTTTGAACCTATTCTTCAGCAGGAAGCAATAAAGGTATATCAAAGTATAAATCGTGAGTTAAAGAATAATTATGGTTACGATGGAATCATAATAGTTTTTGATGAGTTTAGTAAATATATAGAAGGTCATGGTAAGGAGTTTTTTGCTTCTGATATGCGCGTACTTCAAGATATGTGTGAACTTTCATCTAGTAGTAAGGAAGATGGTGGAAGAATTCACATGGTTTTGATTGCTCATAAAAGTATTAAAGAATATGGAGTAAGGCTCGATGCTGTTGTTAGAAAAGAATTTGAGGGTGTTGAAGGACGTCTTCAGGAGAGACTGTTTGTAATTAGTGGTCAAAATAATTATGAGCTTATCAAAAATACAATAAAGAAATCAGAATGTATTAATGAAGTATTCGAGAAAGAATCTTTTAAAAAGATAGTAGATAAAAATTTTGAGCTCCAAGTATTTAGAGGGGTGTTTGAAAAGGAAGAGGATTTTAAATCAATTATTGCAGAGGGGTGTTTTCCACTCCTTCCTTTGGCTACATATTTACTATTAGGAATAAGTGAGAAGGTTGCTCAGAACGAGAGAACTATATTTACCTTTCTTTGCTATGATGAGTTTAATTCTCTGACAAATATTATCGCTAAGCATAAAGCAGGTGATTATTTATATGTTGCCGCAGATGCTGTATATGATTATTTTGAGATTCAATTTAAGGAAAATATTTCAGATGCTTTTATTCATAATGAGTGGTTGAAGGCAGACTATGCTTTGTCAAAAGTTGAATCAGATGATGAAAGAAAAGTAATCAAGACAATAGCGTTGATTCACATGATTGGACATCCAGAAGAACTGCTTGCTGATGAGAAGACAATAGAACTTGCTTCTGGAAAATTAAACTCAACTGTGTCAGAAATCTTGAATAAGTTAGTAGAAAAGCAGCTGATAGTTTATCGTGTTAGAACAAATCAGTTTGCTTTTAGGCACAATGTAGGAATTGATTTAGACAAAGAAATCAAAAATAGAATTGCTGGATTGCAGAATAAGTATTCAATGTCGAAGGTTGTTTCTGAAATAGCTGAAACGGATTATCTTCTTCCTAGGAGACATAATCAGCTTTTTAAGATGACTCGATTTTTTAGATATGTTTATTTGACAGAGGATGAATTTATTTCTTTGCCAGATATAAATACAGTATTGTCCGGAAATAATTTTGCGGATGGATGTATACTGTGCGTGCTGATTCAGAACGAAGGACGAAGAAAAGAATGCCTTGAAAAAATATCAAAGATAGAAGATAAAAGAGTATTAATTATTCTTCCAACAGAAGTTGTTCAAATCGATGAAAATGTTCAAAAATATACTGTTATAAAGGAATTACTAGCTTCTTCAGAATTTATTTCACAACATCAGGTAATGGAACAGGAATTAACGCTTCAGTTAGAGGATGTTATTTTTGAGATAAATGAAACTTTAGATAAGACTGTAGGAATTGTTAATTCGGATTGCATGATATTCCATGCTTCAAAAGAAATATTAGATATTCATTCAGATGCTTTGTTTAACAATTATATGAGCTCAATTTGTGATGAGTACTATAAAGACACTCCGATTGTTAATCACGAATTGGTGAATATAAGACGAGTTTCGGGGCAGTATTTGAAGGCTAGAAATACGGTAATAACATCTTTGTTGAATGGTGAACCATTAGATGTGTACATTACTGGAACCAGTCCGGAAGCAATGGTATTTAGATCTGCATTGCTATATACGGGAATTTATCCTACTAAGGATAAATACATAATGAATCCAGGAACTAAGGCAGCTATTAGTGAGATTCGTAAGTTCTTTAAAAAGTCAGTTGGCGAAAAACGTTCTTTTGATAGGCTTTTTAAAAAATTACTTGGCAAGAGCTACGGTATGAGAAATGGTGTTATTCCTATTTATCTTGCTAGCCAGTTTGTAACATTGAGCAATATGCCTGTTATTTACTTACAGGAAAAAGAAGTAGATGTTTCTGCTGAAATATTAAATAATCTCTGTGAAAAACCAGAAGATTATTATTTGTACATTGAAGAAAAGGATGCAAATAAGGACAAGTATTTAGAGTCACTAGAAAAATTATTTATAGATGAAGAATTTAGTCAACATCTACAGGGAAAGCATAAAAGACTTTCTGCACTTGTGTCGGCTATTCAACGATGGTATAGATCATTGCCTCAGTGTGCCATGAACTTTCAGGACAATAAGGGAAGGTATTCTGAAATACAGATGGAATATATAAGGGTATTCAGAAATATATTCCGAAAGATAGAGGTTAATCCAAGAGAGATTCTTTTTGATTTGTTACCAAATCTTCTCAGTGAAGAGGGTGAATATATTCAGTGTTTAGAAAATGTACGAGAGGTTCATACATTACTTTCTAAATATTTAATAAAAGAACGTGAAGTTGCTGTTGATGAAGCTAGAAAAGTGCTTGGTCTCGGCAAAGACGAGGGATTAGCGTCCGGGCTAATCAATTGGTATAGGGGTAAGAGTGAAAAAGCTAAGAAATATATCAATAGTGGCAAAGTTAGTCAGCTAATGAATTATATTTCGCAATTGAATAATTACAATGATGAATTGATAGCTTCTGATTTATCAAAGATTCTTATAGATTTATACATTGAGGATTGGAAGGATGAGTCAGAAGAAGCTTTTGAGAAATCTTTTAAAGAAGCCATTGATGCAGTTGATGCTATAAGTGATTCGGATAAAGATTCAGTAGGAGCCTATTCATTTACATTTAAAGATAGTACCGGTGAGATAGTTGAACGTAACTATGATTTTATTGAGGATGACTCAACAAGCTATTTCCTTAAAAATGCAATCGAATCTGCTTTAGATGATTTTGGTGATAGCTTGGAAACAAATCAGAAGGTAGCTGTTTTAGTACAAACGATAGAGCAACTTATTAAACAAAAATAGAGGCAAGATGATTTATTTAGATAATGCTGCAACAACTTTCCCGAAGAGTGAGAGTATGCTTGCAAGAATGGATGAAGTAAATAGAAATTTAGCGGTGAATGCTGGTAGGGGATCTTATAAAGCAGCTAGACAAGCTGATGAAATAATCGCAAATACTAGAGAAAAACTTTTGAGGTTAGCTAATGCCAATGGAGTGGCAGACATATTTTTCACCTCATCTGCGACGATTGCATTCAATCAAATAATAGGTGGTATTGAATGGAAAAATACTGACGTTGTTTACGTAAGTCCATTTGAACATAACGCAGTAATGAGAACTCTTCATTTTTGGCAAAAGAAATTTGAATTTAGTATTCAAGTATTACCTTATAAATCAGAGGTGGCTGGAAATAACAAATATCATTTTATTGATTTAGATGCTGTTAAATTTCAATTTGCTAAGAATAAACCAGATTATGTATTCATGAGTTATGTTAGTAATGTTACTGGTTACATCTTGCCAATTGAAAAAATTGGAACTTTAGCTAAATCGGTTGGGGGAAAGGTAATTGTTGATGGAGCACAGGCCTTTGGACTTGTCCCAGTTAATTTTAAAACTATGCCAATTGATTTGCTGGTATTTGCTGGGCATAAAACATTGTATGGTCCATTTGGCGTTGCTGGGTTTATCAAGACAAAAGAATTCTCACTAAGTCAGATTTTTGCAGGGGGTACTGGTTCTGATTCTTTGAATTTAGATATGCCTAATACTGGTAGTTCACGATATGAGGTAGGCAGTGAAAATATAGTCGCTATTGCTGGACTAGAGGCAGCATTAGATGAATTAGTACAGGCTAATGTATATGAAAATGAAAAAGAATTAACAAAGTTGCTAACTACAGGGCTGCAAGGCATAAAAAACGTATATACGTATTTACCTTCTGAGGATAGCCATATTGGAATAGTGTCGTTTAATATAGGTGGATATATGGCTTCAGAGGTTGGGCAGATTATGGATGAGGATTTTGATATAGCTGTTCGTACAGGTTATCACTGTGCACCACTCATTCATGATTATATAAATGATAAGTCTTTTGTGGGAACTGTAAGGGCAAGTGTAGGGAAATTTACTACGGAGAAGGATATAAAATTATTTTTACAAGCTATTCAAGAACTAACGGAGGAGGTATAAGGTAAATGGAATCATATAAGTCAATTGACTTTAATGACATTATCAAAGATATTGAGCAAGGAAAAGTACTATTACCGGATTTTCAGAGAGATTTTAAATGGAAAGATGTGCGAAAGCAGATAGGTATCATTGCGTCAGTTTTTGCTAGGTTACCAATAGGCAGCATTTTAATATTAAATTCTAGCAATACCAAAGAATATGTTGCAAATGAAATTGGATGTAAACACACTGTTGATTGGAGTCAAGAAAAGTACAATGGAAATAACGTATCATTTCTTTTAGACGGGCAGCAAAGATTAACAGTTTTAACTAATGTTTTTTCAGATGTTATTTTTAATAATTGGTCGGATTGGCAGAAGGATCCTTTACATACGAGTCTAAAGAAAAGGTTTTTTTTGAAAATTCCGAGATGGGATGCGGAAATAAAAAATGATATTTTTGGGGTAAAAACGCTGGATTATAGTATATTTATGTCAGCAACTCCTTCTTTCCTTTCGGATGATATTGAACCTTTGATTCATTATGAGGAAGTAACAAAAACAGAGTTTAACAAAGACAAAAATGAACCACCATATCATCCATTTGCATCTTGTGCTAAAGATACATTAAGAAAGTATTGTCTGTCTCATTCTGACTGTTATTATCTACCATTATATCTTTTATATGCGAATGATATGACCCATCTAAACACATACACGGGAATTATGAATTCTATTTCGAAAGATATGGCAGAAGCTATTAAGAATTATTATTATAATCTTGATGGTGATGAAGCTAAATGGGATGCATTTGTTAAAGATTTTCTTGGAGAAAATAGTCAAGAATACGCTAGTTATAAAGAAGGGGCGACTTTTGATGATCTTATTGTTCAACGAGCTGATACATGGAAAGATAAGTTTAAAGAGTATTTAGATAAATGCATTAGTAGCATGTATCTTTCAAAAATAATAATGGAAGACGCAGAGAAAGCACGAGCAATTAATGTTTATGAAAGATTGAACGAGGGTGGTGTGGCTTTATCAACCTTTGATCTTATTATTGCTAAGGCATCCTCGGATTCGAGGAACCAGGGAAGTTTTAAGGAGAGATTCATAAATAGTGTAAAAAAACAGAATAAATATCCAGATACTATTTTGCCTGATTGTATAGCTACTATATATAAGAATTGTAAACCATATGAAAACGAGAATGCTTCTATGAGAATGGGTGCAATCGATTCAGATGATGATGTAATATCTGCATATGCTGATACTTTTTTAACTGTATTATCATTGCATTGTTATAATAAAAATCGAGATTATGATAAGTATGGTTTAGCAAATACAAAGAAAAAGGCAATATTAGATTTATCTGCTGAGGATATAAATGATAATTTACAGCTTATATGTACAAGTGTTGATCGTGCATTATTTTTCCTTCAGGTTAGATGTGGGGTGCGTAAAATATCCGAAATTAATTATAAGAATATGATTACAGTTTTAGCTGTAATCTTCTTAAATGAGGAGTATTTTAATGATAAGAAGGTAAATGATGTTTTAGAAGCATGGTATTGGTCAGCGATTTTCTCAGGAGCTTACGATTCAGATCAAAATACGAAAATGGAATCGGATATAAAAAATCTTTTACAATTTATAGAGGATAAACGAGAAGGAGCTAATGCTAGACCGGCATGGTTAGATGATCAAATTAAAAAGGTATTTGATAAAGAGGATTTCTCAGATTTTGCAACGTTGACAATGGAAAAAACTGAAGCTGGACATTATCCTAAAGATGTACTTAGGATGTCAATATGTCATTATATGCTTTCTTATACATATCCATTACTTCTTAAGGATAATTCAGAGAGGATCAGTGTATTTAGCAATAAATCATTGGAGGCACATCATATTGTTCCGTTAGCAAGTAATTTGTTTGAAAAAATGGCTGCGAAAGAAAAAGAGTTAAACCTCAGAGATAAGAAAAACAGTAAGTATAATTCGCCAATTAATTATGTATTTATTGATGCTGGAGAAAATGGTGATATTTCTAATTTACCAGCGAATACATATTTACAAAATGTCACTGTAGGCGCGAAAACGGCGTTGAAGATCGAATACCTTAATCCTGATGAGATTGATAGTTTCTTGAAATACAGGTATGACGGAATAAAAGGAATGCTTATAAATGAATTAAATACTTTAACTATGTAAAGACTAAGCTCGTGGAATAATATAACCACGAGCTTATTTCGTGCCTTGATAAGTAGCTTTGCCATAAATATGATGTAGTATACTGAAAAAAATCTTTGAAGATGTAAGTATGATTTATGCGATACACATAAAATGATGTGGTATACTAGAAAAAAATCATTTAAGAGGTAAATATGAGATACGAAGATATTCTTATAAAATGGAATGATGCAAAAGGAGCTACATTTGAAGATTTACTGGCTTTGGTTGAATCATATCAAGTAATATATGCATATAATTCGGGCAAAATTGAAAACGATAATATTACGTATCACGATACTAGAGAAATCTTTGATAAGAATGGGGTTGTTTCTTATACGGGAGATTTACGTACCCTGTATGAAATGCAAAATTCTAAGGATGCATGGAAGTATTTGCTAGAAGCTTTGCAACAAAGGTTACCTCTTGATGAGAATCTGTTAAAGAGATTTCAGAAACTTCTTACAAAGAATACATATGATGAGCGTCGTTGGAAAACTGGGGAGCGTCCAGGGGAATATAAGAAGAAAGATTATGTTACAGGTGAGAAGGAGGTTGGAACACTTCCTGAGTGGGTGCATGAAGAAGTTTCGGAGCTGTTGGAAGAATTGGAAGATGTAGAAGACAATAAAGCTTTGACAGCAGCTGCTTATTTTCATGCAAAATTCGAAAATATACATGCCTTCGCCGACGGTAATGGTAGAGTAGGGCGTCTGTGTATGAATTATATTCTTCTCGTTCATAACCACCCACCAATTACTATTTTTGATGAGGATAAGAAAGAATATTATAAAGCTTTGGAAGCTTGGGATGATAGACAATCTTTAAGTGAGTTGATCGACTTTTTAAAGAATCAGGCTGAGAAAACATGGAGTCCAGTATTTGACAAAGGCCGTTGTGAGGAAAAAGGTAAGTGGTTAAAAGACTTTTTAGGAGAAAATAATGAAGGCTAAGAGAAAAAAAGAGTTGTTATCGTATATACTAATAATTGTTGGGGCAATTATGGCGAGCTTTTCAGTTGCATTAATTATATTGCCCAATGATGCTATCGACTATGGAACTGCAGGTGTGGCAATTATTATTAGCAAAATGACAGGATTTTCTTTGGCACCATGTGTTTTTGCAGTATTTATTCCATTTATTGTTGCAGGTTTTTTGGTGCTTGGAAAAAGCTTTACACTTAAGGCAACAATTGGCTCACTGGCATATACCCTTGGCATACATTTTTTTGAGGAAATACCATTTGAGTTAAATACTGAGCACTTTTTAGCGGTGGCCTTTGGCGGAGCCTTCCTTGGGGCAGGCCTGTCATTGATTCTAAGAAATGGTGGTTGTATTGATGGTTCAGAAATCTTAGCTAATATTGTTGTAAAGCGTCTGTCAGACAAGACAGGACGAAACTACAGTATGACTCCAGTACTGCTGATATTTAACGCGCTGGTTTATATTACTGTGTTTTTCACTATTGATGTTACAGCGGCCCTACTTAGCCTACTTGTATATGTGGTAGCCACTGCAGTTATTGACCATTATACCGACCATTTTGAGGCAATCAAACAGGTAACAATCATTACCCAGGATCCAGACAATATAATCAAGGATATAAAGGACAAATTAAATAAAACCTGTACTATCATGGATTCTAGAGGCGCTATAGCAGGAGAAAATAATACACTAATTTGCTATATCAGTTATTTTGAATTGCCTATAATGAAAGATATAATTTCAAACCATTCGGGAAGCTTTAGTACAGTATCTACAATTGATGAAATACTAAGATAAAGCTTCCAGGGGTTAACCCAAAAGCTTGAATATGTTATCATAAATGGCGGCTGAAATGCTGCTATTTTGTTATTGGAGAATATAGTATATGGAAAAGCAACTGATTGCTAACAAAAATAAATATGTTTCAATGAACCTAATGAGAGTGGTGGCATTCTTGTTTATAATTGTGTATCACTTTATGGTGGAGCTGGAGCAGAAAGGCAATTATAATTTTATTGAGCAGGGCGCAGTTTATTACTCAAATACGAATTTTCATATTGCCATCATTGGTGTGAGCCTGTTTTTTATGATATCAGGGGCAGGGCTTATGCTTTCCAGCAAAAAACATTGGGATATCAAGGATTTTTATAAGCGTAGATTTACAAAGCTTTTAATCCCATTTTATGTAGTTGAATTATTCACGCTTATTTCATCTTATGTGCTAAAGCCTGAATGGCTGGGATATTTTCCTTTAATATCTAAGAAAAAAATC
Source organism: Pseudobutyrivibrio ruminis (assembly GCA_015057305.1). Classification (GTDB taxonomy): domain Bacteria; phylum Bacillota; class Clostridia; order Lachnospirales; family Lachnospiraceae; genus Pseudobutyrivibrio; species Pseudobutyrivibrio ruminis_F. The sequence goes on along the minus strand of SVES01000019.1, from coordinate 9,340 downwards.
CTATTAAATCTGTTAGGCATGGATGGATACTTTGAACAATTTTTCCCTACATTTAGCCTACACGTGGGAGAATGGTTTCTTGGGGCACTTATAATGTTGTATGTATTATTCCCGGTATTCAGGTTTTGTATGGAAAAAAATAGATATATAACTATTATCATTGCCACAACCTATTATGCTATTCTTGTGTTTGGCAATGTTATTAATCCATCACCTTGGACCAATGTTTTTGTTAAGGCATATGATTTCATTCTTGGAATGTTTTTGGTTTTAGAAATACCAAGGCTTATGGATAAGAAGGTCTTTAAATGGAGTGCACTTTGTATATCCTTCATAGTTATTTGTTTGGGACTTGTGTCAAAGGTACAGCTACCCACACCTACAACCTTTAACAATTTAGTATATGCATTGATGATTTTTATTTGGTTTTTTGCCATGGAACCAGCAAGTAACAAGGAGCATATTAGTGACAAGATTGTGGAAAGCATATGCAAAATATCATATGAAATTTTCCTAGTGCATCACATTATCATTTATTATATAGGTGATAATCTTGAAGGCCAGCTATTGGGACTTAGGCAGATAGGTGCCTTATTTGTTTCAGAAATATTTATAATGGTTGCCATGGCCTTATTAGTAAAAAGGATTGTTAAATTAATTCCAATCAGATAAACGAAAAAGAACCCTAGGGTGGCTGAAGCCCTAGGGTTCTCTTTGTTTGCATATTCACACACGAACATGCATTGAAGGGAGAAAATATATGAACGGTCCGAATGACCAAGTAATAAACTGTTTTATCAAAAGCAGCAACAAATGTTACATAGCAGATTTAAAAAGAACATGCTGACACACCATCTGGCTACGCCAGAATAAGGTCTTGAATAACCATAGCTAGCACTTCGTGTATCATACCATCCACTAGACCAATTGATGCTTTGTTCAAATTGTCTATATCTAAAGTTGCTTGGCTCTAGAGCAATTGCCCGAGAAATATATTCTCTGGCATCATTAAGATTTCCAAGCCCCTGTGAAGCAACTGCTGCGAAAAAATACCACCGACCATTACGGCCACTATCAGGAATGGAATTAAGCACATTCATTGCAGCAGCAAACTGTCTATTATTTATATAATTGGCAGCGGCCTGCATTTCAACAGACTCATTACCATAGCTTGAGTTTTCATATCCAAATCCACCAGAATAATTGTTGCTATAGCCATAGCCATTGGAATAGCTACCGTTTTGCTTTTCATCCATTATCTGATTATAGGCGGCTTGAATTTCCTTAAAGCGTTCCTCAGCCTGAGCTTTATTGGGATTATTAATATTGGCATCAGGATGATATTTTCTACTGAGGCTCCTATATGCTTTTTTTATTTCCTCGTCAGAGGCACCTCTATCAACACCTAAGACTCTGTAAGGATCTATCATCAAGGTTTCTCCTTGTTAGTATTTTTCTTTTCTTTGATTTGCAGGTATTCGTATTTTGTCCATACTCCAGAGTAAATGATGTTTCGGAGAATATCTGCATTTTCAACTATAGGTAACCTCTCAAAACCTTTGGCACATTCAGCCATCAGTGAGGTTAGATTAATTCTAACGAATGTCTCATATTCCTTAGGAGATTCATTCTTCATAAAAGTAAGTGGGTTATAGCAACCTTTTTTCTCATCCTTTTTTAAATCCTCATATGCATCTAAAATGTATATAAACTTCCCCATATGAAAACCCATACAGTGAAGAGTTTTTCCCCAATCATCATCCTTCCAATTAAGCAAGGTTCCTAGCATTTCGCCAGTATAGCTTGAGACTAAATCGATATTAGTTTCCTTGCTAAGCTCGGCAGCTGAGAGATTATTAATGTATTGCTCAACTGCATTTGACTGTCTAGGATACTTTGCACTAATCTTATCATAGCTTGCTTTTAATAAATCAGCGGCAAGCTTTGAGGAACGGGAGTTATCATCTTTGTAGTTATCCATCAGGCTATGGTAGGACAAGAGAATATCCATATCAGCGGCATATTGTAAAGCTTCACTTTGATAATATCCTCTTAGTTTAAATGGATGAATAATACACCTTTTTTGTGCTGAGGTGATTTCTGGTTCATAGAGACTTTGCAATAGGATTGCCAAAAAGCAAAGGTCATAATTTAAAAGCAGCTGTCCCTTTAAACCAGCAGCCTCACCTAATGAATGACAAAGACCGCAATAAAACTGCTTATATTTAATTTTGTCTGCATCTGAAAGCTGCCTTAAATCGGCATGTATATATCCAAACAAAGCTACACCTTTTTAATAAAAACAGCGTGACATTTACTACAGGTAACTTCTATTTTGCCGCGACCCTTTGGAACGCGAAGCTTTTGCTTGCATGAAGGGCACTTGAAAATGGCATATATTTTTCGCTGATTATAATCTGACTTTGTCTTTGCGATAAAGTTTTTAATTTTATATGGAACTGAGGAAAATGCTCTGCGTATACCAGCAGTCTTTTCTAGAAACTTGGCATTTTCGTAATAGCGTTTTTGATAATTCTTTGATAACATACGCCAAAAGCTATATATTAAACAAGCCATAGCTAGCAAGTAGGCAATGGAAGAGTGGGTAATCATGGTTAAAACCATAAGTATGAGTGCAGCCCAGGTGAAAGTGCGACCCAGTGCATCTACTCCAGTGCGTCCATTAAAAAATTTTGCAAGTCGATATCTAAAATCGTTCATAAGCGCCTCCTTGGATATCAAGAAATCATCCCTCAGGTGAATCCTTACGTGATATATTTAAACTGTAAATGTGGGTTACGTCAACAGTTTGGAGGGTTATTTAATAAATGTTTTAGATTTGATTTATATACTTGAAAAATTGATTAAGTTAGTGTAAACTAACTTTAGTTTATGATGTTGCACAAGGGTAAGAATTGTGATAACCTTTTGTTTAGTGGATTGTGTGCAATCGTTTTAATCCACACTTTTAGGAGGAGTTTATTTTGAGAACATTTGTTAATGAATCTGCTGAGAATTATCTTGAGACTATATTGATTCTTAGCAAGCGGTTACCTGTAGTTCGTTCTGTGGATGTTGCCAATGAACTAAATTTTAAAAAATCTTCAGTTAGCATTGCTATGAAGAATCTTAGAGAAAAAAATCATATTACAGTTACAGATGCTGGATATATATACCTTACTGATGAGGGTAAGGCAATTGCAGAAATGATTTTAGAGCGACACGAGTTTTTTACTGATGTGCTTGTTAAGCTTGGTGTTGATGAGGAAATCGCTTCCGAGGATGCCTGCCGTATAGAGCATGTCATTAGTAAAGAAAGCTTCAAGGCTTTAAAAGATTACGCAGATAAAAAGATACTGAATTCGTAGTAATTAATAGTAGCAAATACATTTCCAGCCCAGATATGGGCTGGGTTTTTAATGTGGTAAGAGGTACAGCAATGGATGTAATGGAAACGGATCAAAGAGATATTATTATTCAGCAGCTACGAGAGTCAGGCTGTAGAATAACAAAGCAACGATTGACAATTCTTGATATTATCCTTAACAGCGACCCTTCCTGTGTCAAGGAAATATACAGGGAGGCAGTAAAAAAGGATAAAAATATCGGAAGTGCTACAGTGTATCGAATGGTCAATACATTGGAGGAAATCGGTGTTATAAATCGAAAAAATATGTACCAGGTAGATTGCAGTAACTGTGCTAATCTTTGTGCTGATGCAGATTGTGATGAAGGATGTCCTGGCGGAAGCTGTGTAGCCTGTGAAACAAACGTTGTTGTCACTTTGGATGATGATACAAAGCTTGTCATAGGACGAGAGGAGCTGGCAAAGCTTTTGGAAGCAGGATTACATGCTACTGGAAAGGTGGATAAGTCTCATAAGATATCTAGACTTGCATATTAAAAAGGTGTATTATTAAGGGGCTGCTGGTTAATGCCGGCAGCCCTATGTTATTCGTTTTAGAAGAGGAGATATAAAATGACTCAGTCACGTACACACAACTGTAATGAGCTTCGTCTTGCAGATGCTGGCAAAGAGGTTACATTAGTTGGTTGGTTTGAAAACATCAGAAAAGTGTCAAAGAACCTTGGATTTGTCATTCTTCGTGATTTCTATGGCACTACTCAGATCGTTATTGAAACAGAAGAAATGATGGCTATCATCGATTCTGTAAATAAGGAGTCCACAATTCAGGTTGCTGGTACAGTTCGCGAGCGTTCATCAAAGAACACAGAGCTTCCTACTGGTGAAATTGAGGTTGTTCCTACTAGCATTGAAGTACTTGGAAAGTGTACTCACAACGAGCTTCCATTTGAGATTAATCGTTCTAAGGAAGCCGATGAGAATACACGTTTGAAATATCGTTATCTTGACCTTCGTAATCCAGAGGTTAAGAGCAAAATCGTTCTTAGAAGCAAAATCGTAGCAGAGCTTAGAGCAGCTATGATTGCACACGATTTTATGGAGATTACTACTCCAATCCTTACATGCTCATCACCTGAGGGCGCCCGTGATTACCTTGTTCCAGCACGTAATCATCCAGGCAAGTTCTACGCCCTTCCACAGGCACCACAGCAGTTTAAGCAGATACTTATGGCATCTGGATTTGATAGATATTTCCAGATTGCTCCTTGTTTCCGTGATGAGGATGCTAGAGCAGATCGTTCACCAGGAGAGTTCTATCAGCTTGATATGGAGATGGCATTTGCTTCACAGGAAGACGTATTTGCTGTTATAGAGGATGTACTTCCTCCTATCTTTGCAAAATACGGCGTATATAAGAGCGCTTCAACAGCTCCATTCGTACGCATTCCATATCTTGAGGCTATGGATAAGTACGGTTCTGACAAGCCAGACCTTCGCATCGATTTAGTTCTTCAGGACGCTACAGATGTTATGGCTGACTGCGGCTTTGGTCCATTCGAGGGCAATGTAGTAAAGGCAATCGTTGTTGATAATCTTTCAGCTACACGTAAGCAGATTGATGCTATGATAGCTGAGGTAGAGGTGGCAACAGCACAGAAGACATACTGGTTCAAGCTTGATGAAAATGGAGAAATCGTTGGCGGTATCGCTAAGTTCCTTCAGGATAGAAAGCAGGCTGTTATAGATGCGCTTTCACTTAAGCCAGGTGATTTTGTTGGTCTTGCTGCAGGTCCACTTCTTGTTGCACAAAAGACTGCTGGCGTATTTAGAAAGCTTCTTGGTGCAGCAGCAGAAGGTCACATGAAGAAGGATACATACGAATTCTGCTGGATAGTAGATTTCCCTATGTACGAAATTGGAGAAGAGTCAGGCGAGCTTGAGTTCTGTCACAACCCATTCTCTATGCCACAGGGAGGTATGGATGCACTTAAGAACCAGAAGCCACTTGATATCCTTGCATACCAGTACGATTTAGTATGTAACGGTGTTGAGCTTTCATCTGGTGCTATCAGAAACCACGACCCAGAAATCATGATTGAGGCATTTAAGCTTGTAGGACTTGGTGAGGATGATGTTAAGGCTAAGTTCCCTGCTATGTATAATGCATTTACATACGGTGCACCACCACACGGCGGTATTGCACCAGGTGTTGATAGAATGGTTATGCTTATTGCTGGAGAGGAATCTATCCGCGAAATCATTCCGTTCCCAATGAACAAGAATGCCCAGGATATTATGATGGACGCTCCTGCAACAGTAGATCAAAAACAGTTAGACGATGTGCACATTGCTATCGTAATGCCAAAAGAAGATTAAAATGAAGGTTCCTTGTAGTTAACAAGCTATATATATTCTCAAGAAATTTCTTGATTTTCGAAGAAAATCGAGAACATGACGAGCCCATTGCGCTAGCAATTTGCATGGGCGAGTATCCCGTATGCAGAGCGGAGAATATATATGCTTGTTAATGTAACAAGGAACCTTATTTAATTTTTTAGAAAATAGCTGCTAATTTAATAGAATTGTCATCATTTTTTCACACAAGTAGTCGATAATATACTTAGATTGATTTTAGGGTATTATTTGGAAGGGAGTGTGATTTACAAATGAAAACCAAGACAAAACGAAAGATTTCACAAAGTATTGTAGCAATGCTCCTGGCAATTCTTGTGATGCCTACAATGGTTACTGAAGCTAAGCAAACTGAAAAAACAACAGTTTCAAGCAAAGTGATTGTTATAGACCCTAGAGGACAACAAGAGATTAGTGGCAAAAAGGAACCCATTGGCCCTGGTTCATTTAAGACTGTAGAGGCAACTCATAATAGTGAAGAAGGTGCTACCACAGGGTATCCAGAATACGAAATGAATCTTGCAATCGCTCAAAAGCTGCAGAATACACTTGTGGCGCAAGGTTACACCGTTATAGTTACAAGAGATTCAAATGACGTCAACATAAGTAATAGCGAACGTGCGATGATTGCTAATACAGCCGGCGCTGATTTATTAATCGCAATAAGCGGCAATACAAAACCAGGGGTTTCTGTCATTTGCCAAACAGATGATAATCCATACAACTACGGAAACTATTCTGATGGAAGGCTATTGTCAGATAGTATTTTGGGCTCTGTCATACAAACTACTGGAAGTTTAAATGATGGGGTTCAAGAATCGGACCAGGAGGTTCTTATCAACTGGTGTGCTTCACCAACTGCAATTGTAGAGGTTGGATCACTTAATAACATCAGCGAAGAGGACAAACTAGTAACAGCCGAGTATCAGCAAAAAATGGCTCAAGGCATTGCCAACGGAATTGAAAGCTATTTTTCACAGAAATAAATATATTAGCCTCACCTCATATTGGGTGGGGCTCTTTTTATGCCTTGACTGTAAAAGTGGGCATTGTATATATGCACTATTTGAAATAGAATGTAGTGGAATAAATATTAGAAGGTAGTAGAGATATGCATGAATTGGCAGTTACAGAATATGTTTTCAATTTAGTAAAAAAGCAGGCGGATGCTAATAATGTAAAAAAGGTTGAGAAAATCCATTTACTGATTGGCGACGGGTGTGATTATGTTCCAGAAATAATAGAGGAATATTTGCAGGTCATGAGTGAAGGCACCCCTCTTGAGGGAGTTAATGTTGATGCCAAGGTAAAGGAATCCAAGATAGCATGTAAGGATTGTGGTACATTGTTTACAAGACATGAGTTTACTGGTAAATGTCCGAACTGTGGCAGTGATAATCTTAAGCTAAACCGTTGTACTGATTTTATTGTGGAAAATATCGAAGTGAATTAATTTGTTTTTTACA
>SVES01000019.1:0-1995 GCA_015057305.1 Pseudobutyrivibrio ruminis | reverse complement strand
ATTTGTTTTTTACAGAAAAATAAATTTTCAATTTAAATGTTTTTACCTCTTTTCATTATATTAGTTACAGAAGGTGAGAAAGCCTTCTAAAAGTAACTATTAATGACCAACTAACGGAGGGAAAACTATGAATATTATTGTAAGTATTATCACAGGTGGCATCGCTGGATGGCTTGCAGGTATTATTATGAAATCAAGCCATAGTGTAATCATCAATATTTTGCTTGGTCTTGCAGGTGGAGCGGTTGGTGGTTTCATCCTCAGATTACTAGGTGTATACGCCTATGGTTTCTTAGGCAATATCTTAGTAGCAATAGTGGGTGCTTGCTTGTTGATTGCTATCGCAAAGCGATTTTAAAAGCAGGAATTGCCATCTAAAAATGCCTAACGAATTTATTGGGATTCGTTAGGCATTTTTTGTTATAATCAAATAAGTAGAGTAGCTTTGTATGGGAGGTTGATTATGATTAGAGATGGTAAAGTGTGGGTTGCAAATACTGAGAACCAAAATCCAGTATATTTATTGCCTAAAATGGCAAACAGACATGGACTTATTGCAGGGGCAACTGGTACTGGAAAGACAATTACCTTAAAAGTTTTGGCGGAAGCATTTTCTGATATGGGAGTGCCGGTATTCCTTGCAGATGTAAAGGGCGATATCGCCGGTATGATAAATGCAGGTGTAGATAGCGAGGACATGCAAAAGCGTATAACTAAATTTAAATTGGATGAGTATGGTTTCGAGTTTCATAATTATCCTGTTACACTATGGGATGTGTTTGGTAAAAATGGTATATGCGTTCGTACAACTATTTCTGAAATGGGACCTTTGCTTTTAGGCAGAATACTTGGACTTAATGACTTGCAAAACGATTTGCTTACCATTGCTTTTAAAATAGCAGACGAAAACGGTTGGTTTTTATATGATACAAAAGACCTAAAGGCCATGCTAAATGAGCTTTCCGAAAACAATAAAGATTACGCAGCTGATTATGGAAATATTAGCAAGCAAAGCATTGGAGCAATTCAAAGAGCAGTAGTTGCTCTTGAGATAGCTGGAGGAGAACAGTTTTTTGGCAAGCCAAATCTTGATATTAGAGACTGGTTTTCTACAGGAGAGCAGGGCAGAGGTATGATACACATACTTGATAGTCAAAGTCTTGTTAATAACGGAGTTTTATATTCTACATTTCTACTTTGGATGTTATCAGAACTGTTTGAGGCAATGCCAGAGGTTGGGGATTTGGAAAAGCCAAAAATGGTTTTTTTCTTTGACGAGGCACACCTTTTGTTTAAGGACACTCCTAAGGCCTTGTTAGATAAAATAGAACAGGTGGTTAAGCTTATTCGTTCAAAGGGTATAGGAGTTTATTTTGTTACACAAAACCCTAGAGATATACCAGATGGGGTATTATCACAGCTTGGAAATAAGATTCAGCACGGGCTGCACGCTTACACTCCATCCGACCAAAAGGCCCTAAAGGCAGCAGCTGATTCATTTAGAGAGAATCCTAATTTTAAAACAGCTGATGTTATTGAAGCCCTTGGCACAGGTGAGGCGGTTGTTTCATTTTTGCAAGAGGATGGAACCCCATCGATTGTTGAAAAGGTTTTTGTATTACCACCACAATCCCAGATGGGAGGTATAAATGAATCCCAGAGGGATGCAGCAATAAAATCAGCAATGCTTTATACAAAGTATGCTAATGCTGAAGATCCTGATTCGGCATACGAAATTCTTGGAAGAAAAAATGCTGAAGAAGAACAGGCAGAAATTACAGCAAAGGAAGAGGCCGCAGCAGCTAAACAAGCGGCCAAAGAACAGGCAGCTCAGGAAAAAGCTGCAGCTCGTGAAGCGCAAAAAGAAGCCAATAGGAAAAAGCGTGCAGTAAAATCTGTAGGAACAACAGTTGCAGGAACAGTTGGAAGAGAAGTTGGCAAGAAAATCGGCAAGCAGGTTGGCGGAAAATTTGGACAAACCCTTGGCGGAAACAC
>SVES01000018.1 GCA_015057305.1 Pseudobutyrivibrio ruminis | reverse complement strand
CACGAACTGTAAGGATACCCTGAGCAGCCTTCATACCTGTGATATCTTCTGGAGATGTCTCAAGACGAACAAGAACTACCTTCTCGCCTCTAGCAGCCCATGCCTCTGCGTCATCAGCTGTAAATACAACCTTACCGCAAGCAGCACCAGGAGATGCACCAAGACCCTTTCCAAGTGGAGTTGCAGCCTTAAGAGCAGCAGCCTCGAACTGTGGATGAAGAAGTGTATCAAGGTTACGTGGGTCGATCATAGCAACAGCCTCTTCTGGAGTCTTGTGTCCCTCATCAACAAGGTCGCAAGCAATCTTAAGAGCAGCTGGAGCTGTTCTCTTACCGTTACGGCACTGGAGCATGTAAAGCTTCTTGTTCTCTACTGTGAACTCCATATCCTGCATATCATGGTAGTGATTCTCAAGAGTCTCACATACCTTGATGAACTCTGCGTATGCCTCTGGGAATTCCTTCTCCATCTGAGCGATTGGCATTGGTGTACGAACACCAGCAACTACGTCCTCGCCCTGTGCATTGATAAGGAACTCACCCATAAGCTTATTCTCGCCTGTAGCTGGGTCACGAGTAAATGCAACACCAGTACCAGACTCGTTATTTAAGTTACCGAATACCATAGGCATTACGTTAACAGCTGTACCCCATGAATAAGGGATATCGTTGTCTCTTCTATATACGTTTGCACGAGGATTATCCCATGAACGGAAAACAGCCTCGATAGCAAGCTTTAACTGCTCAACAGGATCTGATGGGAAGTCTGAACCAAGCTGATTCTTGTACTCAGCCTTGAACTGCTCAGCAAGCTCCTTAAGGTCAGCTGCTGTAAGATCTACGTCATACTTAACACCCTTCTTTTCCTTCATCTCATCGATAAGCTGCTCGAAGTACTTCTTACCAACTTCCATAACTACATCTGAGAACATCTGGATGAAACGTCTGTATGAATCATATACGAAACGCTCGAATGCTGGATCTGGGTTACCAGCGATCATAGCTGCAACTACTTCGTCGTTAAGACCAAGGTTAAGGATAGTATCCATCATACCTGGCATAGATGCACGAGCACCTGAACGAACTGAAACTAAAAGTGGATTCTTAAGATCGCCGAACTTCTTGCCGTTGATCTCTTCCATCTTCTTAACACCTTCCATAGCCTGAGCCATGATTTCATCATTAATCTTGCGACCATCCTCATAGTACTGTGTACAAGCTTCTGTTGTGATTGTGAAGCCCTGAGGTACTGGAAGACCAATGCTTGTCATCTCAGCAAGGTTAGCACCCTTACCACCGAGAAGGTTACGCATGGTCATGTCGCCTTCGCTAAACATATACACCCATTTGTTAGCCATTTTGATAATCCTCCTAAATTTAAATCACTAAATTTTACTGTCTGCTATATACGGGGTTACAGACAGTCCGTTAATATTTAAACACACTTTGAAAGCCTTTTCAACCAAAATACAAAGTTTATTCATAGAAAAAAAGCAGAAGTCTTTGTGCATTTTTATCACAAAAACTCTGCTTTTCGATTTCAGTTTCCAGTTAAATTAGAATTTATAATCCTCTGGCTTTGCTGTCAAAGCATATCTTTGCTGGCTAAATACAGCTGTCTTTAGCTTATCCTTATCCTCCAGCAGGCCCTTCATTCTATATACAAGCTTCTTATAATCCTTAGCGTCAAATCTATTTTCAACTGCAGTATAATTGAGTCCATGAGCTGTTTCATTGAAATTAAGAATAAGCTGATTATACAAAAATGCCTTTCTAGTTGCCTCAACTATCTCATTTTCATGATTTATATCAAGGTAGAAGTCACATTCCCAGAATAGATTTTCCAGAGTTGACATCTTTATATTAGGATACATAACTACATTTTTGTATTGCTCGTGGGCCAATAGCTTCCCTGACATCTCGGTCAATGCTGTCACATGAAATTTTACGTCTGGCAAAGCTGTTACAATTTCCTTTAGCCTTTCCACATTATCTGTGTTGGTGCAGATTAATGCAGATGGACGTCCCAAATTCTTTTTCTTGAAGGAATAAATATATCCCAGCTCCTCCATTTTGTTCTCTGGAGCGTTTAGCTGTCTAAGCCTTTCGTATGAAGGATGATTCTGTACAATTACCCTGTTGCAGCGATTTGCCTTTCCATCAAAAATCAGTAGCATATTGCCTGGAATCTCTGAGCCAGTTTTTTCCTGCCAAAACAGAATGTCCCCCTTGCCATTATCTCCTGCCCCAAGTGCATTAGATACAAAAAATGGTACAGAAAGGGAATTAAAGAAAATCCTATGGTTTTCCAGCCCATTAGCCTTAATATAATAAGTGACAAATTCTGTTCGATTCTTAAATATTATAGTCTTATCAGCTTGATTGAGGACAATATCACCTGTAACGTAGTTTTCTACTATTATCTCCTGACCATCAATATTAAAATATGACTTTGTAACCTTTTGTCCCTTTTTGTTGAAGATTGTTCTGGCATAGCAGCAGCCATATTTATTGTAATGGTCGCTGGCCTTCACCTGACCATCTTCATCCAGCCAGTCAACCACCTTCACCAGCCTCTTATTCTTTGGCTCGGCATAAAAAACCCTTGCTCTTTCCTTGGATTTGTCGTGGATACTGCCACTGCTGTTATTTCCACTGATATTCCAGTATTTTGGCACTTGAATTTGATTAAAAAATAGCGGCTTACCCTTGCTATCCTTAGCTGTTTCATAATTTCCCAAAAATGATTCAAAAACATTTTCTACAGAATCTGGCAAAAATCCATCATCATTTATCACGACAGTTTTTACGGCGTAATCTGCGTTCTGAAATGAAGCAAGCAAATCCTGGCTACCAGTATTAAAATAATCAAATAATAAAACTATATCGTTTCTATTAGTTTTTTCCATTTTGCCTCCACTTCACTTGCCAAATATTTTTTTGCCTTTTCATAGGAATATTTCTGCATTTCCTCCAAATCATCCTGAAGGAACAGCTTCTTTATGGCGTCAACTATATTTTTTTGTCTTTTGGATTTTTCCATTCCGATACTATAAGGAAGCTTGTAGCCGTTTCTTCCCTCGTCAATAAAATTTTTATTACCGTACCTTACATCAAAGCCAATGATAGGAAGTCCCGAACCTATTGCCTCCATAAGAGTCAATCCAAAGCCCTCACTTGTGGAGCCTGAAAGATAAGCCTCATATTTTGTATAAACCTCGGTCAAATCATGCTGTCCCATTAATCGTATATAGGATTTTGCTCCAGCGGCTTCTATTTTTTCCTCCAAAAGCTTTTGCGCTCCGCCTTTTCCGTAGATATCCAAGGTAACATCTGGTATTTCCTTGTGAACCTCAGCCACTGCATCAATAAGCCAATCAACATGCTTTTCTGTTGCAAGTCGTGAGGCGGTAATGAGAGAATGAGGCTTTCTTGGAGTTGTAGGCTCCATAAGCCTTGGCAGTGCCCCTACCGGAATGGTAACAACATTAGGCTTCACCCCCATGTACTTGTCAAACTGCTTTAACAAAAGCTGCCTTTGGTCTTCGGTGGCTGTAACATAAAATGAAATATATTTATTCATTGCAAAGGAATACTCATAATAATTATTCCATAGAATATAATCATCATCTGTGGCGCCTTCGCTAAAATGGTCTGCATGAATGACTATGCCTACCTTTGCCTGACCTACATTTTCCAAAATAGCCTGCCCCTGACCTGTGGTTCTGTCAATAATTACTATATCGTCCCCTGTAAGATTAAGCCTTTCGGTCATGTAGCCCACCAATTCTTCCTTGGAGCAAATCAGCCTGTCAGGGAATTTGTACATTACATTTTCGTCGTCATTTATCTCCTCATAAGCTAGGCTTCCATCTCGATTAAAGAAGCGTCTGTGATACATGTGTGCCTTGCCATCCAGCGGTGCATAGTATTCAGAAAAGACTCTTCCACTCATGAAATAATCCTTTCTTACAAGCTTTCCTCTAGACACCATTTCCACACGGTGCACATAATCTGAATCCGTATTTACGAAGTAAACCCGATAGAAATCATTTTCCCCTTCAAACAATATCTTGCCGATTTTTCCATCACGTTCATAGTTAAATTTCTGCCCCTCCAGAGTATTCTTTAGATCTGTAATTGTATATGTTACATCCTCTGGTTGATAATCGGTAAAAAAAGTATAAAGCCAGATTATTTCATCATCCTTAAACCCTATATTTCTAGTCATATCAATAAGGTTATCCTTAGGAAACATATCGGTAAAAATAAATTTTGCCGGCATATTAATGTTTCGCAAAACCTTTGCTCTATAGCTTTGAGCATATTCAACTCCCGAGCTGGCCCAGCCTATACCTAAATTGTAGTTATAAATCATGTTTCCCCCTATGGTAAAATAATATGTAATCTATTTTTTGAATCGAAGCTTACCTCAGATAATAACACATTTCTAATGATATTTCGCTTTATGGTATTTTCCATTTTTCTAAAGGATTCCAATGCCTCAGCCTGATATTCAAACATAAGATTTCGTTGCGCACTACTTCTTCCAGAAACCGCCGGCTGTAGCTGCTGCAAATAATCCACCTGTTCAATCCATGCATCATCTATAGCCGACAGCGCTGCAACTCTTACAAAATCATTCATACCCTTTTCAGACTTTATTGTTCCACGCTTTTCTTCCAAGGATTTTTGCACTCTTTGCATCATATACGCCTTCACTCTAGAGCGATTGCGCAGATTCAGATATGAAACTTCCTTTTCCATGGTATATGAAATATTGTCCAGCAAATATCTATTTATTTCTGATGAATCCAGTACTTTGTTTTCCTTCAAAAAGCCTTCAATATTTTCCTCGGCAATTTTAAGAAGCTTTTCCTCTTGTACTGTACCTCCGTCAAGAAGCATATCCCTGGTGTCATACATCAACTTACGTTCAAGCTGCAGCACTATATCATAATCCTTGGAGGTTTTACGGTTTGTACTTCCCACCTCCTCGTTGATTTTCTGAGCATTATTTACGATTTTCTTTACCCGCCTATCGCTAATTTTCTTCTTGCCATCTATATACTTTTTCAGCTTGTCTGTATCAGCGCCTTTTTCTACTATATCGTCCTCTAATGACACTATAAATCTGCTATAACCAGGATCACCCTGACGTCCCGCACGACCTCTTGCCTGCCTTTCATCCCTGACATTCAACATTCGTCCAACGCCTATTACTGCCAGTCCGCCCAGTTCCTTTACGCCTTTTCCAAGCTTTATATCTGTTCCTCTGCCTGCCATGGAGGTTGCCACTGTCATAGCCCCCATTTGACCAGCCTCTTTTATAATTTCAGCCTCCCAGAATGCATTATTGGCATTTAACACGGAATGAGGTATGCCCCGCTCCACAAGTAAATGAGATATTATTTCCGTATCTGAAATCATTGTGGTCACTATAAGTACTGGCTGCCCAGTCTCATGTTTTTTTACCGCTAATTTGATTGCTGCCTCAAACTGCTTACTGGAATCGCTAAAATACCAGTCAGGACAATCAATCCTTTGTATAGGCTTATTAGGTGGTATTACTACTACCTGCTTGCCATAAACCTCGTACAATTCATCCTTTGCATCATAAATGGTTCCACTCATCCCAGACATTTTAGGAAACATGGAGAAAAAATTCTGATAGGTGATGGATGCCATGGAGCGGTTTTCCTGAGTGATTTTTACATGCTCCTTACATTCGATAGCCTGATGCTGTCCGCCCCTAAGCTTTACACCATTTAACATTCTGCCTGAGCTGGCATCAATAAGTGCCACCTCCCCTGCCTCGGAAATCATATATTCTGTGCCCTTTTCTATGATTTTATGGGCCCGAAGCGCCAATACTAAATGGCGATATATTTCGAAATATTCGGGATCAAAAATATTATCTATTCTAAAATACTGCTCTGCATAGGCAAGTCCTTTTTCAGTAAACCAAACGTTTTTTTCCTCCACCTCATAGTCTACATCCTCTTTTAATGTTCTAACAAAGAAATCGGCAGAATCATATAGATTTGACTGAACACGAGGTGCTCCAGAAATAACCAAAGGTGTGCTGGCGCTGTCTAAAAGCACCGAATCCGCTTCATCAATAATGATATAGTTAAATGGTCTAAGGAAGCGGTCCTCTGCAGATTTTACAAGGTTGTTTATGAGATAATCAAAACCTAATGCTGAGTGGGTGGTATATACAATATCTGCTGCATATATCTCTTTCTTCTCATTATTTTCAAACCTGTCATCCTCTTCTCTTTTAACCCCGGCTTTGATTGTCAGTCCCATAAATTTATAGGCTGGTCCCATCTCCTCAGTATCACGCAACGCCAAATACTCATTATTCGTAACAAGTATTGCCCCTTTTCCTGTGAGACCATTTAAATACATAGGAAGTGTTGCTGTAAGAGTTTTGCCTTCACCTGTATTCATCTCCGCCAGATATCCCTGATGCAATGCAATTCCAGCAATTATCTGCACATCAAAGGGATACATTCCAAGCACTCTTTTATCAGCCTCACACATAGCTGCAAAAGCCTCTGGCAAAATCTTGTCCAAAGACTCCCCTGACTGATAGCGCTGCTTGAACTGCTCTGTGAGCCCACTTAGCTCCTCATCAGAAAGCTGCTCCATTTTTTCCTTGTATGCTTTGACCTTATTCAGTTCTTTTCTAAGCTTTTTAACAGTTCTCTTAGTCTTCACTATCGATTTCCTCAATGGTAATTGAATGGTATGTAAATTCAGTCATGCCTGCATTTATCAATTGCATTCTATAACTATAGGTCTTTAGTGGGCAGCTAAAATCTGCCTCCTTATCCCTGATTGTAAAATCTCCTGCCTCTCGCTCATATCGGTCTAAAAATACCAGCCTCACCAGATAGCCTCCCTCCCCAGGAGTCTCCACATTAATCTTTATATGATATTTACTTTCACCATCAATAATTGGCAGGGATGGCTCAATTCTTTGGGCCTGATAATTAGTCATAGAATACCATTGCTTAATCACTGTACCTGGTGGCATCAGTTCATTTTTAAAATGAACATTATTCTTCCCATGAAAATCTATCTCTGACCCATACAAATATGTGTCTGAGCTGTATTCATTCCAATAAATTGTCCAACTAGCCTTTTCCATATTTTCTCCAATTAGCCCTCTATTGCCGCTCTAACCTTTTTCCATTTTTCAAGCAAATGCTTTGTTGTAAATTTTTGACTTATGTTGTAAGAATACACCTTAGCCTGATTCCAATTTGCCAGACTTCCAAGGAAATGATTAAGTGCCTGCGGTATTTTTTCAAACTCTGTTACAACAAGCCCATTGAGGCCATCCTGCATGTATTGAGTCTCCCTGCGGACAATCTGAGGTATGGCTGAGCTGATGCAATTTATCTGAAGATACAAATCAGGATTATGTCTCATGTCAATCATAATGCGCTGCTCTCTTATACATTTACTTACAGAAAGCTCATCCACACACTGTTCCACAACAAATCTGACAGCAGGTTCTTCTGCGCCATCCTCTAGATTTAGTTCTTCATTTTCGGCTGTAGTATCATCATTTTCGTCTGGGATAACCATGCGCCTGTCATATCCATTTTCAGCTAAAATATCTGCAATTTTGTTGAGCAATTGTTCTGGCAGATTATAATTTGCACGTCTTGTAAAAATATGAATCATAGCATTTTCATTTGTGCCTAAATAATCAGCCAACGCCAACATCAAAGCTTTAAATCTATCATCAGGCAGCCCATCTACTGGTACCAGTATCTTCTGCACTGTAAGCTGCTCGCTAATACCAAAATCCATTCTAGAATCGTATGGAGAGATATCGATTACATTTAAAATATCCTCCTCCATTTCTCGCTTCAAATATCGAGTTGTGGCCTCCGAATCTGTAATGAGATATTTTGCGCTTCTGACAAATTCCCTTCCCTCTGGATGATTCTTAATTCGATATCTATCTCCATAAAATGAAAGTATACACTTTTTATTTTTAACAAAAGCTTCCATAGCAATAACATTAAGCTCATGCATTGCTATACAAAAAATATCATCGTCATTATTCAAGGTGAAATGCATCTTGAGCACTTCCAAAATAACCTCTGTCAAGCTGCTATAGATAGTCTTTTCAAAAGTACAGTTCTTTGTGATACCATTAGCGCTTACCAGATAAGTATTTAATTTCTCGTTGATTTCCACTGCACCAGTCTGGGCATAAAGGCGCATTTTTGTACTACCATTTTCCGTAAGATAATCCGTATATGCGATATCCCCATTATTATACACCTCGGTAGCTGATACAAAGCCTCTATCATCATATATGTTTCTACGGCTGAGAACCCCCTGCCGATACATGCTTACCTCAATAGGATTGCCAGCCTCCCCAAAGTTTATCTGAGCATACTTAACATTTTCCAGATATGCAATTACTACAAAAGGTGTGTATACAAACTCAATATGTTCTGGCCAATCTAAATTGTGAAAAGAAAACACCACAGTTTTCTTTCTTTCTATCTCCTGAATAGAATCAAAAACCGACCAATAAGGCGCATGATACACCCCTTGTCTATGCAAAAAATGCCTGAAGTTTGGTGTATGGCTCAGAAGCAAAATTTTGTAATCTCTATTTCCGCTTCTATGAAACATCTGCACCTGCTTTACTGTGTCATCAAACTCAGTATGCATTCTTCGGGTGTGCCAGTTTTGTTCCGATTCTTTCCATTGATTCTGTTGGTACCATGCTGGAATGAAATATAACATTATACTCTCCTATATAAATGGGACATAAGCATCAAAATCCTTAACCGCCCTCAGCTCTCGATACAAGTTACAATTGATACTTGCCATGGCAATCATAATTGAAGGCAAGCTCATTACTGCAGCTGATATGTACCCGTTCAACTGCAATACAAGTGGAAGTCCTAAAAACAAACTCATAAAGCTGGCGGAGAAAATGGATATGAAAAATACTCTCTTACCAATATATTTTCTGGTCTTTCTTCCTGCCCTAAGTCCTGTAATGCTATCCCCGGATTTTTGCATATTTTCCGCAAGATTTTTAGGGCTAATAAAAACAAATGAAAAAGCAACTGTTATGAAATACAGCACCACTATATACACGCCG
This sequence comes from Pseudobutyrivibrio ruminis, assembly GCA_015057305.1. Classification (GTDB taxonomy): domain Bacteria; phylum Bacillota; class Clostridia; order Lachnospirales; family Lachnospiraceae; genus Pseudobutyrivibrio; species Pseudobutyrivibrio ruminis_F. Next base: position 49,245 of record SVES01000018.1, on the reverse strand, counting down.
ATTCCCAATGGATGTGTTGTATCCATATTTTCCTTTGCCCACAGCAAATTAACATCCTCCGGGAAAATATTGCTAAGTCCTGTAACAACATACACAGGTAGCATAAAAAATGCCGACGAAAACATTACCGGCATCATTCCAATTGGATTGAGCTTTATTGGAATATAGTTCTTATCTGAATAGATATTGTGAATAGAAATACGTTGCATTGGTATTCTATATTCAGTGTTCTCGAAAATGATTGTGAAAAGCAGGGCAATGACGCCAATTGTTCCGATTATTTTTAGCTCATCTCCACTAGCCATGCGAGCAGTATTTACAACTCCATCAAGAATATTTACAAATATAAGAATTGTCTGTCCGCCAACACCATATTTTCCATTTCTGGTTGCAAGCCATAAAATTACAAAGGCTCCTGTTACCATCTGCAAGCCTGAAATCAGCTTTGCAATAATCAGATCATATCCCCCCTGATAAATATAAACTGTAGATTCTGTTGTGAAATATGCCTGAACAATTGCCCATATCAGCATCAGAATTAATGTGGCCCTGGTTATCTTTTTAGGTGATGTATGAGCCTTACTGTCTGCCTTTTTCATGGCAACTATCACCTGTACAAACAACATAGAAAACATAAAGGGCGATATACCAAGAGCCAGCACAGATGTCTTGTATCTGTCGCCACCTATTGTCTGCATTATTAAATCTGCAGAGTCGTCCCTAAATGCATCATATGCCGCCAAATCCACACCGTACAAGGGCAGTTCTCGCCCAATTAAATAGACTGACATTATGATTAATGTAAAAATAAGTTTTTGAATTAAAGTTTTTGGAAAGAAACGCTTCTTCATCCTATCTGCTCAACCTCGTAAGTGATATTCATTCCAGTATTAAGATTACTCCATTTACCCCGCAATCTATCTATAACCACATCTAAGTCTACTGTGCTTGCTTCCAAAATAATAACAGCAACTGTATTTCGGTTTCTTAGTGTCACCACATCACTACTTCTTAGGGAATGGCTTATAACATCCATAAGCATTTTAGCTGGTTCCTGCTCCAGACTTAAGCCTTCTTCCCCAGAAAGTGTAAACAGCACCAGCTTATTTTCTCTATGATAATTAATATATGCCCGTGCCAAAAATCTATATACCAAGCTAAACTGCTCGCCATTTAAAACCATAGCTCCCTTCTTACGATTACGTTCCCTAAGAATAGCTATTTCCTTTTGTATTCCGCTTTGTAGCCCTTCCTCGTTGTCATCCTGATGCTGATGTTCTCCATAGAGACAATACCCATGTTTTCCATTTTGTTTCACAACGTACAGGGCTTTATCTGCCTTTTGATAAAGTGTCAAAAAATCTGTCCCTTCAGCTGGAACGGCCACCGCTCCTATGGAGGCGCCAAGTGGGATAGTCATATCCTCCCCCATAAATTCCTTGGCAGATTTCATTACTTCCTCGTTGATGTATCTTGCCTTTTCAGCCACCACCTCTTCATCATCAACATACTGACAAAAGGCAATAAATTCATCTCCACCCATTCGTCCCACAATATCTGACGAACGCACAGCAGAGCAAATTATTTCTGCAAAGCGAATGAGTACCTTATCTCCCATAGCATGGCCATACAAATCATTGACCAGTTTAAAGCTATCAAGGTCAATCATCATGAGCATCCCGTTCATCTTGCTACAAGCCTCACCAATCTCAAATTGAGAAGAAGCTTTATTAAGCAGGCCAGTCATTGGATCTGTCTCGGCAGCCCTTCGCAGTCCCTGAATTCTTTTTTCATTATTCAGTATGTTCTCCACTCTCTTAAGGAGAACGTCTGCTCTAAATGGCTTGCGTATATAATCAACAGCCCCATTTTCAAAGCCCTTGGTCTCTGTATCATCACTATTGTCTGCAGTCATAAACATCACTGGAATATGCTCTAAAAACATATTCTGAAGTGTGCTCTGCAATTCGAACCCAGACATAGTTGGCATGTTCAAATCAGAGAGAATCATATCCGGCCTTTCCTTTTTGTATATTTCGATGGCCTCTTCCCCTGATAGGGCACAAAAAGTCTCATAGCGTGTTGAAAGAATATGGGATGTCATTTTTAACGTAATAATTTGATCATCAACTATAAGAATTTTTTCCATAATTTATCCTATCATTTCTAACAACTTATTGCGCTTGGCCCACATATCTGAAATGTATGGACTGTAATCCATCTTCTTATTTGCTCTAAGCCCTTCAGTTATTTCACTAACTGGCTCTAAAATAGGAGTCAATGCCAGATTTGAAAGAATCCCCTTCAGTGAATGTGCAACTTCAAAAGCCTGGTGATAGTCATTTGATAAAATCAGATCTTCTATAGATTTATAATAAGATTCCACAAGTGCATCAGGAATAAGCTCTAGATAGAAATCTCCATCTCCCATGCACCTTTCCAAACCCTCATCTACATTAGCTCCAAATTGTCGTAAAACCTCTATTGTAAGCATACCTTCCCTCCATCTAATTTAATTTTACAACATACGCTCTAACGTTTCAAACAGCAAGTTAAAAACAATAGAACAGGGCAGCCGAGGCTGCCCCATCCAAAAGGTTATGTTATTTATTTATCTGCTTTTTCTTCTTTCTTCATCTTGTCATATCCGAAGAAGCTTGATATTGAGGTGATGATTATAAGGATCCAATACCACCATATTCTTCCTGAGCCTATCTCGCCTGCAAGTGGTGTTTCTTCATCTTCAATAACCTGAGTGCCTATTGCATCATCTACCAAGCCCTCATCCTCAATGTCATCAACTACTGCTAGTGGAACTACTGCATCTGCTATAGCAACTGGTGCTGGTGCGTCAGGTATAACAACAGCTGGGATTACTGCATCTATGTCTTCATCACCAACGATTGCAGATGTGAAGGTTGGAATTTCTGCATATGTAGGAGCTGCTGGTCCCTCACTTGCTGATGTACCGCCACCATCTGTAGGTGTTGTTGTAGGTGCATTGCTCTGTGACTCTGATCTGCTTGCTGATTCTGAAATACTTGTGCTCTCAGATTCACTTATGCTCGTAGATTCACTTTCATATATTGAGGTTGACTCACTCTCATATACTGAGGTTGATTCGCTCTCATATACTGATGTTGATTCACTCTCATATACTGAGGTGCTCTCGCTCTCATATACTGAGGTGCTTTCACTCTCATATACTGAGGTGCTTTCACTCTCATATACTGAGGTGCTCTCGCTCTCGTATACTGAAGTTGATTCGCTTTCATATACTGAAGTTGATTCGCTCTCGTATACTGAGGTTGACTCACTCTCATATACTGAGGTTGATTCGCTCTCATATACTGAAGTTGACTCACTCTCGTATACTGATGTTGATTCACTCTCATACACTGAGGTTGATTCGCTCTCATATACTGAAGTGCTCTCGCTCTCATATACTGAAGTGCTCTCGCTCTCATATACTGAGGTTGACTCACTCTCATATACTGAGGTTGACTCACTCTCATATACAGAGGTTGATTCACTCTCATATACTGAAGTGCTCTCGCTCTCATATACTGATGTGCTTTCACTTTCGTATACTGAGGTTGACTCACTTTCGTATACTGATGTTGACTCGCTCTCATATACTGAGGTTGATTCGCTCTCGTATACTGATGTGCTTTCACTTTCGTATACTGATGTTGACTCACTTTCGTATACTGATGTTGACTCGCTCTCATATACTGATGTTGACTCACTCTCATATACTGAAATTGATTCACTTTCGTATACTGATGTTGACTCACTTTCGTATACTGATGTTGACTCGCTCTCATATACTGAAGTTGATTCACTTTCGTATACTGATGTGCTTTCACTCTCATATACTGAGGTTGACTCACTCTCATATACTGATGTGCTCTCGCTCTCATATACTGATGTGCTTTCACTTTCGTATACTGAGGTTGACTCACTTTCGTATACTGAGGTTGATTCGCTCTCATATACTGAGGTTGACTCGCTCTCATATACTGAAGTTGATTCGCTCTCGTATACTGATGTTGACTCGCTCTCGTATACTGAGGTTGACTCGCTCTCATATACTGAGGTGCTCTCGCTCTCATATACTGATGTTGACTCACTCTCATATACTGAGGTTGATTCGCTCTCGTATACTGAGGTTGACTCGCTCTCATATACTGAGGTTGATTCGCTCTCATATACTGAAGTGCTCTCGCTCTCATATACTGAGGTTGATTCACTCTCGTACACTGAGGTTGATTCGCTCTCGTATACTGATGTTGACTCACTCTCGTATACTGAGGTTGATTCGCTCTCATATACTGAAGTTGATTCACTTTCGTATACTGAAGTTGATTCACTCTCATATACTGAGGTTGACTCACTCTCATATACTGAAGTTGATTCGCTCTCATATACTGAAGTTGATTCACTCTCATATACTGAGGTTGACTCGCTCTCGTATACTGATGTACTCTCACTCTCTACTATTGAGGTTGATTCACTTTGTGCTATAGATGCACTCGCAGAGTTTTCAATTGTAAAGCCATTTTCAGTCTCACTTGTAGAGTAATCAAATACGTTAATATCATACATATTAACGGCGGTAACCTGCTCACCCCACTCAGCAATAATGTAAATCTGTTTTTCACCAGAATCTATTATTTTTCCAGTTCCTGAGTCATTTTCAAACCATCCCCAAACATAATTGTTTGAGCCCCAAGGTTTAGCATATCTATAATAAACTAGCACAGGTTGTGCAGTAGAATTGCTAAATTTATATACTCCAATATATTTTGTATGAGGATCCAATCCCTCTGGAAGCGCGGTATTCGTTTGTCCATATGGTTGATTGGTGGTTACGATTTGTAAATTGTGTTCTCTATACCAAGCTTCATCATGATAATTCTGTCTTATATAAGCTCTAACTGCATCTTTAACAGTTGCTGCACTTGTCGATGTAGTGATAACATGCGCAGTAACTTCATAATCTTCGCCTTCAACCATTCCAGCTTCTTCAAATCCTGCAATAGCTTCATTATATTCTGTGCTATCTATATTTGTTAATGAACTAGCTGAGTTTACAGTTTTACTTATTTCTACTTCATCAAAAGCTATTGTTCCCTGCTCATCAACTCCTGCAAACAAATAATATGTACTATTTCCTTCGGCATCAGTTACAACGTAAACTGTTTCACCGTTAACAGTCTTAATTGAAACTGAGCCTGTAGTGTCATCTTCTGAATCGATGTCAAAATTAGCTGCTAAAAGGTTTGTAACTGAACCAGAAATATCAGCGCCTTCTTCAGCATTACGTATTTCATCACCATATTGCTGAATTGCTTCTTGCTTTGGATCAGGTGTGTTTTCTTCTTCGCCTGCTTCATCTCCTTCAAGCCCTGCGCCTGAATTAGCCATCAATCTGATGCTTCCTGCCTTCTTGAACATGATGCCAGGATTTAAGCCTTCTTCCTCAAAACCTTCATCTTCTACAGTCTCAATAACATCATCAATATCAATCTCTTCTACTTCTTCTGTAGCATCAATTTCTTCTTCAATGTCAGACTCAACTACCTCTGTTTCTTCATTTTCTGCCACTTCGTTTTCAGGAGTTTCTTCTATAATAGAAGAATCTGTCTCATCAATAATCTCAGCCTCGCCCTCTGCTACTGTCTCACTAGGTTCTTCAAGTGGAGTATCTACAACTATTTCCGCCACTTCTGTGTCAATTACCTCAGTTGCAAGAGTTTCTTCTACTGGTCCTTCCTCTACAACTGGTGCTGCTTCTACTACTGGGGCAGCCTCTATTACTGGTGCTGCCTCTACTACTGGCGCTTCCTCTACTACTGGGGCAGCCTCTACTACTGGCGCTTCCTCTACTACTGGCGCTTCCTGTGCCACTGGAGCTTCAACCACTTCCTGTACCGGCACTGGCTCAAGTACGATTTCAGGTGCTGCTGATGTAACTATTTCATCAGCCACTTCCTGTGTAAGCTCAGCGTATGCCACATTAGCATCTCCAAATAATGTTGCACCACCAATTGCTGAACCAGTGATTGCGATGCCTTTTACCATTTTTTCTACTCTCTTCTTACCCATATACTTTTCTCCTTTTCTTGGAACCGTTGTTAACTGCTAAAGCGATTCTAGTTAAAAGAATCATTATACTTTATAACTTTTATTTGATTAAAGTATATGGGGCAATTGTGAACAAATAACGTTATAATATACAACTTTTTGCCATATATATTCACTTCTTGCCACGTTCACAAATTGTTCATATATATTGTGTTTTAAATGTGAATTTATAACCAAAAGCACGATATATATGAGTTTATACACACTTTGCTACCCAGTTCACACTTTGTTCACGATAACGTTTTAACCTCCAAAAATGAATAATTATGACTTTTTATACAAAATAAGAGGTGCATATTGCACCTCTCATGAATCATTATTCACCTCTAATCTGATTAATTAATAATCTATCAACGTCCGTAGTCTTCCTTCAGCACTCTATTGTATTGTCCCTTAAACCAGGCTGCAATACCAGCTGAGTTATCATTATGCCTGCCATGAAGACCTTTTCCATATACTTGAACACCTGCCGAGTTCAATTCTGTAAGCAGTTTATTGTAGGCCGTAGCATCATAATCATCTTCATACATATATGCAACTATAATCTTTGTGTGACTAAAATCCGTATTTCGAATTTTATCCCAAACTTTATTATCAAGTGTCTGAATAGCTTTCTCATCCATTCCTCCACCATATTTATTCAACAAATCCAGCGATGAAGGAAAACCTTTAGGTCTTTTTAGCCGCTCATTCTGTGCAATTCCACCTAAACTAATAACAGGCTTACCTACTATAAGGGCATGAGGTCTAATATGACAGCCATAATAAATGGAGCCAATAGAGCCCATGGAAATTCCAGAAAGAATCAGCTGCTCAGGATAAAATCCCAGCTTATTCAAATGATCATCAATAATATTAATCATAAGGTTTTCAAATTCCTTGCTTCCTATGTATAAACCTCCACCCTCAAATCTTTGCTCCGCTATAAGCAAAAATGGGCAACCAAGCTTTCGCATCATGTAATAGCCTTCAAAACCTTCTCTGGTTTTATAGCCTGAAAAATATACGGCAAGTGGTGGCTTCATATCCCCTGGGTCGAAATATGAAAAGATTTCTTCCCTCTCAGATGTAACATGACGTTCACCGCCAACCATTAGGGTTCCTATCCCCCTTCTTGAGTATCTATCATGTAATGCAACAACATCAAGCTTTCCTCTTCCACAAGCATTTAAAGAGCAAAAAACAGAACCTCTTGTTCTTGTTCCTTCTATTATAATAGGATTTTGTAATTCTTCCTCAGAAAAACACCAACTATTAATCAAATCATCTAAAGTACCTGTAGCAAATTCCTTTATAGATAATGAAATACTTACATTTTCTGATTTCTTATACTCAAGCCAAAATTCTACAGCCTGGCCTACCTCAAGGGGAACATTTCCTCGCCAAAATGCTATTTGATTCAGGTGGTCACCGTAATCCCCTTCAAGGCTTACGCTGTAATTGCCCTGCCAACTAATTTTCCCGCGAAATCCTTGAGCTATACCAATAGTATTAGGAATAAACTTTTCACCATAAACAGTCGCAAAATAATTTCTTGCATCATTTAATAAAAAGTCCTGAATATCCTTTTCAGAAATAGTCTGCCCCATACGTCTAACATAAATATCATTGGTAGGCTCATTCATATCTAGACCATCCAATGCAAAAAAAGCATACGTTGCAGTCATGGCATAGACGATTTTTGCTTCTTGTTCATCTAAATTTCGTTCCACAAAAGCAATATCAAATATCTGTTTTTGTGGAACAATATTTTCTCCGCAAAAATACACCTTTACGTTCTCAGGAATAGTATATTTCTCGTTCCAATCTTCATTTCCAATTTGTAAAATCTTAATTATGTCCATTCCTTAGCCCCAATATCCACCCTTTGGTCCCACAAGAAGCTTAGGTATTACATAATAATCTTCAAGCTCTAATAGGTCCATGGATTTTAAATTTTCTATAGCTCTTCCATTATTTGCCAAAGGCAGTACCAAAACAACAAACTCACCTTTTGTCTCATTCTCTAAATAATTAATAGATCTGTATTTAAGTCCCATTATGTCCTTATTATATTCAGCTTTGTCATCTGTAACAAAGTAATCTTCCTTACAAGGTGGAATTATTTTTAGTAAATTTTCCATTGCTTCGCTATGATAGCCATAATATATTTTCTTTTTATTTGCCACCATAGCCGTTATTAATCCTTGTGAATTAACAATCTTTGCAGTCAAAGTAGCATAGCCTCTAAACACTTCTGACTCTATGCCAGCATAACCCCACGCAGTCTTTGCTTTCATATTATAATAGAGCTTTTCAAAATCTGTGGCGCCGGAATAATCAATCAAAGGCTGTCCCATAAAATGATACACCACATTATCAGTAATTTCAGAGGTACGCTTTTTCTCATATTGCGTAAATACATTCCAGCTTTTATCCAGGAATAAGGTGGTAGAATTGAAATAATAGTTCAATGCATCCTGATCTGGCAATGCAGAATCTGGATTATTGTTCAAAAATTCTAGTGCCATTTCCAGTAAATCTCCACGCTGTCTGATTTTATCAAAGTTCATTATGAGCAAACCTGAATTAAAATATCTATCCTTTGGAACAATTCCTTCTTTAACAAATTGGGGCTGTACTATTCCATTATCAAAAATAACGTCCTTAACTGCCGCCAGGGAATAGTCTTTGATATCAATATTCCACAGCTCCTTGATATCTCTATTAAACATCAAATCTGCATCTAAATAAATGAGCTTGTGTAAATTATCTAGTACTCTTGGCATAACCAGCCTGAACATGGCGCCGATAGTATAATATTTCACCCATTTATTATTAGACTCAAAATCCGCCCCATTCATTTTATGAAACTGAATATAGCTACCAAAGAATGCCACGGTCTTTTTGAGTCTATACATATTTGCATTTGTCAAAGTCTCATCATGAAATATATGAAAACAGATTTTTTCATTTGTATTTTCCAGAACTGACTGAATTGCCTCTCCAACATACAGGGTGTACCTACCGTTTTTATCATACAAGCCAAAGGCTGCATGAATTAAATTATCTTCTGCTTCATTGCCTGTATATACGGAAGAATCATAAAAATCGCTTATATCCAACAGATTCTTTTTTATCACATTTTCATTACAATTACTGAAAGCAAACTGCTCCTCAATTGGGGCACCAAGCTCCTTAGAATGTATCTCCTTCAACATTCTGCTATTGCTATAGATAATTTTATCCACACCATTAAAGCAATTCAGACTGTCATAACTTTCAACGTCATGAAATAGTAGAACAACTTTGGTATTATTATAGCCTTTAATTTTTGCTATCAAGCGCTTTTCAAAGGTTATTCCATTTCCAGTTGGCATTTGTACAATCACTACATCATCTGGCTCCACTGCTGCAATTATTCCGTCAAGACGTTTTCCCAGTTCCTCATGTGAATCAGAATTAACATCATAATTAAAAATCCCCATTTCGACAAAGCCAATCGACCTGGCAACATCTGCAACTTTCCCTTGAATTGCTCCTATTCTTTTGTTCCAAAAATTGTAAGCTTTTGTAATATGAACCTTCATGTATTCCCCCTACAATAGATATCCGCCTTGTGATGCCAAAACCAGACGCGGTAATCTCATAAAATCCTCGCCTTCAACAAACCCCATTTCAGTAAGTTTGAGAATTACTTTGCCATCAAATGCATCAGGCACAACCAGTATTATAAATTTGCCTTTTTCTTCTTTCCCAACAGAAGAAATATCTTTTTGCAGGTATCCTTCCACTGGATTATCACAGGCTACAAAATAATCATCCTTCCTCAATTTAAATAAATCAAGCACTAAATCCATTGCCTTTCCGCGATTCCCAATGAGGATTTTCTTTCTTCCTTCAGCGTCCATCTTTATAAGTTTTTGCATATAGGAAAACTTATCTTTTAAGCAATTATAAGCACGACCATAATCAGAATGGATATTGTCATTCCATTGCAAAGAATTCTTTATCCTGATATATTCATCATCCCACTCTCTACGATTCTCAAAATCAACGAAACGTCTGCCTGCATAATGATAAACTCTCTTTTTAAAAGGCATATTCAGCATACAAGCAAAATTAACAAATGTATTCCAGTCACCATCAATTAATAATGTCTCATCCTTAAACAATAAGTTTAAAGCATCCTGGTCTGGCCATTTGGAATCTTTATATTGATTCAACATTTCAATTGTTCTTTCCGCTAAATTTCCCTCACTTCTAATGACATCAAGATTAAGTATTAAAACACCAGCATTGAAATATTTTTTCCGGTCAACCGCCCCATCTTTGATTATCTCAGTAGTAATATTATAATGCTCAGCACCTATATCATGAACAGCAGCCAAAGCATATTTTTCAATATCCACTTCCCACAATTCCTGTATATCCTTTAAGAATAGCAAATCTGCATCTAAGTAAATAACCTTATGGAGATTATGGAGTATTTCAGGAATCATCAACCTGAACATTGTACCAATAGTAAAGTTTTGAAGGTATCTGTTATCAACCGTGACTTTTTCCACGTCAATTGCATGAAACTTTACAATATCCCCGACACTATTTCCGATTTTTCGCAGACGTCTGCGATTCTCATCAGAAACCGTATCATCAACAAAGATATGAAAGCATATCTTTGCGCCAGTATTTTCAATGATGGACTGCATAACAGTCCCCACTTCAATACTATAGGTTCCCTTGGCATCATGAAGTCCAAAGCAAACATGAATTACATCATCAGAAATAGCAGCTTTATCGTCATAAGCATCTGCAAAAAAAGGAGTAACAATATTCAACAAAGCATTTTCACATTCCGTCTCTGTTCTTGCTGTCAATCCGCTGGCAACATTAATGAAATCCTCTTTCAGCCCCTTGCTTATACAATCGGCTTTAATAACATAGTTTGTGGCATAAGCCACATCTGCCCCCTCAAAATAATTAAGCTGGTTGTATGGTAGATAGTCCTCCACTAGCAATGCCACCTTTGTACCTGATGCCTTCAATCTATTCACCAGACGCAATTCAAAGTTCAATCCATTGCCTGTAGGCAGCTGAACAACTGCAACGTCTCCTGGCTCCACAGATGCAATTATCCCGTCTATTCTCTTAGCCAGTTCGTCATGGGTGTCTGTCTCTACATTATACTTATATAAACCAAGCTCTAAAAATTGCAGCCTTCGGCCAATATTTGCGATTTGATTTTGTAAAGCAGCTGTATTTGAATTAGATATGCCATAGATGTTTGTGATATGTGATTTCATACAACCTTTCCCCTAAAAAACAAAACCTGGCTGGCACAAATACCAGCCAGGAATCCCTATTGCTATTATAATTCAATTATTCTATTTATCGTATCTTTCTTCTATCTTCAGACCAAATGGCTTGTCCAAAAGAGAAAATAGGCTAGCAAGAGGAACAACATAAAGAGCCTTTGAAAGCTCCAAGTATGAAGAAAGGTTCTCACCTTGAAGTGCTATTACAATAATGCCTACTATTATAATTCCCAGCCAGCAGCATAGGTCGGCAATATTTTCTCCAGCAAAAGCCTTTACAAGCATAGCTATAAGTAAAAATACCACCATTATAAGCCAAGGGCTACCACAAATAATCTTTAAACCTTCTGCAAAGGTTCCAATATTTTTCATATTGTAAACAACTACCTGCTGTAGGAATGCTGCGCCATTCTTGAAATACCAAAGATATATTCCCATTGGAACTCCTACTGTAAGCAGACCTTCTAGAATAGACACATAGAATGATCTGTACTTCTTTTTGTCAATTCCATCCAGCTTAAACTTGATTGCAAAGAAAATAATAAGTGCAACCCAGAACCACACATAACCCGGCTGCAAGAAAAGAACTAATCCTAAGTCTATGGTAAGAAGATATGTGTGATGTGACAAATATCCTGATTTAAGCTGTCTAGAAATATGATAGCCTGTGAGCACCATAATGAAAAACATAAGTTCCTCTGCTCCAGCATGTGTAAGTGCTCCCCAACCAAATATAGTAAGGATTGCAGCTGTAATAAGTGCAAAAATCTCTGATGTATAGAGCTTTGCTGTCTTATAGGCAAACAATACTGTTGCAAATACTATCACACATTCCATAATAAACTGTACGATGTGTGTAGCTGTTGGCAAAAAGCCTAAACCATAGAATTCATACACAACTGGGCCATAATGTCCATCCACTTCCACGTACGCTAAATATCCATCTCGCACTGAACGTGCAATGTCCAAGATTTCATTTTGAACAGCTGTAAACGCATTGTTCATAAATGGATTAAGCGGACTAGATAAAGCTATTATAAAAGTTATTATCACAATAGCGATGAATTCCAAGCATCTTTTTAATTTCAAGTTCATAAGCACACCCCCATTCATTAATCCACCGTTGTACATTTCTACTTTAATAATAACACAACAAAAACTCAAAATGTATGGCATTTCATGATATATTAATGAACTTACAGTTATAATTATTCTTTTGTTTTCTCACTTGCTTATGTAGATAATGAAATGTGTTTTCCTCTTTAAGAGATAAAAAAGCGTAAGCGGCAAATAGAGAGCCTTCTATTTGCCGCTTCAATGTTTTACTAATTATTCCCTTAATTCAAAACTTCCGCACACATTATTACAACCATCTTCAGAGTCACCATAAGAAATCATTACTGATAAATCATTTACTCTAATTTCATAAAATGTATCACCCAAGCTATCGGTTCTCTTAAAAAGATAAACTGTTTCCTCCCCTTCATTATATACACATATACAGGAACTAGCATAAATTGGATTAAATCCATTTCCAATGATAGCGTAATCTCCATCTTCTTCATAGATTTCTATAGAGCTTTCCTCTATGTCATAATCATCGTAAATTCCAACATGTTCTTCAAAAAAGTCTTTTGCTAATAGTCTATTGTTACAATCACTTTCATTATTTTCTTCAACAACCTCTTCATCTTTGCTGTTTATATCATCAATACTCAATTCTTCACTAGTATCAATTGATTCCTCAGTATTAACTGATGATTTTACTGAATCAATTTCACTAACATTTTCCTTATTAAGGTGCACCATAAAGGTGCATATTACGATGATTATGAGTGAAAATAGTATTATTAACTTATTATTTCTCATCTTTATAACCCCTTAATTTAAAATTGATTATACCAATAGTTGGCTGCATTTCTCCGTCTTCCCAAGTCTAATTCGTATTTTCCTAATTGTTCAGACCATGTATACCTATCCCAACTTATCATATAAGGTCCACCATGTGCACCATAATTCGGACCATATTTTCCATTCTCCCAATCTGTTTTATTCTTATAAGATGATGGAGACTCTACTTTGTCACAGAAATAATCTGTTGCATCTATAAAATCCCCCATTTTTTTTAATTTTTCAAATGCATCCGAACCAATTCTATTTGGCATATCTACCTCTATTAGATATTTCGTCTGTGTTATTATGCTAGTTTCACTCATATTCTGTTCTTTAGCATATTTTACCAAGCCATCCTTTCGATTACCTCTCCATTGCACAATTCCAACTGAGCCTTGATCCCCCTCCCAAGAGGTATTAAATCCATGTTCTATTGTCAAATTTCCCATTACTCCTGCTGCTGCTTCTTTTGAAAAGCCTGCTTTTAATAACTCACCCCATACATATTCTGCGTTTTCTCTATAACTTCCTGTATATTTATAACTAGCGTCTATTCCTACATTTCTACTCGTCCCCGCTATCGATGTAGAATTATTACCACTATTTTCTCCTGTTTTTTCTGTTTCTGTAGTTTCCGAACTATTTTTCACTATTGAAGTAATCTTGTTTCTAGTAGTTTCTCCAGCTAATCCGTCCTGTGTCAATCCATTAGCTTTTTGAAATGCTTTTACTGCTGACTCTGTATCAGTCCCAAATACTCCATCAACAGTTCCCGATAAGTAACCAAGTTTTTTAAGATTGGTCTGCAATGTTCTCACATCATCACTTATTTGCCCCTTTGAAAGTATTTTTTAATTCTTATATTTTACTGTTTGATTAATAGCATTCAATGTAGTAGGACCAGCTTGTCCATCGGCTGTCAAACCATAAGTTTTTTGGAATTTCGTTACTGCTGTTTGCGTGTTATTACCAAACTGTCCATCAGCCGTTCCTGCACTATAACCTAAAGTATTTAGATTATTTTGTAAGGTCCTAACATTTCTCCTTTACTACCCAACTTCAAAATATTACTTTCTGGTCTAGGCTTATTTTTTTCTTTTATTGCTTCTGCAATTTTAGTCCTTGTAGATGTACCAGCCAAGCCATCAGCTGGTAATCCATACTTCTTTTGGAAAGCTTTTACTGCTGATTCTGTTCCTGCACCAAAAGCACCATCTGCTTTTCCTGATAAATAACCTAAAGTCTTTAAATCATTTTGCAAATTCTTTACATCATTACTTACTTGGCCTTTTGCTAATATATTATTCTTCTTATAATTAAGAGCCTTATTTATTGCAGATTCAGTATTAGCCCCAACCTGTCCATCTGCAGTTAAACCATAGGTTTTTTGAAAGCGTATAACCTCGTTCTGTGTACCTGTTCCAAATATTCCATCTGCTTTACCAGCATTATATCCTAAGGCATTTAATGAATTCTGAAGATTTGATACTCTTGAGCCTCTACTTCCCACCTTTAAAACACCATTAGTTGCCGAATTTTTTTCGTTAATGGCTCTAGTTATAGCATTCTGAGTTCCAGATCCAACTACTCCATCTGCTGTTAATCCTTTGGATTTTTGAAATGCTATAACTGCTTTCTTTGTTCCTTCACCAAATATTCCATCTGGCTTTCCTGTGTTAAACCCTAAAGTATTAAGGTTTTCTTGTAATCGTTTTACATCATCCCCTCTAGAACCAACTTTTAAAGTCCTTGCTGTTGCCTTATTTTCCATTAGCATTGCTGGACTATACGACTTTTCTGTAAAAAAGCCGTCACTTAATTCAAGCGAAGCTGCCTCACCAAAAATATTTTTATTTGTTATGTTTTTTTCTTCTATTTTTACCTCTTGCTTATCATTCGTTGCTTTCATTCTTGGGGTAATAGAATTAGATGATCTACTTGTACCCCTGTCAAATTTAAACCAATTTGCCCATGTTACTGACATCACATTATCCTCCTTGATGTAAAAGTTTGGCTTTTGCCTATACAATCTTTTATCACAATTCAGATATTTAAAACGAATTTACCGCCTAAACTACACAGACTTTGCTTAAACTACACAAATTAATCTATATTATTTTTTCTATAATCAAAATACTTCTTTTTGAATGATTGCAACCTATCACGACTTATTGTTATCTGTGTATCATCTATCATTACAAGATGTCTACTATCATATTTTCTTATATATTTCATGTTGACAAGATACGATCTTTGAACTTGTATAAAACCTAATGATTCATATTTTTCAGCAAGATTTTTTAACTTACCCTCACTAAAATATTTTTTCCCGCCTGCAAAATTATAGCAAAGCCTTCTATTGACTAATTCCACATATAATGATTGTCCAATATTTATCAATTCTATGGCACCATCTTCATCCTTACATTCAATATATTCAGTTTTTGAAATCTGTGCATTATATGTGGCCAATGCTTCATTTATTTCATCTAAATAATACTTATCAATGTACCTATATGCGTTTACTTTGTATCCCATCCTTGCATACTCGATATGCGATGTTAGAAAGCAAATTTTACATTTATACTCTTTTTTCTGAATTCGCTCGGCTATTTCAAACCCATTTTCAGTCCCCTCTAGCTCTACATCAAGAAATAATAAATCAATTTTTTCTATACATTTATTTAACTCAGCTTCATTTAAGCATGTAATAATTTCATAATCCTTATGATTTGTAATAACAAAATACTCCTTTATGTAATCCTTTATTTTGTTTGCCCAAATCACTTCATCTTCTACTATTCCTACTACCATCATCTACCTTTTTCTGGGAATTGATATTTCTAATTTAAACATATTCCCCATTACTGTCTCACTTGTCGTTATATAGTATTCTCCATCATATTTTTTTATTATACTCACTATATTTTTTAATCCGAATCCATGATTTAATTTATCATTTTTACTTGTCTGAATTTGATAATCTGACGGAATTTCCATTTTTAGTGATGTGTTACTAATTGACAAAAATGTTTCCTGACTATGATCTACTATTTCAACCTCTACATATCTATTAGTGGTCTGCCGAGTTGCTTCATAAGCATTCTGCAAAGCATTTCCTAGAAGAGAAGTGATATCAAGAACATCCATTTCAACTTTATCTTTTACTTTTCCATTTATTTCTACTTTTACATTTTCTTTTTCACATAAATATAAGTAATAATTTAGTACAGCATCTACATAATCATCACCTGTACTAATTTTGTTAGATAAGCTCTCAGTAATGTTCCATATGTTTCCAATATATTTCTGTGCACTTTCATATTGCTGCTTACTTAATAACTCCTGTATTGCACCAATATGATTAACTAAATCATGTCTAAATCTTCGAATGTCATTATTTTTGTCTTTTGTATATAAATATTGACTATGCTGTATTTCTAAAGCTTGTTTCAATCCTTTATTCTGCTCGTCATATAAATAGTTTTTAACTGCTAATTGTAATGTTATTGCCAACGAATAAATAACACCAAATAAGCATAAAATAAATCTTATATGAAGATAAAGTTCATAATAAGATTGATTCCGATAATATATGTTATATACTTCAGTAACTACTAATTCAAACATCATCGTCAGTACTAAAATACCTATTTTATAACGTAGCTTTATTGAGTCCATATAGACATTATTTCTTTTTAAGATAAATCTATAAAATCCATATTCAATGATAAACGATATAGCATATGCAGATAACTGCCACCACTGCAATATTTCGCTTGTAGTAGTTGCTCCACGAATAAAAAATATCTGTACTATGATAACTGAAAATGTATCTATCATTCCTGTGAACCATATGAGAAATGCTGTAAGAAGTGATGTTTTATATATTTTCCTATTGAACATAAGATTCATGGACATAAAACACCACACAATATAAACAAACAACTGATCTTTTCCAAAATATGAATCTATTAGACCCGCTAAACCACATGATAGCGCCGAACAAACAACACAAGCTTTATTTTTTCTAAACGGAATTCTCCAACAAAAATGCATTAGAAATATAAAAATTATATAATTACATATCTTATCTACAATATATACCATGATAATCACTCTTATAATTAGGCTCTCAAAAAACTATCTTAACCTACTTTCTCCGGCGAAGAAAGTTCCTATAAAGTAAAAAAGAGAGCTCACACATGAACTCTCTAGGCTGTGGGTATCTCAAGTTTCCACAGCACATCCACTCAATATAATATACATTCTTTAGTGTAGTAATTCAAGATAAATCTTGATTCACTACATCGTAAGAGAAAATGCACGAAAAAAAGCCAGTTGAGTTTAAGTCCTCAACTGGCATTCATTTTATTTCTCTGAATCCTCTGTTTTCATGTCATTTCTCTTATCTTTAGCTACCTTACCTGTGATTGCGCTAATGATAATCAAAATCCAATACCACCATGCTCTTTGACCCATTCCACTCTTTCTTGCGGCAAGTGGAGTGTCCTCGTCATTGATAGAAACAGCATTTATGTTTCTTGCCTCATCACCGTCATCTAATCTAACGGCAAGTGGTACCTGCTCATCAGAAATATCTGTTGTTTCAGCACCAAGCTCATTAAATGTGGTAACTGTTACATTTCCAGTATTCTCAGAAACTTCATTGTATGATGAAGTAGTTGAGGCAGTTGATGTTGTGCTTGCAGTAGTGCTTGATTCACTAGCTGATGTTGTAGTTGTTGAACCACTATTTCCTGAATCACCTGTTGTGCTTGTAACTGCTGCACTGCTTGCTGCTTCCGAAGCACTTGCTGATGCACTCGCTGATTCTGACGAGCTAGTGCTTAAGCTTGCAGACTCTGATGCTCTCTGGCTTGCTCTAATTGATGCACTTTCACTCATGCTTGCTGATAGGCTTAGGCTTACTGAAAGTGACATACTAGCACTCTCTGAAAGGGATATGCTTGCGCTCTCACTTAGTCTAGCGCTAATTGATGTACTTTCGCTCAAGCTTACTGACTCTGATAAGCTAACACTGTTTGATAATGATGTACTCTCGCTTAAGCTTGCACTTGTTGATTCACTTTCACTTAAGCTTTCCGACTCTGATAAACTAGCACTATTTGACAGTGATGCGCTTTCGCTTAAGCTTGCACTTGTTGATTCACTTTCACTCAAGCTTACTGATTCTGATAAGCTAGCACTATTTGATAATGATGTGCTTTCGCTTAGGCTTGCTCTCACTGATTCACTAATACTTGCTGATTCTGATAAGCTTTCACTTACAGACTCACTTATTGATTGAGAAGCTTTTGTGCTCTCGCTCAAACTTATTGTTATAGATTCACTAAGTGATATGCTTGTGCTTTCACTTATGCTTGTTGATGTTGATACACTCTCACTATTTGAAACACTTGCACTTATTGATTCACTCAGTGATGCGCTTGTGCTTTCACTTATGCTAGCTGAGGTTGATGCGCTTTCACTAGTTGAAATACTTGCACTTGTTGACTCACTCAATGATGTGCTTGCGCTTATACTTACTGACTCACTCAATGATGTGCTTGCGCTTGCACTTACTGATTCACTCAGTGATGTGCTGGTACTTGTACTTACTGACTCACTCAGTGATGTGCTTTCACTTTCACTTACTGACTCACTCAGTGATGTACTTGTGCTTGCGCTTGTTGACTCACTTAGTGATGCGCTTGTGCTTGTACTTACTGACTCACTTAGTGATGTGCTGGTACTTACACTTATACTTGTTGATGTTGATGCACTCTCACTATTTGAAACACTTGCACTTGTTGACTCACTTAATGATGTACTTGTACTTGCGCTTGTTGACTCACTTAGTGATTCGCTTGTGCTTGTGCTTGTTGACTCACTCAATGATGTGCTAGTACTTACACTTATGCTTGTTGATGTTGATACACTCTCACTATTTGAAACACTTGCACTTGTTGACTCACTTAGTGATGTGCTGGTACTTACACTTGTTGACTCACTTAGTGATGCGCTTTCACTTGCACTTACTGACTCACTCAATGATGTGCTAGTGCTTGTACTTACTGACTCACTCAGTGATGTGCTAGCGCTTGTACTTACTGACTCACTCAATGATGTGCTGGTACTTGTACTTACTGACTCACTCAGTGATGTGCTTTCACTTGCACTTACTGACTCACTCAGTGATGTGCTAGTACTTGTACTTACTGACTCACTCAATGATGTGCTAGTACTTGTACTTACTGACTCACTCAGTGATGTACTTATGCTTGCGCTTATTGACTCACTTAATGATGCACTGGTGCTATCACTTAAACTAACTGATGTCGAGGTGCTCTCGCTAGCTGAAATACTTGTGCTTGTTGATTCACTTAATGACGCACTGGTGCTCGCACTTGTTGACGCACTGGTGCTCGCACTTGTTGACTCACTTAGTGATGCGCTTTCACTTACACTTGTTGACTCACTTAGTGATGTGCTTGTGCTTGCGCTTGTTGATTCGCTTAATGATACACTGGTGCTCGCACTTGTTGACTCACTTAGTGATGTGCTTTCACTTGCACTTACTGACTCACTCAATGATATGCTCGCACTTGTACTTTCACTTAAACTTGCTAATTCGCTTAGTGATGCACTTGTACTTGCTGACTCACTTGCAGAAATACTAGCACTAACTGACATACTCTCGCTTACATAAGCTGAAAGGCTCTCACTCAGTGACTCACTTATGCTTAAACTCATGCTTGCACTCTCAGAAAGAGAATTACTTATTGACTCTGACCTTGCATCAGATACACTTGCGCTGTCCGATAAAGATTCACTCCTTGATGCAGATTCACTTTCTGATTCCTTGGCACTATCTGATAATGACTCGCTTCTTGATGCAGAAGCACTGTCTGATGCCTGAGCTGATTCTGAGAGAGAATCACTTCTTAGTTGTGAAACACTGTCTGACATTTGCTCACTTGCACTTACAGAAGCTTCCCAGGATACAGATTCTGATTCCTTGGCACTTGCAGATTCTGATGCAGATGTTACCTCGCTTCTCTGCTCATGATAATCGTCCTTACCTTTATTAAAATCGTCTAAGGTAAAATATGCATAGCCCTTTTTACCAAAGTTACCATCCTTTGCTTCTCCAGCATTGTTGTAGTATATTTCAGAACCATCGCTTTCCTTTGCAACAAATTTAGGACTAAATGTCATTGTATTTGTAGAAGCCGCTGCAGATGTATAAAGCATTACACTTTGCTGCACGCTTGAAGCCCCATTTTTGTCATAATATCCTGTAAATGTATATGTTCCATCACCATTATTGATGATTCGCGCATTACTAAAATAATAAGTCTGATCACCTATTTGAACAGCTGTATACCTATCAGTCCAATTCCATTGGTTTCCTTGATAGCGGCTAGGCTTTTTTGCAACAAACTTAACTTCATTACCATCTTCATCAACAAGTGTTGAGATAACAGTATTATCATCTTCATCTGTTTCTAAAACCCCAAGCGTATCATCACTCATATTTACAGTGACACCATACATGTTATTCCATGAACTGCCGTTGTCAGCTGTAGGTGCTGGATAATATCCTAAATCTTTATATACTGTTCCATCAGAAGAAATATACTGATGTGCATCGACATATTCTCCCCAAACTTTGTATTCTTCTACTTCTACAGACTTTGAATCATTTTCCTCTGTCTGCGAAAGTTCAAAAGTACCATCTTCATTTAGAGTAACCGTAACATCATCATCTACCTGTTCTCCATTGACATAATAGTGACAAACTGTAGTCTCTGTACCATCCTCAGCTGTCTCAGTTTCATACTCCCATGTCAACACATTTCCATTGCCATCGCTGTACTCTACTGTCTTCTTTACAACCATGATGCCGCCAACAACATTTGGATTATCATGCTGAGAAGAATTAGCTGTACCGCTAAAACCTTCATTATCACTTGGAACTAATGCATTGCCATCACTATCAACAGTTACATAGTCAAAATAGGCATACTTAGTCTCACCAGCAGAATCGATATATGTGATTTTTACACTATTTGTGACGTAGCTACTTGAATCCCATTCACTATATATTATTTCCCCAACATAGCCTTCCTGATAGAATGCATACTGAATAAGAAGATTGGCAAGCTTATCACCATAACCATAATAATTATTAGATGTACTACTATGATTTAAGCCTTGATTATTATCAATAGCAACCTGCTGTGCTGCCTCTAGCTCTGCCTTTGCTTCTTCAATTTGGCGAATCAAATCCTCAAGGTATTCGTCCTCAAGTCCTGCCTCGGAGAATGAATTTGATGTTGATTCGTATTCTGAATTTGCCTCTGAAACTGCAGTAGAAAGACTGCTAGCCTCACTTGCCTGCTGCTCTGATACAGATTGTGATGCTGCAGAAAGACTGTCGTTTTCAGATGTCAAAGACTCCTGTGCTGATGTAGAAACAGATGCTATTTCTGAATCTTCTGTAGAAAGTGAATCGCTAGCTACAGCAGATGTAGAACTTATTTGCGAATCTTCATTTGATAATGAAGTACTTGCTAAATTTGAAGCTTCATTTTCCTCAGAGGTGACAGCTGCTTCATTAGAATCCACCTGCTGCTCTGCCCCAGAGGCAATTTCCTCTGTCTGTACTGTCGCATCAGAGGCCAATTCTTCTATCTGAGTCTCAGCCTGCTCGGCAGCCTGTACAGCAACCTGCTCAGTTTGAACAGACTCAACCACCTGTTCAACTGCCTGCTGCTCTGCAGCAATTTCCAAAGTCAAAACCCCTTCAGCAGCTGCGGCTTGCTCCTCGCCAAGCTCAGCCGCATATGCTAAATTAGCATCTCCAAGTACTGATGCCCCTCCAACAGTGGCACCTGTTATTGCAACTCCCTTTAATAAACTTTCAACCTTCTTAGACATCTAATAACTCCTTTTATGTGTCTTTTTACTCAATAATCATCTTCAATAACTGTTATTTTATCACTTACTTTTTTAAAATAAACACTTTGACATAACTCTTTTTTGCCAAAAAGGTAACGTTTTTGCCAAAAAGTAATATTTACACTTAATTACCCGATACAGTTTCCTTCAAAACTCCGTGAACTGTAAACCTCATCCCAGTATTCGAACAGGTTGATAGGGTTACAACGGTATCTGCGGAACTAACGCTAGTGCCTGAATTTTCCTGCTTTATATAAGAATGTGCTAATAATTCTGCGATATAATCCTCAAAGTCCTGGGAGTCAGAATATGGAACTGTGTACACCCAAGATGCTGCTTCTGTATCAAAATATGAAAAAATCTCAAACCTCATTTTCTTATCTTTGGTGATTATTTGAAAATATCTATGATCATCAAAATAATTATCTTCAGTTTTATAATACTTCAAGCTACCGAACATTGATAGATTCCGCATATTATGACCATATATTATGCTGTGACTATCAGAAAAATCTGGAAGATTGTATCCCTCCAGAAATATTGAACCAGCCTTAGCATATTCTGAGGTGATTGTAGTATGCAAATATTTTTCATCATCTGCCGAATACATGATTGGATAGCTTATATCCGTCCCCTCAACATAAATCCAGCCTACAACCTCAGGATTAATCTCTTGTAGCTTTTGTATATCAACATTTATTAAATCCTGCCACTGTTCACTATCAGAGATTTGAACATAATTTGTATTTATGCTTGCGTATAAATCATTAGATTGCTTATATCCAAAATAAATATATGTAAAACCAGCTAGGGCCCCAAACACAATAACTAAGCCTAGTACCAAGAAAATCTTAGGATTAACATTTTGTGGCTTTTGCTTTTCTTCCCCAACCATAGAAAAAATAGTGCCTAAAATGAGAAGTATTGCAGCAACAACCTTGCCACCAGTCTCGGATACCATAGCTGCTATATTTCCATATACTGGAATATGAAATACCACCTTACCTATAACATTAGTATAAGCTATAGGAGTAAAATCCTCCTCAGAATTTGCATCACCTTTTGTAGTAATTAGCATACTTTCTGAATCAATTGCTGTAATTCTGTGAGTTACAACACTTGCCCCTGAGTTGAAAGCAATAATATCTCCAACAGAAAGCTTATCAAAATCTTGTCCCTTCACATAGACAATGGAGCCAACCGAAATAGTAGGCTCCATTGATCCTGATATAACATTGTAGCTGCTAATACCAACCAGCCTAGGAATTGCTACCGGCGCAGCTACAATGATTACTGCCAATATTAATATTGTCCCAATTATCCTAAACGCTTTTATGTTCATCACTGTTAGTTTGATTTGTCCCTCTCATATTTTTCTTTTGCGGTGGCAGCAACTGTGATGAGCACAATCATACCGCCAAATATTATCATTACTATTAAATCTCTTTTGTACCGCTCAAAATCATCATAACTCTCCAAACCAAGCGGAACTTCCTCGTCAGCAATCTCCACAGTCTCCTTAGTCTGTTCCTCTTTTACATCGGAAGCTGTAGCTTTTTCCTCAGCAAACGCTGGCATATAGATTGCACAACATAAACCTACAATCAATAATACTTTTCGCAATATTCTTTTTGCCATAATGCACTCCCCTAAAAATTAGATGCCTAATTTTTACCCCAATTAGAGTGTATCATATCTATATTACAATTACTTATATTTGGCAAATACTTTCTTGAAATGGCAAAAAAAGAGGAAGTTCAAAAGAACCTCCTCAAAAATCTTATTTACTATCTTTATCCTCTACCGCCCTTGCAATTTCACCCTTGCGCTTTCTATCTGCAATATACAAAGTAACAAGGATTGCTATTACTGCTAAAATTGCAATGATGACTCCGATAATTGTATTTCGCACAAGCGTATCTCTTGTTCCGCCTGCAAGAGCTACATCCTCATCATCGATATCGATTACATCACGTGGAGTATTATCGGTAATATTTGCTCCGTCTCCATCTGCATTTCCTGCGGCATTGCCATCGCCACCTGCACCTGCACCCGCATTATCACCCTCAGTAGTCACTTCTCTGTTATTTGTAACTCCACCATTGCCTGTGACTGTCTCATGTATGGTGCTTGTAGATGTTCCATTATTGTTGATGATGGTTGAAGCACCACCATCCACATATTGATACTCATATTCATATTCTGGAGAACCCTCTACAGTTTCATCATTTGTGACTGTTACTTCCTCCTCAGAATAAATGGTTTTGGCTGTCCCCTTGGTATATTTAAAGGTAAATGTAGTATCCTTTTTTAAGCCCTTTGATGCAGTGCGATAATATGCATCTGGTGAATATCCATCTATATGTCTGGCTGGAACATATATTATTTCACCTTCAGCGGCATATAAGGTATCGTCTTCCAAAAGCTGGTTTCCTTCTGCATCCACGTACCTTACAGTATAAGGAATGGTAGCACCAACGCCATATGCTACAACATAGGTTTCATCACCTTCCACTGTAAATGTGATTTCCTTTTTATCAGTCATAGGAAGCACATCATCAGCTCCTGATGTTCTCAAGCCCTTAACGTAATATTGAGTAGCATTTTCATCCACATTTGCGTTATCAATCTTAATCAAATCATCTACATCAAAAGTGACCTTTGCATCATATGCTAAGTTACTGATAATAAGTTGATCGTTAATAGACTTGTCATCCGACTGTCTTGTAACTGGGTATTCAACCGTATATTTAGCCTTTAGTTGCTCAACCACCTCTTGATCAAAATATGCATTTTCATTATTTCCCAATGCTATCTTAATTCTATATGTATAACCTGCTTCCGCAGTAATAGGAAAAGCAAAATATGCAAGCAGTACAAATACTAATGATAGGAGTATGCCTAAATTTCTCTTAAAGTTTCTCATTAGACTCCCTCCTTTTTGTTGTCCCTGGTTAATTTGAAATACCAAAGTACCAAAGCAATTCCTACAAGCAAAAATATAAAGCAGACAACTAATGGTATAATTGAATCCCCTGTTTGAGGATTGGAGCCACTTATATATGTAGTTCCATTTGTTGGAACCTGCTCCTCATCAATGATGACAATTTGATTTCCATCTTCTAGGGTTCTTGATACCTGCTTAACTATAGACTTCTTATCGTGATTAACAATTTTATTAACTATAGTATTTGTTTTGGTTATTGTCTTATATTCAGTCTTGTTTTCTTCTTTTTCAGAGGTAGGTTCTGCACCAAATCTGATATCCAACTGAGCCAAAGCTGACATATAAGAATTATTTTGTGAATTACCATCTAGGTCAATAGAAATAGTTACAGTTCCTGAGGCACCAGAAGCTATTGTTCCTAACGAAAAATACGCTCCCTCACCCTCATCAACCTGGGCTAAGCCAACTACACTATCTGCAGAAGATGCATCGCCACCAACTGTTTTGCTATCAAAAATCGTAGGGTTTGTAGTTGTTGTAGAGGTAATCTTATAGGAATAAGCACCACCCGTAGCAACCTTGTTATCTTCCAACGTCTTAAGCACGTCAGCGCTCATATAAAAATCTGCACTTCCAGTTGTGCCATTTACATAATCAACAACGAAATTAATTGTATCACCTGGCATTGCGTTAGAAAGCTTTGCCTTATCCGCTTCATATGTGGATTCAAAGCTTGAACCAGTGTAGGTAACCTCCCAATTAACATTCTCTGTCTCTGCCTTAGCGTCAATACTTAATCCAGCGAGTCCAAAAAAAGATACTGCAAGAGCAAGCACGATATTCAAATGTTTCTTTTTCATCCCTACTCTCCTTTACTCAGTCTTTATTGTAGAGCCATTAACGCTAGTGATAGTATTACCACTTAATTCCACATCTGCACCCCAAGCGCCAAGAATTGCATCCTGTCCATTATGTGCTTGAACCGCATCTACTCTCAACTCAACAAGGAAGGCTTCATCATTATATTTGTACTCATTTATAATTGTGCCTTTCTCCCCTTCTTTATCCACGGTTTTGACATATTTCCATATCATATTGTCAATTCTTATGTTATTAATAACTGGCACTTTTGCACTGGCATCCTGGTTAATTGCCTTTAGAGGTGTTGGATAATATAGCACTACTCCTTCTTCAGTTTCATCATCAATTATCCAGCCAGCAGCATAATCTAATACAATAGCATCTGGATTAAGTTCTGTATCCTTTACCCCGTCTTTAACCCAGCTTTTGCGAACAACTACCCTCACATACTCGTCATAGCCACCTGGAGAGGTGTTAACCACCTGAACATTTTCAGGGTAATCCTGTCCGATATTAAAATCGTATTCTCCATCATCATTTTGAAGTGATGAAAATACTAACTGCCCATCCTCAGCAACATCCACGAATTTGCCGTCGCGCTCCTCTTGTAAAGCTACGGTTAAAGTGGAGGTGGAAAAATCTACCTGCTGTGCATCACTTTGATAAGTAAATGTAGCTCTTGTTGCCCCAATAGAGCTAGCAGCTAATAGTACTATTCCTGCTGCAAAAACAATAATAGGGTGTTTTATTCTGTTATTCATTACTCACCCTCCACTTTATTTATAGCAAGGCTCCAATCTGGCGCCTCATAAGTTCCATCTGTCTTGTACAAAGCTTTAGTCGCTTCTTCAACAATAACCACATTAAAGCTATCCTGTGTAGTATCGTCTGGTGGAATAATTCTAAGCTTTAAAGCTTCTGTCTTTTCGTTAGGCTTTAACACTTCACTATATACATAATAATCGTCGCCCTCTGCTTTTGACCATTTCTCACTGGAGCCGTCTGCTATTTCAGCAGAAACTGTACTGCCAAAGATTGCCTTGGCCCTAACGTACACATCATAATTTCCAGTATTTTCAATCTCAATGGTCTTTATCATATCCTCCACAGATTCGTGTGGGGTAAGCTTTGAATCTGCAAGATTTACAGATACCATTCCAGTTGCTATATGGGTGTCTGTAAAATAAGCCATTGCTGGTCCCACAGAAGCAGCCCCTATCATGGCAAGGGCTGCAGCTATTATTACAAGCCTTCTATGTTTCATGATTAGTTGCCTCCCTCATTATCCTCTGATTGATTATTACCAATATTGTTTCCAACATAGACATATTCGTCATTGCTATTTAATTCAAATGTATTTATTACACTAATGCCACCAACCTGAAGCTCATCATCATAATCATTGGTGAAATTAGCTACAAGCACTTCATCTGCATCAATAACAGGTGTATCCACTGTTTTGGTAACATAATTACCGTTTTCATCTGGCTGATTCATTGTATAAGATGTTGCAGTCATTTTATAACTGGCACCTGTATATTCCTCAGTAACTGTCACCTCAGCCCCTGCTGGAATAATAGGATTGCCATCTTCATCTGCCACCTCAATATAATCCTCTCCAGCCTTGTTAAAATTTAAAGCGTAAACATTTGAAAAAACTGTTTTACCATCAAGCTTTGCTTCAACTGTATAGACAAAACTTGCTGTGCCAAGTGATTCATTATATGTCTTCAAACTCTTAGCTATTCCTAAATATCCAAGTCTTGGTGTGGCTGATGATTTTAGATAAAAGCTTACATCATATTTCCATGTATCAGAGGTTCCTTCCCCTGAAATATACTCACTACTTGGAGCAAATAAAATATAGGATGTAAAGCTATAGGTATAACGTGAATCTGTTACATCCTGTGGCACATAAAGATAAATACCTGCGCCTTTTTCAAGCTCTATATTACCTGAGCCCTCGCCGTTATTAACATTTACATTAAATGATTTATAATCAGTGTTGTCAGCGGTACCATACAAATTATCAAGGGCAGCTAAAGCAGGTTCTACTATTTTTTTCTGAACGTCTTCAACAGTTACATTTGACGAATTCAGTGTGTCCAAATCAATTCCTGCATCAGAAAAATTATCTGTTATTGTAGCTTTTCCAGTGGAATCTAATGTGGCAATTTTATAAAGCCTAACCTCTACTTGTCCGGTATATCTTTGGGCAAATAAAGAATCATCTCCCTCAGCAAGCTTAGCTGTAATAGTTACCTTTGCGTTAGTATCAACCGAACCAGCTGCCTGGGTCTGATACACACCAAAGCCAGACATAGCCATAACTGCCACAACTGCAATCGCTATAAGATTTTTCCCTTTAAATCCTAACTTTCTCACTGATTTCTCCCTTCGGACTTAGCATCCTTTCTCTTGAAAATCTGTCTTAAAATCAAAATTATAATAAGCGCTAGAATAAATCCAACAATACCAAATATCAAATAATAGTTCTTTATTGTATCAACCACGGCAGCTGTGCCCTTTGGTGGTTCATCCTCTCCTAAGTATTCTACTCTTGTGCCACGTACTAAAAGTCTATGAGTATTGACACCATATGGTGTGCAAGTGAAAAGTGTAACATAATCCTTACCTTCCTCAACCTGCATTGCATTGGAAAGTGCTTCAATATCCTCTGCTTCAATCATTGGATAAATCATATCCACCTGATATGCAAGGGTCTCGTCTAACACATGAATATAAAACTTGTCTCCAACTTCAAGCTGGTCTATATTTGTGAAAAGCTCTGCACTTGGAAGCCCTCTGTGTCCAACAATTACGGAATGGGTGCTGCCTCCTCCAATAGGAAGTGCCGTTCCATTCAAATGGCCAACCGCTGTTTGAATATATTCATCAAAAGTGCCATGCATAATGGAAAGCTTTAGGTTTATCTTTGGAATGGACAGATAGCCCATAATTCCATCACCATTTACATTTAAAACTGAATAATACTCAGAGTTAAGAAACTCCTCTGTAGGAGTGGCTGCATTGCCATCAGCATTAGTACCAAACACATCTGTGCCGATTGCATTTTCTGTGATAGTTGCATTAAATGCTTTAGCCTTTTCCCATTCTACTGTATAATCCTCCTCTGTCATTTCATTGATAGAGTTCTGATAATCATTAATCAAAGTACTTTGAACGTAAGTGTTCCATTCATTTGAAATAGTAGGATAAGCAAGCAAACCAAAACCTGCTATGAACAATAAAATTAAGCAAATTCTAATTATTTTCTGTTTCACACTTTTGTCCCTTTGCATTTCTCTTTTTATCTAAGAAATAGAGCACCAAAATAAATGCACCTACAATAACTAAACCAACAATTACCCATAACAAGTAATTTGTATGTAGACTAACTGCCCCAAATAGTGGAGTCCTTGCGTCTTCTAAAAGTTCTGGTACATACTCTACTCTGTGACCTCTAACCATCAGCCTTTCAGTATTGACGCCATATGGTGTACAGGTGATAAGTGTACAGAGGTCTTGTCCCTCCTCTACCTGTAGAAGTGATGTATCATCTGGCTCTACTACTTCTATCTGATCTACTTCATAGGCAATATATTCACCCATGATTATAAGAAAGAAATTGTCACCAATCTCTACTTTATCCAAATCTGTAAAAAGTGTTGCTGATGGCAAGCCTCTATGAGCTGATAGAACTGAGTGGGTGCTTTCACCGCCCACTGGAAGTGATGAGCCTTGCAAATGTCCAACACCTATCTGTAACACCTCTTCTGATGTTGTATGGAAAATAGGGAGCTTTACATTGATGCTTGGAATCTGGATATATCCCATGATTCCATCCCCATCTGCATTTAACAAACTCATGTAGTTTTCATCAGCGCCATTAGCCTCTGCCTCTGCAAATGAATCAGGCAGAATACTTGGTAAAAGTTCTTCATTGTATTCATAAGCTTTTTCAAACTCTTCTGAAACATCTAAGGTTCCCTCTTTTATAGCTGCATCTACTGACTCTGTGTAATTATTTACAAGAGTAGCCTGCACATGATTGTTCCAAGTATTTGCAACAAGTGGATACACCAACAAGGACAAACCAGCAATCATCATAGCGGCTATAGCTATCGTTTTGTAATTGTTCTTAAAAAATGCCTTCATAAACTAATTGCTGTCCTCTCCTTGATGTTGTACCTCCTGGCGGGATTGCCCGCCAGGTATACATACATCTAAATTACTTCAAATTTTTCATATCTTGGGTTATCCCCTGAACTCAGCGACAATTACTTAGTTGCCTTTCTCTTTGAAACAAAGTAAAGAGTGGCTGCAAGTACCATAATTGCTACACCAAGTACTGTGAAAATTGTTGTACCCATACCACCGGTGAATGGGAGCTGAGCAAGTGTTGAATCCTTAAGTGTTGTATCCTCACCTTTCTTGTGAAGTTCTTTATTCTGTGCCTCAGTAAGCTTATCATTTGAAACTGTTCTTAATTCTTCACTCATA
The DNA here is from genome assembly GCA_015057305.1 of Pseudobutyrivibrio ruminis. Classification (GTDB taxonomy): domain Bacteria; phylum Bacillota; class Clostridia; order Lachnospirales; family Lachnospiraceae; genus Pseudobutyrivibrio; species Pseudobutyrivibrio ruminis_F. The sequence goes on along the minus strand of SVES01000018.1, from coordinate 18,630 downwards.
TCATTAACAGTTACTGTTATACCATCTGGATTAATAGCATATCCTTCAGGAGCTTTTGTTTCTGTAAAGTGATATTCACCTTCATCAAGTCCACAAATTTTAACTTCACCATTTTTATCTGTCTTAATAGTAGCCTCTGCATCTTCTGCATCTGAAAGCTCATAAGCTTTTGTATCATTGTTATATACAAATTTCAATTCTGTGTTCTCATCTGCATCTGTAGCAGCTAACTTGGTTACTGTAAATTCAGCATTTTCAAGATATGTATCACCCTCAGTATTTGTCTTTATAAGCGTGATATCTGTTGAATAACCATAAACAGTTGGCGGATTTACTGGTTCTCCATCTTTAAATTCATATGTAGAATCATAAGCCTGGTTCGAATAGCCACCAACACCTACAACCTTTGCATCATATGTAATCTCTATTGTTTTACCAACATTTGATTTAACTGTTGCCTCATCACCAACTACAAGTGATGTTAAGTCCATAGTATATACACCATCATCTCCTTTAATAAATGTAAATGATGCATCTTCTCCACCTACTGTAACCTTAACTGTATCAAGAAGAATTTCAAGATTAGTAACCTTATCAAAAACTTTATACTCATTTTTGTTATATGGAACTGTTGATGTAATGTGGAAGCCTTCAACAATCTGTCCAGCCTTTACATGACCATCTGTAGTTGTCTTTTCTACAACATTTGTAGATGGCTTTGCAACTGCTGTTTCATCTTTTGCTTCATAATTACCATCGGAATCGCTTTTATAAGCCTTTACAACCAAAGGATTATAAATTACATTGGCACCTGTAATAGTGATAACATATACACCGCCTTTAAGGTTTTCAAAATTTACAGCAGCCCCATTTTCTGAAACTGTTGTCTGTAAAGCAGTTGCTGGAAGTGCATTTTTTAGCTTTGTTGCATCAAAGTTATCTACCAACTCCTGATATGGTTCTGTTGTCTTATCAACAGGATATAACTTCTCAGCCCAAGACAATACATCAACTGTATTAGTCTTTGTATTTACGTAAGCAAGTGGATATATGCTTACTGATGTCTCAGCATCTCTTTTTGATATGTTAGTAATTGTAATGGTTGCATTGTTTGTTGTGTAGACAATTTCTGTCTCTTCGGCAAAAGCTGTAATGCTCATTGCCATCATCATTACTGTTGCAAGAGCAAGAGCAATGATCTTTTTGATTTTTTTCATTCCTTTTCTCTCCTTTTTTATTTATTTTTATTATTTTTGTTTTTATATAACAACAGCGCCCCTGCAAGCATCAGCAAGATACCGCCGATTGTATAAACGTAAACTCCGCTTCCACCAGTTTCTGGAAGTGTGTAGGCTAAGTTGTCAACAACATTAAATGTTGTCTTTACTGTGTTTTCAGCAAATGCGCATGTATAAAGCTCTTCACTGAATTTTGCCACAGCATCATCTGGTTTTATTTCACTAGCTGCTATTTTCCATCCAGCAATCAATTCACTGTTCTTAGCAATTGTCACATCGTAAACCACGTCTTCTGAATCAGACTGTCGCTTAATTTCAATCATATATACATCATTGCTCTTAGCATATCCGGATGGAGCACTTGTTTCTGTAAGCCTATAACGCCCAACGCCCAAATTATTGAAAGCCATCAGTCCATCTTCTGTGACGGTGCCATCAGTATTTTTAACTCCAGATGTTAGGATATTATAATTTGTCCATTTATCGTTCTTCTCATTATATTTTTCTAATTTGTATGTAGCATTATTGAGCTTTGTACCTGTTTCAGTTGCAGCTCTCTTATAAACGTAAATGGAACCATTTACAACATTTACAAGATATGTACCTTCTTTATTACTAATACTACCAACTTCCATTCCAACTGGTTCATGTATTACACGCCCTGTATCGGCTATAGTTCTGTTAGCAACAGATATCGGATTGTAACTAATAGTCAAAATGTATTTTTCAACAGCTGTTCCAAGTTTTTCAGCAGTGTGATTTGTGATTGCTATAACATTTTCATCTGAATCGTATGCCTTCAATTCAAAATTAAATGTTCCGAGTTTCTCACCTCCGGCTCTGTAATCTTTAATAACTGTTTCGCTATTGTTAAGCTTACTAATATCATCATCACTTAATGCAATTTGTGATAATGCATCTTGAGGAATATTTGTATTTTCTACCAACCAGTTACTATAAGCTATACCTTCTATATCATCTCCAAGCCAAAGAGTAATTTCATTTTTACCTGGATTAAAATCAAGAAGCTTTACATTAACCGTAGGCTGAGGAAAATACTTTGTTTTATCTCCTGTAATTGAAACATTTGAACCTGGTCCATTTGTTACTACCTTGTTGCCACCAAAGAATGTTTCCTTAGCTTTAACATAAATGTAATCTGACCACTTATTTGTTCCAGTTCCAATTGATGCATCTGACCAGACAACACTCTGCGAGCCATCATCTGCAACCACAAGTATGCCTTCACCATTAGCTCCAACACTTGCACCATTTTCTAATAAATTGCCTTCAGCATCACAAACTTCAAATCTACTGTCGATATAGTCAGTGACGGTTCCTTTACCAGTCTTCAAGCGGCTTTCATTTACTATTGACTGTGCGATTCCAGTAATAGAAGCCGCAACCCCACTCACGGTCGATGCCGATATTATATGATCAGAATCTGTTGCCACCGTAGAAAGTGTGCCACCATCAGCTCCTGCACCTACTGCGTAAACAGTTGCAGGTATACTCTTTATTGATGTTGCAATAGATGATATATCATCACCGTCATTGGCACCGTCGGTGAAAAATACTACATATTTAGCATTCTCTGAATCATCATTAAAAAGTACTTTATACGCACTGCTCAAACCAGCATAAGGATGTGTACCTGTATAACAAATACCATAAGAATTAGCTATCGCCGTCTTAATACTGTTTTTACTAGTACCAACATTTGTCAATCCACACTTCGTCTTACTATTGCCCGAGTTGTTAAATGTAATAATAGAAACATTACTTCCATCTGACAATTCATCAACAAAACTTGATGCTGATCGTTTTATTATTTCAGAGCGATTAGTATAAATCGTTGTTGGACAATTGGTGCTATCTATCTTTGATACTTCGCTATAATACCAATTACCATTGTAGTAGTAATATGAACTATCTGTTTTGTTCCAATTTGATGTAGATAGTGAATAGTCATAATAATAATATTTCCCATAATAGCTATTCCAATTATAAGTACTTAAACTTCTTAAATACCAACTACCATTTTTATAAAATAGATATTCTCCACCTGTTGGAATCCCTACATAATAGCCTTCATCTCCAGTATTTTCTGCTCCAGGCGACAGATAACTTCTGGCAGAAGAATAAATCCATAGCCCTTCGTTATTATTTCCGCCATATTCTGATTGTGTTGATGTAAAATATATCTTACTTGTGTCTAAAGTACTTAATAGTGAATAAGCATTTGCACTGGACGACTCTGTAATAATCGGCACATCCGTATATGTCATAGACCCTGATGCATCAAGAACCATAACAATATCAGCATTCTGTTCTGTTTCAACTGGCACCTCAACAACTTCTGTACCTTTATAATCAGCTTCTAGGTTAAGCTTATAAACACGATTATCGTAATTTACTACTTCAGCTGTCTTATCTACTTCTAATACGTTTAACTCATCAGTAGTCAAATTTATAATATATTTAACCTCTGCTGCTGAATCAGATATTCTATTCTTCGCTGAGTCCAAAGACAATTCTTTTGCTGCATCATTATATGCTGTAAGCTTAGTAGAAAGCGTTCCGTCAGAATTTCTTGTTACAGTTAGCTGCCAAACTGCACTAGTCGGCAAGCTGAACACTCTATCTGAATACTCCGTTGAAACAATGGATTCTTTTACGTAATAACTCTTTACACCTTCATCACCAGCTGTTAAACCTGAAAACTTTATAGTACCGTCACTTGTGGATGTAGCATTGTAAAGCTTTGCATCCTGCGTACATTCAGGGTCTGTGTATAGCTTGAAGGTAGCACCTTTTACAGCTTTACCCGAAGAATCTATTTTTATCCCTTCAAATTCGGCAGTTGTTGTTTTGTTTGGAGTGAAATTGTAACTAATTCTGCAATTCGAATTCCCAGCACCTCTCTCAAAATACACAACAGTCATTAAATGTTCGTATTTACTGAATTCTTCTAAAGTCGTTCCGAGCGTTGTATATAAATTCTGGGATTTTAATATTCCACTAGCATCTGGATTATTTATATAATCATCAGAATAAGTTGATGTAAGCTTAGCATTTCCTCTTCCTGTATTATCTCCTCTATTATGCCCTTGTATAAGGATTTCACCTGATTGAAAATTAATCTGGCCTTTTACTGCATTATGTATACCGCCTAAATCCAATACTAATTGGTTATCAATGTACACATATACATCATCATCTCCTGAGAATCTAAATACTGTATCATCTGACGTATCATCAGTTGAATCTACCTTTCCGTTAGAGTTGATATTAAAGCTTAGTGGAATCTTCATTCCATAATGATATTTTGCGTTACCAAAAGGATAAAAACCAACTTTATCTCCATTAGAAAAATTTCCAGTTTTTACAGTATTACTTGTGGCATCAAATGTATAACTATATACATCACTATCTATGGTCCAATACCCATCTACATCTTTTTTAAACTCAACACTTACATCAGAATAGTATTTTCCAGATTCGATATAATTGAAAGTTGTATTTTTCGAATCATAATCTGACGGAAACATATCGATGTCAGGATTTTCATCTGTGCTGTTGGATAGCTTAAACCCGTTTTCGATACTATTACTTGCAAGTCCTTGGTACACTTCTCCGTAATAGCAAATTGCTCCATTGCCTCTTCCTGAGCTTTCTGTACTATCTCCAATAAAATAGAAGTTCGTATCATTCAAGTACTTATTAATATAACTATTATCGTATTTTACAAGTGTCGCACCGGCCACATAATTTGTAGCCGCTTCTGATCCTGAAGCAAAAGTCGTCTTCCTTTCAGTAAGTTGAATACCAAGCTTATTTAAGTCATACTTAGTCAAACTTATCTTGTACTCACATTTTTCAGCATTAACTTCTTTAGTTTCATCACCATAATAAATATTAGAAATTATATAATTCTCTGGCGCCACTATTGTTAGAGTAATATTAGAACTATTATAGGCGAAAGCATAATTAACCTTATCACCTACACTTAAGCTATCGACACCTAGTTGCTTGGTATAGTTTGCATCTCCTTTTCCAGTTGCATACCACAGTTGTAAATGATAACGATAGTTACTACTATAATAATTATCAAGTGCTTTATATGAAATGTTGGCTACAGCAGTTCCATAACTGGTCTTTTGATACAATATCTGTTCTGCTTCATATCCACTTAAGGAGATAGCATATGGCGAAAAGCTATCAGCATCAAAACTAGCAAACAGCTCATCCTCTTCTGTTTTATCAAGTACCTTAGCAGAAATTAGTTCTGGTTCTTTATTAACGTCCTCAAAATGATAAACATTATATTCCGCTACATTATCATCCTTTGCAATTGAAGAATGTCTATTAATAGAAACAGAAACATTTTCATCTGGCTGAACTTCTTCTCCATCTTTATTCAAAAGCATTATGTCATATACGACAAAATCTATAAGTACCTGGTTTTTTTCATCAGCTTTTTCAGCCATGCTGTCGTTTATGGTATCGTAATCTTTACCCGAAACCATTTCCTTTACAGACAAAGTCTCAGCATCTTTCAAAGCTTCTTTAGAACCAACTATTTTAACTGTAACCTCCGAATCATCATAGGTTAAAGTTATATCATTTTCGTCGCTGCCTTCCTCTTCCTTCTCATACCCACACTTCTCGCACTTACCATCCTCGCCAAAAGTACAATCTTCTGTCTCCTCATGGTAAACGCCATCCTTGTCGGTCCAAGACTTTACATGAGTGCCATCATTGTTTGACACATAAGAGTAAACGATTTCATCCTCGTCTGCTTCTTCGTTAGTTTCTTCCTCATCCTCCGCATCATCAGACTCTGTCTTTTTCTCATCATCCTCTGTTTCAGGCTCGTCAGTGTCCGCCTCTGATGTAGTAGCGTCATCATTATTTACTTCGATTTCATTTGGAATAACCTCAGATATAGAATTATCTGAGCTAGCCTGAGCTGCGCCATCTGACCCAGCATCAGACTCAGAGTTGTTTACCTCGACAGAAGAACTATCTTCGTTTGCTGCTGACTCCCCCTCAGCAACTGCTCCAGTCGAAGCTGTATTATCAATCGTAGTCTCAGTTACCGCAGAGTTTGACTCATCTACAGCAAGCACTGTTGCTTGTGACGATACAAATAGCGCTAACGCAAGACCCAAAGACATTATTCTTTTAAGCATATTATACTTTTTCATTAAACATTTGCTCCCTTTTAGCTAACACCAAACACCACTTTGTGAACTGAATGTAAACAAAATGTGTTTTCTGTAAGTCCAGGGATTATAATATTACACCGTATAACGTTTTTAAAGTGCCTTGGCAGGAAGTACAAAATTTTGGCAAAAAATAACACCCAGTGAATTCACTGAGTGTATATTGACATTTTTGTCATTAAATTTCATGTATAAACAGCCCACTTCTAAGCTTTGGCTCAAACCAGGTGGATTTTGGAGGCATCAAAAGACCTGCATCAGCAACAGAAAACAGCTCTGCAATGCTAGTTGGATACATGGCAAATGCCACTTTGCAATCTGTAGCGCATCTGCGTTCTAGTTCCTTCAAGCCCCTTATACCACCAACAAAATCGATTCTGTCACTTGTTTTTGGGTCTTCTATTCCAAGTAATGGTTCTAGCACAAGATTTTGTAGCAAGGATACGTCTAAGCCTTCCACAGGGTCATCGGACTGCAAATTCTGGTGAATCTGATACAAGTACCATACACCATCAAGATACATACTCCACTGACCTTTCTTTCCTGGTCTAATTGCCTCATCACTTGTTTCTATCAAATCAGCTACTGAATCAAGTTCTTCCAATAGCTCCTCAGGCGCCAAGCCATTTAAATCCTTTACTACTCTATTATAGTCATAGATTTTCAATTCATTATCTGAAAATAACACCGACAAAAAATAATTGAATGGCTCTTTTCCAGTATAGTCAGGATTCTCTTGTCTTCGTTTAAGCCCCACCTTAACAGCGCTTGCTGCCCTGTGATGTCCATCTGCAATATAAATAGAATCCATTTTGTCAAATGTTGTGGCAATCAAAGCGCAAGTAACCATATCATCAATAACCCAACATTTATGACCGATTCCATCTTCTGCTACAAAATCGTACACTGGATTCCTACTTTTTGCTTTTTTTACCACACTTGCTATAGTAGCATCTTCTCGATAAGCTAAAAAAATTGGTCCAGTTTGAGCATTGCATGTGTCCACATGACGGATTCTATCCTGCTCCTTTTCAGCTCTGGTATTTTCGTGCTTCTTAATCACACCATTTAGGTAATCATCTATTGAAGCACATGCCACAATACCAGTCTGAGAACGTCCATCCATTGTAAGCTCATAAACATAATAGAACCGTTTATCGTCCTTTATAAAACGTCCTTGCTGCTGCCATTCTCTTAGAAGCTTTGCAGCTTTTTCATAAACCTGATCTGAATACATATCCACATCAGGAGCAAACTGAGTCTCAGGCCTATCAATAGCAAGGAAAGAATTTGGTTGCTCCTTTACCTTTTCATAAGCCTCAGCTCTACTATATACATCATAAGGAAGGGCTGCTATAGTAGCAGCCTCTTCTTTACTAGGTCGAATTGCTGGAAATGGAACTATATATGCCATTACTTAACCACCCTAACTTTGATAACACCATCTACCTTTTCAATCTCTGATATAACGGAATCAGAAAGCTTTGTGCCTAAATCTAATAACGTATATGCGAAGTCACCACGGCTCTTATTTGTCATATCTTCTACGTTAATATTATCCTTACTAAGGAGGCCTGTAAATGAAGCAATAAGACCAGCCTTATTCTTATGAAGAATAGCCACACGACTTTCGGCTGTGCAAACACCCATATCACAATCAGGATAATTTACAGAGTGACAAATATTTCCATTTTCCATATAATCCATCACTTCTTTTACTGCCATAACTGCACAGTTATCCTCGGCTTCTTCTGTGGAAGCTCCAAGATGTGGTGTACAGATAACACCCTTTTTGCCTGCTACTGTTGGATTTGCGAAATCTGTCACATAATGACGAATTTTTCCAGATTCAATTCCGTTCATAACTGCCTGCTCATCTACAAGAAGGTCTCTAGCGAAGTTTAGAATAACAACACCCTTCTTCATCATCTGAACAGCTTCTTTATTAATCATTCCCTTTGTAGAATCCATCAATGGAACATGAATTGTAATGAAATCACACTCCTTGTAAATTTCCTCTACAGTTGTTGCATGCTTTACATTTCTAGAGAGATTCCATGCTGCATTTACTGAAATGTAAGGATCGTATCCAAGAACCTCCATGCCAAATCTATTTGCATCATTAGCAACCTTTACACCAATTGCCCCAAGACCTATAACACCAAGCTTCTTTCCAGCTATCTCTGTTCCTGCAAATGCCTTTTTTGCCTTTTCTGCAGTCTTACCTATATTTTCATCATCCTTATTTTCAAGAACCCAATCGATACCGCCTACAATATCACGAGATGCAAGAAGCATACCTGCAAACACAAGCTCCTTTACACCATTAGCATTAGCACCTGGTGTGTTAAATACAACAATTCCATCCTCTGCACATTTATCAAGTGGAATATTATTAACACCAGCTCCTGCTCTTGCAATACATTTAAGATTATCCCCAAATTCCATATCGTGCATGGCTGCTGAACGCACCAAGCATGCATCTGCATCGCCTATATTCTCCACCTTTTTATAATCTGTAGAGAAATTAACTAAGCCCTTGTCTGAAATTGGATTTAAGCAATTATAAGTATACATTAAGCATTCTCCTCCTCGAACTTACGCATAAATTCTACCAGCTTTTCTACGCCTTCAATTGGCATAGCGTTGTAGATAGAAGCTCTCATACCGCCTACAGTTCTGTGTCCCTTAAGGTTTACAAAACCTGCTGCTGTTGCTTCTTTTACAAACTTAGCATCAAGCTCCTCATTACCTGTAACAAAAGGTACGTTCATAAGTGAACGGTCTTCCTTTCTAACAGTGCCCTTGAAAAGCTTTGAAGAATCAAGATAATCATATAAAATCTTGGCTTTCTTCTCGTTAAGCTCCTTCATTGCGCTAAGGCCACCATTCTTAAGAAGCCACTTGAATACCTTGCCACAAATATAAATATCGTAGCATGGTGGAGTATTATACAAGCTGTCGTTGTCAGCCTGTGTCTTGTACTTAAGCATAGTTGGTGTGCCAGGAAGAACATCATCTCTGATTAAATCCTCGCGAATGATTACGATAACCATACCAGCTGGTCCAACGTTCTTTTGAACACCACCGTAGATAATGCCGTATTTTGTAACATCTACTGGCTCTGACAAGAAGCAAGAGCTAACATCTGCTACCAAATCCTTACCCTTTGTATTAGGTAGAGTCTTAAATTTAGTGCCATAAATTGTATTGTTCTCACAGATGTATACATAATCCATATCATCAGTGATTGGTAAATCTGAGCAATCTGGAATATAGCTGAATGTCTCATCTGCTGAAGAAGCAAGCTCTACAGCCTCACCATACATTTTTGCTTCCTGAAATGCCTTCTTTGCCCACTGTCCTGTGATAATGTAACCAGCCTTCTTGTTCTTCATAAGGTTCATAGGAATTGCTGCAAACTGCTGGCTAGCTCCCCCCTGAAGGAAAAGAACCTTATAATTATCAGGAATATTCATTAGCTTACGGATATCAGCCTCAGCATCCTTGATGATTTCATCAAAAACCTTGCTTCTATGGCTCATTTCCATAACAGACATTCCACAGCCCTTATAATCAAGCATTTCGTCTGCTGCTTCTCTTAAAACTTCCTCTGGCAAAACTGCTGGTCCTGCACTAAAATTGTAAACTCTGCTCATAATACATTCTCCTTTATTAGTCTTCCTTAAAGAATTCGTTAATAGGTGCTCCTGGTGCTACCATTGGCCATACCTTGTCATCAGAATCGATGATACAGTCAATAAGCACAGGCTTATCGGAGACTAAAGCCTCCTTTAAAGCTGATTTAAACTCATCTTGAGTGGTAGCTCTGATTCCCTTTGCCCCCATAGCTTCGGCTAGCATAACATAATCCACACCATCATCAAGCACTGTTGCTGAATAATGCTTGTTGTAGAAAAGTGTCTGCCATTGCCTAACCATACCAAGCACATGGTTATTCAGGATTATTTCTATTATTGGCAAATTCTCTCTAGCTGCTGTTGCCATTTCATTCATGTTCATTCTAAAGCAACCATCACCAGCAAAATTAATTACCGTCTTATCAGGGTTGCCTGTCTTTGCACCAATTGCTGCCCCCAGACCGTAGCCCATGGTACCAAGACCACCTGATGTTAAAAGCTGACGTGGCTTCTTGAATTTATAATACTGGGCTGCCCACATCTGATGCTGTCCAACCTCTGTAGTAATAATTGCCTCACCCTTAGTCTGTCGATAAGTTTCAGCCACTACAAACTGACCAGAAAGACCTTCTGTAGGTACGGTAAGAGGATACTTTGAAGATAACTCCTTCACATGTCCCACCCAGCTATCATGGTTCTGCTGCTCCAAAGACTTATTTATTCTAGATAATGTCTCCTTTACATCACCAATAATTGCATGGTCAGCAATAATATTTTTGTTAATTTCTGCAGGATCCACATCAAACTGTAAAACCTTTGCCTTACTTGCGAATTTAGCAGGATTTCCCAAAACTCTATCAGAAAATCTTGTACCTATGGCAATAAGCAAATCACATTCAGAGACGCTAAGATTTGATGCCTTACAGCCATGCATACCTAGCATTCCCAAATATCTATCGTCATTTCCATTAAATGCGCCCTTACCCATAAGTGAATCGCAAACTGGTGCATCTACAAGGTCTACAAACTTTTTAAGCTCTTTTGCAGCCCCAGCAATAACAGCACCACCACCTACAAATACAACTGGCTTCTTGGCTTTAGCTATAAGCTTAATCGCCTCTTTTACAGCTTCCTCTGTGATTCCCTTCTTTGCTCTACCTATTGGTATAGGCTTCATTGGCATATATTCACATTTATTCTTTAAATCTGTAACATCCTTTGGCACATCAATAAGTACTGGACCAGGTCTGCCGCTCTTTGCAATGACAAATGCTCTGCGAATTGTCTCTGCCAAATCCTTAACATCCTTAACTATGAAATTATGCTTTGTAATAGGCATTGTGATTCCAGCAATATCTATCTCCTGGAATGAATCCTTTCCAAGAAGTGGAAGTGCCACATTACAAGTAATAGCAATAATTGGCACCGAATCCATATGGGCTGTTGCAATTCCTGTAACAAGATTTGTAGCTCCTGGGCCACTTGTTGCAAAGCATACGCCAACCTTACCAGTTGACCTGGCATAGCCATCAGCTGCATGGGCTGCCCCCTGCTCGTGGCTTGTCAGCACATGATGAATCTCATCACTATGCTTATAAAGCTCATCATACAAATTAAGGATGGCGCCGCCTGGATACCCAAACACAGTATCCACGCCCTGCTCCTTCAAACACTCAATAATTATCTCTGAACCATTTAATAACATATCTTTACCTTTCTCGTATCTTGTAGACGCGGCATCGTAGTTTTTCATGCTCCCGCAAGTCATCCCCCATTGGGTGCAACAGAAACTCGGAAATGTAAGCTTCGCTTACTAGACATACATTTTCCTTCGTTATACTCGGAAAATATATGTCATATCCCGCCGGCGTGGGTCCCCTCTGTTGTACCCATGGGGCCCCCTTGCTCGCGCTTGCCTAGATTATGTAGCCGCTTATTAGATGAGCTGGTAGTTAACAAACACTGCTTTAACTGTAGCTAACAAGCTATTATATTTCTAAAGCAGAGCTTTTTATGCGGAGCGTAGAAATCATAATGCTTGTGAGCGTAACAGTTGAAGTAGAGCTTGTTAACGTAACCAGCGGACTATAATTCTGGGGTACGTAGGATTGCGCCACGGTTGCCTGAGGTTACCTGTGCTGCGTAGCGGCGAAGGTAGCCTGTGGTAACTTTTGGCTCACGAGGCTGCCACTTAGCCTTACGTGCTGCGAGCTCCTCATCCGAAACCTTTAGTGTCATGGTGTAATTTGGTATATCGATGGAGATGATATCTCCTTCTTCAACAAGTGCAATAGGTCCGCCTACAGCAGCTTCTGGGGAAACATGTCCTATGGAAGCTCCACGGCTGGCGCCTGAGAATCTACCGTCTGTAATGAGGGCAACTGATGAGCCAAGTCCCATGCCTGCGATTGCAGATGTAGGATTGAGCATCTCTCTCATTCCCGGGCCGCCCTTAGGGCCTTCGTAGCGGATAACCACTACATCACCTTCTACTATCTTGCCACCCTTGATGGCTGCGATAGCATCTTCCTCACTGTCAAATACTCTGGCTGGCCCTTCGTGTACAAGCATCTCTGGTACAACTGCGCTTCGCTTTACTACAGAGCCATCTGGTGCAAGATTGCCTTTAAGAACTGCAAGTCCACCAGTCTTTGTATATGGATTGTCCACAGGTCTGATAACCTCTGGATTTCGATTTATCGCATTTGCGATATTTTCCCCTACAGTCTTTCCTGTAACAGTCATGCAATCTGTGTTGAGAAGCCCAATATCTGCAAGCTCCTTCATAACTGCCCATACGCCGCCAGCTTCGTTAAGGTCTTCCATGTATGTAGGACCTGCTGGTGCAAGATGACATAGGTTAGGAGTCTTTTCTGAAATAGGATTTGCAAATTCAATATCGAAATCAAATCCAATTTCGTGAGCAATTGCTGGCAAATGAAGCATTGAATTTGTAGAGCATCCAAGTGCCATATCTACTGTAAGAGCATTAAGGATTGCGTCCTTTGTCATAATCTGACGTGCTGTAATGCCCTTGTTATACATATCCATAACAGCCATACCAGCATGCTTAGCAAGACGAATTCGCTCTGAATAAACTGCTGGGATTGTACCGTTTCCTCTAAGTCCCATTCCAAGTGCCTCTGTAAGGCAGTTCATGGAATTAGCTGTGTACATACCTGAACAGCTACCACATGTTGGGCAAACATTTTCTACGAAGTTTTCTACTTCATCCTCTGTCATATTGCCAGCTGCATGTGCGCCAACAGCCTCAAACATAGATGAAAGGGAACGCTTCTGACCTCCCACATGACCTGCAAGCATTGGGCCTCCTGAAACAAATACTGTAGGAAGATCCAGACGTGCTGCTGCCATAAGAAGACCTGGTACATTCTTATCACAGTTTGGCACCATAACAAGTGCATCAAACTGGTGGGCAAGTGCCATACACTCTGTGGAATCTGCAATAAGGTCACGCGTTACAAGGGAATATTTCATTCCGATATGTCCCATTGCAATACCATCACATACGGCAATAGCTGGAAACACTACTGGAACACCACCAGCTTCCGCAACGCCAAGCTTTACAGCATCCACAATCTTATCAATATTCATATGGCCTGGTACGATTTCGTTGTAGGACGATACGATACCAACCATTGGCTTTTTCATTTCCTCTGGGGTAAATCCCAGTGCATTAAACAAACTTCTCGCTGGTGCCTGCTGCATGCCAGCTCTAGCATTGTCACTTCTCATTATTGACTCCTCCTAGTCCGGTTGTCACGGTCTCAATCCTAAGATATTGCACCGCTCGACTAACACGTCTCGCTTTGCAACACTTAGAGATTGATACCTACAACCTCACTTAAAATCTATAAACGTTCCACAATCAAGTCGCCCATCTCCACGGTGCCCACGCGAGTAACGGTACTGCCGTCGCGAGGCATAATGTCCACTGTGCGGTACCCATCCTTTAGTACTTTCTTTACTGCAGATTCAATGGCATCTGCTTCAGCATCTAAGTCGAAGCTGTAGCGAAGCATCATTGCTGCTGAAAGAATTGTAGCTATAGGATTCGCAATACCCTGTCCTGCAATATCAGGTGCGCTGCCGCCTGATGGCTCATATAGTCCAAACTTTGTATCATTAAGTGAAGCTGATGAAAGCATTCCAATTGAACCGGTAACCATGGACGCTTCATCCGATAAAATATCACCAAACATATTCTCAGTAAGAATGACATCAAACTGTCCAGGGTCTTTTACAAGCTGCATTGCACAGTTGTCTACAAGCATGTGCTCGTATTTAACCTCAGGATAATCAGCTGCCACCTCCTCAACAATCTTTCGCCAAAGTCTTGAGCTATCAAGTACGTTTGCCTTATCAACAGATGTAACCTTCTTACGACGCTTCATGGCAATATCAAAGCCGCGCTTTGCAATGCGTCTGATTTCTGTTTCTGAATAAGTAAGAGAATCTCTGGCAACAAGCTGTCCACCTTCTTCCTTGGTAGAGCGCTCTCCAAAATATAATCCACCAGTAAGCTCACGCATAATCATCATATCGAAGCCTTCGCCAATGATATCATCCCTTAATGGGCAAGCTTCCTTCAATTCTTCGTACAAATAAGCTGGTCTAAGATTTGCGAAAAGATTAAGACTTTTTCTGAGTTTAAGAAGTCCTGCCTCTGGGCGCTTATCTGCTGGTAGCTTGTACCATGGACTGGTAGAGGTGTTGCCACCAATTGACCCCATTAACACTGCATCAGAAGACTTTGCCGCCCCGATTGCCTCATCGGTAAGAGGCTCTCCTGTTGCGTCGATTGAGCAGCCTCCCATTAAAATCTCAGTATATTTGAATTCATGGCCATACTTCTCTCCAATGGCATCTAAAACCTTCACTGCCTCAGTAACAATTTCTGGTCCTATTCCGTCTCCTCTAATTACGCCAATATTATAAGCCATGTGGGTCCCTCCTTAATATATTTCTTTACATTTTAGTACACTAAAGTGTGAAATTCAAGGAAGTTGAAAGTCATTTTAATAACTTTGACAAAATAGCATAAATACTTCTAAAATACATATGAGTAGTTTAGTAAACTTTACTACTTTAAAGTGTGAAATATGGAGTTTGATATGTCATCAAAAGATAAAATATTAGAATTTTTGGAAGAAAATAAAGAAAGCTACACCTCTGGTGAAGCCATGGCAGCTGCCCTTGGACTGTCTAGAAATGCTGTATGGAAGGCGATAAATGATTTGCGCAAACTTGGCTATCAAATTGATGCCATTAGCAACAAGGGCTATCGGCTTTCAAAAGACACCGACATAATATCAAAGCAGGGGATTCTTTCTTACTTAAATAAAGATAAAGCCGACATGCTATCCGATAATATTCTTATTTATGACACAGTGGAATCCACTAACAAGCTGGCTAAGGAAAAAGCAATATCTGGCAGCCCAAATGGTTCTCTAATCATTGCCAAGCAACAGTCCCTTGGCAAGGGACGACGTGACCACCTTTTCTATTCTCCGGAAGGCGGAATATATATGAGCATCATTCTTTCCCCAGATTTCCTGCCTACTTTGGATAAAGATGTTATTACTGCTTATACCGGTGTGTCTGTCTGCAAAGCTATAGAGGAACTGTGTGACATAGTCCCTGGTATAAAGCCTATAAATGATTTATTCGTAAATGGGAGAAAGATTTGCGGCATCCTTACAGAATCTGGAATCGAATATGAAACTGGCCTTGTGCAATGGATTGTTGTAGGCATTGGGATAAACTTCGACACTGATGTAAATTCATTTCCTACTGATTTGCAAGAGATTATTGGCACATTATTTGCCCCAGGACATGGGTCAATTTCCAAAAATCAACTTATAGCAAATATTTATGGGCGCCTCCTGAATTGGGATGGATTAGATGAAAACCGAATTAAAGACGAATTTCAACGTCGAATCATTTTACAGAATCGTTAGTTTCAACGTGATAATATTAAATAAAGTTCCCTGTAATTAACAAGCTCTATATATTCTAAAGCGTCGCTTTCTATGCAGAGCGTAGAATATATATGCTTGTTAATGTAACAGGGAACTTTTTACTAAGTATTATAAATCGGTTAGCGGTTCGATTTGTTCAAGCACATTGTTCATGTCCTCGAACATAAATCCTTTCTTTGTGATTTTAACTTTGATATCCTCTATGTCTCCAGCTACTGTGTCAAAGTAGCTCTGGGAATCCTCAATATTATTTGAAATAGTGTCAATTGAATTCTCACAGTTTTTGAAAACGCTTGACATCTGGACACTTTGGTCAGTTACTTCGTCAGCAACAACCTTAATATTTCCAACAACCTCCTGGGTCTCAACTACCTTTTCATGGGAAGCCTCGATTGCCTCCTTAGTGTGGTCAACAGATTCGACCAATCTGTTATTATTTTCGTCGAGAGCCTTCATACTTTCAAAGATGGATGTTACCACGCTTTGAATTTCAGTTGAAAGATTTGTTACTTCATCAGCAACTACTGCAAATCCTCGTCCCGCTTCACCAGCACGGGCAGCCTCAATAGATGCGTTTAACGCAAGTAAATTAGTTTGCTTTGCAAATCCACCGATTTGTTCTACCTTGTCTCTGATTTCATCAAAGCTTGCCTGAAATGCTTCAAATACCTTTTCAACCTCTGCAATGGTATCAGAAACAGCACTTGAGCTTTTATCTACTTTTTCCATTCCCTCATGGGAATCATCTGCAGTCTGTACCAGTTTTTTTACAATCTCATCAAAGGCCTCTGTAATTTCTTGAATGTTCTGGAATTCACTCCTAAAATTAGCAACTGATTCTGAAATATTTCCGTATTTATCCTCAACCACAGAAAAGGAATCCCTGATAGTTTCAATACCGTTAATGGTATTTGCCTCCTCTGATTGAAGCTTTTCCTTTTGCTCAATAGAGAATCTGCCTACCTCTTTTATCGCCTTCATTCGAGTTTTAATATCAATCTTTTTTTCCTGATTCTGGACAGTATTCTCAACCTTTACTTCGTTATCCTTTTTTCTACTAAAAAGTCCCATATTATCCTCCTGTCCTTATTCAAAAACTGCGCAAACCATAGTTTGATTTACATGCTGTTTCTTATATTGCTCTCCACCACCAACAACACCTACATGAGGTCCTACTGATTTCATTGCACTTAGGAAGCTTGTCATGTAATTTTTCTGATTGAATAACAAATGTCTATAGATACAATTAACCGAGAATACAAAAGAAATCTTCGAACTTTCTTCTTTCATTCGTTTGCGTGTATTATTACCTATTTCATCGTAATCCTTAAGCTCAAGAATCTGAATGGAATCATTTTCATTAATCTTTTTGTAATTTATTAGAGAACCATTATTTCCAATTGCATAAGGACTACTAATGAATATCTCATCTCCGATTACACGTCCAAGTGGGCTGACAAGGACATTGTCAACAAGTTCTGCCTTGCTTACACCTGCATCTTCACAATAAACATCCGCTGCTGGTCTTCCATCAAGAGTGATTAATTCTTTGTTTTCAAGATTAACCTTTGTTGCAATGTGAGTCTTACCACATTCCATAGGTCCAAAAATATTTTCCGAATAAGTTCTGATTTTTCCAGAATTATTCTTTATTAATGCATAACAACATGCGTCAGAATATAATGTTCCGTTAACCATTGCAAATGGAGTTGCCCCATCTGGATAGCCAAAGATTGTTCCACCAACCACAGGAATCTTTGCTCGCTCTAATGCAACATTCATTGAGGTAACAAGTCGTTCCTCGTCATTCGTACAAAATTCAAGGCAAATTGTGTTTTTATCTCCTGCTGAAATTTTAGAAACCTTCTGCTCCATTTCTGGTATATCTGCAAGTGGTGCAGTTGAAAGATTTCTTATGATTCCAACCTCGGCAGACACATCACTTCCAAATGAAAGTACTATCATTCTTTTATCAGATGATTCTGTGTCATAATAGGATGTGGTGCTTGTGCCAATCAATGGTACATCAGCGTATTTTGTTGAAATAATCTGCGAAGCTTCCTTTAAATGGTCATAGGCACACAACAATACCATTAAATTAGGATTGTTTACCTTTGACAACGCTTCATCAACTGCCGCTTTACAGTCAGCCTTCATTGATACCCCAATAGAAATTTGCATGTTGACTCCTTCCCTATGTAAAATATTTAGATTTTCTTAGTTATAATTCTTGCGAAATACTCTCACAAAAATCTATATCTAACATACCACATTAATTAATATTATTTTTTGATTTCACATTTAATTCATTGAATTTAAACAAATTTGTATTCTACATAACAAAAAACGTCTATTCCAAGCTGGAATAGACGCAAATTATATCTGCTGATATTTATTTCAGTATAGCATTAGTCACACCTGTTATAGACACATGTATTACATGTGTCTCAGAGTGTAGACAAAGTGTCGCGGCTTCCGCCGCGACCTTTTCTTTTTTTTATAAGGAGGAACTGGAGTCTAC
>SVES01000017.1 GCA_015057305.1 Pseudobutyrivibrio ruminis | reverse complement strand
GGAGGATATAGGTTTATGAAAAAGAAAATTTTTGCATTATTACTAACAGCAGCTTTGGGAATAGGAGCAGTTGCTTGCGGAGCAAATAATACCGCCGAAACAGCAAGTGATAATTCTAATTTATCAGAAACTACATCAGAAACAGGAGAGCTTACTACAGTACGACTTGCGATT
Source organism: Pseudobutyrivibrio ruminis (assembly GCA_015057305.1). GTDB lineage: Bacteria > Bacillota > Clostridia > Lachnospirales > Lachnospiraceae > Pseudobutyrivibrio > Pseudobutyrivibrio ruminis_F. Next base: position 58,636 of record SVES01000017.1, on the reverse strand, counting down.
ATGACAGGAGGTTCATCCCATTGGTATGCAGTTATTGGCGATAAGGAAGGGATTTTTGAGAAGCATGGAATAAAGGTCGAAATATCAGAGTTTGCAGCAGGTGTAAATACAGTTGATGCTGTTGCAATGGGGCAGGCGGATTTTGGAAACCTAGCCGACTATGCTGCAGTAAACAGGATAGGAAATACAAAAGAAGAAACAAATTTGGTTATAGTAGATAGACTTAGCACATCTGCAGGAACACAGGGTGGTTCTCTATACGTTGCTGACGGTATTACTTCTGTAGAGGATTTAGCCAATGTCCCATTTGCAACACAAACAGGAACGGTTTGGGATTATTGGGTGGCAAAGACATATGAATCTGCTGGTATAGCTGAATCAGAGCAGAATATTGTATCAGTAGACAGTATGGCAAGTGCAGTTGCTTTAATGACAACTGGTGATGTACAGGCAGTATGGGCATCTGGGCAGAATGCGGCAAAGCTAGAGGAAGCTGGGTTTAATTCAATTCTCACACTAAATGATTTAAATCTATATACAGATGCATATTATATATCAACTTCAGATTACTTAAATGAGAATCCTGAGCTAGTAAAAGCATTTATTGAAGCGCAGGAAGATATTGCAGAATGGATTGAAAATAATAAAGAAGCTGCTGCAGCAGATTTTGAAGCAGCGTCAGGTGTAAGCCAGGATCAGTTCTTGAGCGATATCGAAGCCACAAAGCTTGTAACAGATTTTACACAGGAAACTCTTGATCATTTGAATGGTATTAAGGATTGGGCAGTTGCAGGTGGCCGATTTGAAGATTACAACATTTTAGATTATACAGATTTGACCGCACTTAAAGCGGTATATCCAGATTCAGTTACAGTGGAATAATACAGATAAAAGGACATAGGTTATGTATATAAAACTAGAAAATATCAATAAAACATTTGGAAATTTTAAGGCTTCAAATGACGTCAGCTTTGAAATTGAAAAAGGAAAGTTAATAGCACTTTTAGGCCCTAGTGGTAGTGGAAAAACAACGATTCTTAGAATGATAGCAGGCCTTGAGCATCAGGATGATGGCAATATTTATATTGATGGCAAGCTGGTCAATGATATATCGGTACAGGATAGAGGAATTGGATTTGTGTTTCAAAGCTATGCACTGTTTCCTTATCTTACAGTATTTGACAACATAGCCTATGGTATGAGGGTTAGGAAAAAGAGCAAGGAAGAAATAGCTGCTAAAGTGGAAGAACTATTAGAGCTTGTAGGATTAGAAGGACTAGGAAAAAGATATCCTGATCAGCTTTCTGGGGGGCAGAGGCAAAGGGTGGCATTTGCTAGAGCGCTTGCCACTGAACCTCAGGTATTACTTTTAGATGAACCATTTGCAGCTATCGACGCCAAGGTTAGAAAAGAATTAAGGCGTTGGCTAAAAGAAATGATTGAAAAGCTTGGTATAACTAGTATATTTGTTACACATGACCAGGATGAGGCAGTTGAGGTAGCAGACGAACTTATTATCACAAATAAAGGAAAAGTGGAACAGATAGGAACACCAGTTGATATATATCGTAATCCGAGAACTGCATTTGTAGCACAATTTATAGGTGAGTCTGTAATTCTAGAGAACTATGAATATGAAAAGCTAAAAGGATTTTCAAAACAGAAAAATGCTCCCAAGGCAGCAATTAGACCTGAGTTTGTGCAGGTTATTCCTGCAGATGAGAAGCTGGAAAAATCCAGCGCGAATATGAAGGGGAAAATTGTTGACACAGAATTTAGAGGAAACAATGTGGAGCTTACAATTTCTTACGAGAATTTGGAGATAAAAGCGTCTCATCAGATAGAGGACTTTGCAGTGAGAAAAGGAGATGAGGTATATTTCAAGGTTACAAGGCTTTATGCTTTTGATGAAAATAACGCATATACGTTAATTAATGAAGTGCTTAAGGATAACCCTGAAATGTACTATATTTAGGAGGATGCCATGGAGAATCAAAATAGCATAATAACAAAAATAGTTAAAAGCGGTGCAATTACATGGATCCTTTTATTGGTGATATGGAGTTTTGGAGCATTATTTTACACAGACGATTTCCTTCCGAATCCTCTTGTGACTTTGGATGGAGCAAAGAGTCTGATTACTAGTGGCACGCTGTGGGCAGATATTGTTGTAAGCATGGGAAGAGTCCTAAAAGGCTGGATCCTTGGTTTAATATTCGCTATTCCAGTTGGATTATGCGTAGGAAACTTTAAAGTAATAAGTTACATATTTGAACCATTCTTAAATTTTTTTAGGTTTGTTCCCGCTATTGGATTTATTACTTTATTTTTATTATGGTTTGGAGTAGGTGAGACATCAAAGGTTGCATTAATTTTCTATGCAGTTATTTTCCCTGTTATGGTAAATACAATTGCAGGTGTAAGAAGTGTGGATCACTCACTAATAGAGGCAGCAGAATCAATGGGCGCAAGTAAATGTAGAACATTCTTTACTGTAATAGTGCCATCCGCAATTCCTAATATATTTACAGGAGCTCGATTAGGATTAAGCGGTGCAATTATCTGTATTGTAGCAGCAGAAATGCTTGCGGCATCAGAGGGACTAGGATATCTAATTTATACATCCCGTCTCTACTATAGGACAGATTGGATTTTTGCAGGTATTTTTACACTTGGATTAATAGGATTTCTTGCAGATAAATTGATTAGGTTTTTAGGTAAGAAGTTTCTATACAGATTTGGGGTGCGATAAAAAAGAGTTCCCTGTAATTAACAAGCTATATATATGCTTGTTAATGTAACAGGGAATTCTTCATTTCTTTGTTTTCAATCGCCGGGATAAATAATTCCTGCAGCCTTTCTAGCACTCTCCATAATCTCAACAGTCTCAAGAGTTTTTGTAAGTCTTTGAGATATTGCATCCTTATCACCTGATAAAAAGAAGTTTGTGATTTCTTTTATTTCATAATACCAACGGTCAGGCTCAGTCTGGCGGTTGTATGTATCATCACTGTCCTTGGTGACAACTCGGACAGATTTTATTCCGTTTGAGCCATTTTCAATATATATGTAGCCTTTTTCTCCCTCTATCTGGAAAAAACATTCTCCCCATGTATCTTTTGCGCCAGCGTTTGTACTTGTGAAACCATCGTATTCCATTACCATGATTCCTGAGGTATCAGCTAAACCAGGGTAGAGGTTTGCATAATATGTTGATTTCTTTGGCTTTCCAAAGAGAAGAACATTTAAAAGAATATTGTAGAAATTGATATCCATCAAGCAGCCCCCTGCATATTCCGGGTCGAATATAGCCGGCTTTTCCCCTTTGAGAACAGCATCATAACGACTTGAGTACTGGCTGTAATTGCTCATTACCAGTTTAATTTTCCCAATCTTTGTAAGCGCATCCTTCAGAACTTTAAAATTGGGAAGAAAGCTTGTTGGTGCAGCTTCAACAAGGAAGAGTCCCTTTTCGTTTGCTATATCTGCAAGCTCCTTTGCTTGTGAATACCTTGTTGTAAAGGGCTTTTCACAGATTACATTCTTGCCAGCAAGGAGGGCTTGTTTTGTGTATTCATAATGAAGAAGATTTGGAATTGCGATATATACTGTATTTATTTCATCATCAGAAAGAAAAGCATCCATATCTGTATAGGTCTTCTCGCAATCATATTTTTTTGCAAGAGACAGTGCTTTTTCTTTAGAACGAGAATAAACTGCTGTAAGAACTATTCCTTCATTCCTTTTTACATTATCAAGTATGGAATGAACAATTACACCGCTACCGATTGTTCCAAGCTGTATTTGTTTCATGATTTTACTAGACCCCAATTTTTTTAGAATATTTTACCTGTCACCAACTCTTTTATAGTTTGCTTTCACCAGCCACTGCTGATCGATGATTTTTGTTTCTTCACCAAAATTAATATGTAAACTTACAGATGAAGAAGTCTTTTGAACGTCAGTAATTGTACCTTGACCAAATTTTGGATGATTAACAACATCACCAACAGAGTATTTTACTTTTGTACCTTCTAGCTTTTTATAAGCATTGTTAGAACGGTAGGTGTCTAGCATCTGAACCTGTTTATGGTCTACACTTGGTCTGGTAAGTACAGCCTCATAGTCCACTTTCTTAAGGCTCTGGTCCTCCACATAGTAATCAGCTGGAATAGCACCTATAAGGCTACAGCAGTATTTCCATGCGCTACCATGTACCCCAGGCTGCCAGGTATATTCGCTTGGTATAGGGATATATCTAGTCATGTAGTGCGCATATTCATGCTTGTATAAATTGATTCTATCAGCCTTTGAAAGCTGTTCATTTAAACAAAATCCTACGAAGAATAATGAAAATTTAAATTGTTCCTCATCATCATATGAAGGTGGAAGGTAAGAGCCTAAGGCCTTCTCGTCCATATCAAAGGTAATTGGAACATCAGCTCCATGAAGCCCAAGCTTGTGATCTAATACTGAGTATAAAGCAGTGATTTCAGCTCTTATAATTGGTTCTTCATCATGAAGCATTTTAAACATTTGTTGCTTTGTCATAAGTACTCCTTGTTATTAAGTTTTAACCGGTGAATAGTATAGCAACTCATTTTGATATTTACAATAACAAATAGATGACATTATTTTCCATTTATTCCGCAAGTATTATATAATGTTGATAGTTATAAAAGAATAATTAGGAGAATTTTTATATGAAATCATTTTGTAAATCAATACTTGGTGGTTTTTCGATTGGACTTGGTGGGCTCATCTATTTATCTGTTGATAATAAGATAGTGGGCTCTGCACTGTTTAGCATAGGACTTTTCTTGGTGTTGACTATGAGCTTTAATCTTTTCACAGGAAAGATTTGCTATGTTTGTGATAAAAATGGACCAAGCATTTTGGATGTGATTAGTATATGGCTTGGCAACTACATAGGTACTCTGATTATTGCTCTTATTATTAGGGGAACCAGGGGTGCGGCTGGTGTTGCTGAAAAAGCTGCAAATCTATGTGCTATTAAAAATGGCGATTCATATTTCAGCTTGTTTCTCTTAGGTATCCTCTGCAACATATTTATTTTCATTGCGGTAGAGGAGTACAAGAGCAACGAACATGTAATAGGAAAATATCTTGCTATCATTCTAGGTGTAATGGGATTCATTCTGGCAGGAACAGAGCACTGCATTGCGGACATGTTCTATTACAATGTGGCTTTTTGCTTTTCAGTTGATATGCTTATTCGCCTACTTGTTATTACAGCAGGAAATACTGTGGGTGGCATTGTTGCCAACTATGCTGTGAAGAAAGTTAAATAAATACAAGCGTAGAGCTTTAGAGCTAGCTATAAATTGATTTTATAGCTGGCTCTAATTTTTTGTGGGAACTAGGTATATTGAACCAGGAAATAATATCTGTTATTATCCTATCAACCTAGTAGGTAATTCGAAGATTATATTAATACTGATTTGATTTCTCAGGTAGATTACAGTCAGTATAAGTAAGGAAAAAAGGGGTGTTATAAATGGGAAATCTATTGTTGTCTCCTCAAGAGGAGAGAATTGAATTAAATAAGGGTAGCGTTGCACTCTTAGGCAGAGAAAAACGTATATACGATAGTTTTCAAAACTCAAAATCTGTTGTAGATGTGCAGAGAGCTAAATATTTTACTGAATCATTTAAGGAAACTGAAGGACAGGCATTATCACTTAGATGGGCGAAGGCACTATATAATATTGCTGAAAAAATAGATGTAGTGATAGATGATTCTCAGCTCATTGTCGGTAGAGGAGGAAAGACTGGAAAATATGGAATTATTTATCCTGAGCTAGATGGATGCTTCTTGCGACAATTTGTGAAGCAGGCAAGCAGCAGGGTTGAGTCTCCTTTTGAAATTGATGAGGATGACATAAGAGTTATCGAAGAGGAAATTGCTCCTTATTGGGAAGGCAAGACATATTATGAGGACTTTGCCCATGCAATGCCTCAGGATGTGTTAAGGATTACATATGATCCAAAGGATTTGTTCTCATCAAGATTTATATTGAACGAGTCATCCTCTATGCGTTCTGCACTACAATGGGTACATGATTACAAAAGAGGAATTGACCTTGGCTTCGAGGCGATTAAAGCAGAGGCGCAAGCTGCCCTTGACGGTTTGGATGAGTTTGACCCAAAAGATTCTGTAGATAAAGCTGAGTTTTATCAAAGCATAATAATTGTAAGTGATGCGATTATCCTTTGGGCAAAAAGACATGGGGATGAAGCGGCTCGCCTGGCCAAGCTAGAAACTGATGCTGAAAGAAAACAGGAGCTTTTGGAAATTTCAAGGATTTGTTACAAGGTGCCAGCAAAGCCAGCAGAGACATTTTATGAGGCTCTCCAGGCACAATGGTTTATTCAGATGTTTTCAAGACTTGAGCAGAAAACAGGAGCAACTATTTCCAACGGCAGAATGGATCAGTATTTGTATCCATATTACAAGAAGGATTTAGAAGAAGGAAGAATCACCCCTGAAAAGGCAAAAGAATTATTTAGATGTGTGTGGCTAGCCATGGCACAATATCAGGATTTATTCGTAAGCCCTGCTGGAGTGAAATTCCATGAAGGCTATGCTCATTGGGAAGCAGTTACAATAGGCGGAGTGGACGAAGAAGGATATGATGCAACAAATGATTTATCATATCTGCTGCTGGAGGATAAAAGGGAGTTTCCACTTAATTATCCAGATTTAGCAGCACGTATTCATGCTGGCTCTCCAGAGAGATTTTTGAGAGAAATAGCTGTAACAATAAAGGATGGCTCAGGTTTTCCAAAGCTCATTAATGATGAGGAGATTGTGCCTATATTAGTATCCAAGGGAGCAGATTTTGCATCGGCAAATGATTATGCCGTCTCAGGCTGCACAGAGGTAAGAATGCCAAATCTTGATACATTTACAACACCATGTCCATTTATTAATCTAGCAGCCATATTGGAACTGACACTCTACAATGGAAGGATGCCTAAATATGGAGATGAACTGTTGACAATAGAGACAGGAGATGTAAAAAGCTTTACTACATATGAGGAATTTGAAGATGCCTTTGTGGCTCAAGAGACATACATATTAAAGCAAGCATTGCGTCAGCAGTTTGTGGCAAACAGAACCAGACCAAAACATTTTGCATCCCCACTTGGATCATCACTTCATAAGCTTTGCATGAAGGCTGGAAAGGATTTGCATAGCCAATATATTGAGGGCGGTTTTGATGCAGGTTTCTTTGATTTTATCGGTTTTGGTACTGTGGCTGATTCATTGGCAGCAATTAAAAAGTGCATCTATGATGATAAAACAATTGATTGGAAGGAATTATTAGATGCCCTTAAGCATAATTTTGATAATCATGAGGTAACTAGACAGAGATTAATTAATGCTCCAAAGTACGGAAATGATGATGATTATGTAGATTCCATTGCAAAGAGAATAGATGGAGAAGCAGTAAAATTCGTAAATAAATATGCACAAAATATTGGGATATATATGGACTTGAGATATGTTTCTCAATCCGTAAATGTACCTTTTGGTACTGTAGTTGGGGCTACGCCAAATGGTAGATTTGAGGGCACTGCTTTATCGGACGGCTCCTCAGCATCTCAGGGCGCTGATGAAAATGGTCCTACAGCAGTTCTATTATCAAATTATAAAACCAAAAATACAAATTATAATAATAGAGCAGCTCGTTTGCTTAATATAAAGCTTACGCCTTCAAGCGTTGCAGGAGATGTTGGAACAAAGAAGCTTGTACAGTTTATTAAGAGTTGGAGAGATTTGAAACTGTGGCACTTGCAGTTCAACATAATCAATAAAGAAACCTTACTTGCTGCAAAGGCGCACCCTGAAAACTATAGAAGTTTACTTGTCAGAGTGGCAGGCTACAGTGCATATTTTGTGGAGCTTTCGCCAAATCTGCAGGATGATGTTGTAAACAGAACAGCACATGATGAGATAGCATAGTTATGAATGAAACAAGAGGAATTATTTTTAATATTCAAAGGTTTTCAGTACACGACGGCCCTGGAATAAGGACCGTCGTTTTTGAAAAGGGTTGCCCGCTACGGTGTTTGTGGTGTGCTAATCCTGAATCTCAGAAAAGGGAACCTGAGTTGGCATGGACCAAAAATAAGTGCATAGGCTGTGGTCAGTGTTGCAATAGCAATTTGGGATGCCAACCATATTTTTCTGAGGATGAGTTATATTGGGAAAATAGTGACATGGTGGACAAGAATGAAATCGATCGTACTTGCCCATCTAAAGCATTACATGTGATAGGCTATGAAACCACTGTTTGTGAAGTGATAAAGAAAATTGATAGAGATGCGGTCTTTTATGGAGATGAAGAAGGGGGACTTACCATAAGTGGTGGCGAGCCTTTATTGCAAAACAAGTTTACCTATCACCTTTTAAATGAAGCGAAAAAAAACGGTATAAATACAGCTATCGAGACAACAGGTTATGGTAAGCCAGAGGATTTTATAAAAATTGCTGGAAAGCTTGATTATCTTTTGATGGACATAAAAACCTTAGATGATGAGCTTCATAAAAAGGTGACAGGGGTTAGCAATGAGCTTATTCTTAACAACTTTGAGTTAATTAGAAAAATATATCCGGATTTGCCAATTCAGGTAAGAACCCCGGTGATTCCTGGAGTGAATGATAACGAACAGGCAATAAAAAGTATTTATGATTTCATTAGTACTAGGAAAAATACTAGATACGAGTTGCTAAAGTATCATCAACTGGGAGAGCCTAAATATGTATCATTACATAGGCGGTATCCTATGGCACAGGCAAAGCTATCAGAGGATTTGTTCAAGAGCCTAAAGAAATATGAGTTCAATAATATTAAAACTCAGCTTCAGGATGAAGGGTGGCAAAAGGGCGCTGGAATATAGTTATCTGGCTATAAATAAAATTTATTACCGGGGATAAATTTATTATATAGCAGAGAGTATTGCTATAAGCCCTTTTGACATATATAATATCAGCATCAAATAACCTATCAATATGGTAGGTTTTACATGGAGGGAACATGAACTTTAATACTAGACTTCTCCATGAAGGAGTAAAAAAGGAACCATATGGCGCCACATTTCCTCCTATTTTCCAAAGTAGTGCATTTGCACAGGAAAGTGGAGAAGATTTAGCAGGTATCTTCGAAAATAAAAAAATGGGATACTGCTACACAAGGGTGGCAAATCCCACAATTACAGCATTTGAAGAACGTATAACAAAGCTTGAGGGAGGCATTGCTTCTGTAGCTTGTTCTTCGGGAATGGCAGCTTTGTCCAATGCTTTGCTAAACATTTTACAAAGTGGCGATGAGATAATATCAAGTGCTAGCTTGTATGGTGGTTCTATTGATTTGTTCAGAGATATAGAAGCCTTTGGAATTAAAACAAGATACGTTGAAAATAACAACTGGGAAGAAATAGAAGCTGCGTTTAATGAACACACCAAGGTGGTATTTGCAGAGACCATCGGGAATCCCTGTTTGGACGTAACAGATATTGATAAGCTGGCTGAGATAGCACATAGCCATGGTGTTCCACTTGTTATAGACAATACTACTGCAACGCCATATTTGGTGAAAGCAATAGAACACGGAGCGGACATTGTTGTCAACTCATCATCCAAGTACATAAATGGAAGCAGCAATTCCATAAGTGGTGTGCTTACAGATAGTGGACATTTCAAATGGACAAGAGACAAGTATCCAGTTTTAGGGGATTACATAAAATATGGACCATTTGCATATATATCGAAAATGCGAAGTGGACTTTATCGAAACATGGGAACCTGTCTATCGCCATTTAATGCATATCTAAATATGATAGGACTGGAAACCCTGGGCTTGAGAATGGAGCGGCAGTGTCAAAACGCCTATGAATTAGCAAAGTGGCTGGATGAAAGCTATCCTGACGTTACAGTTAATTATCCAGGACTTGCCAACAGCAAATGGAAGGATATCGCAAATACGATATTGAAAAAAGGGTATGGGGCAATTCTTACAATAAGAGTAGGAAGTAAAAAGCGTGCATTTGAGGTGATGAACAAGCTAACCATCCCGTACATCCTCTCAAACATAGGCGACACCAAAACCTTGGTTGTGCACCCTGCTTCCACTATATCATTGCACAGCACTCCAAAGGAACTGGAGGACGCTGGCGTCTATGATGACCTGATACGCATAAGCGTAGGCATCGAAGACGTGGAAGACCTCATCGAAGACTTCCGTAATGCGCTCGGATAGGATGAAAAACGCGGCTTAGTAATATATATTTTTTTTAAAAATATTAAGTGAGCTGGTAGATAACAAGCTCTTAGATTTCTCAAGTGAAGCGTGTTGCTGAACGGAGAAATACTAAGGCTTGTTATCGTAACCAGCGGACTGGAAAAGGAGTAGATATGGCAGAGAAGATAGATTATAAGGCTTTGAAGGCTGGCGGCTTCATGAGCCAGAAACAAAAGGGTTATGGTTCCCTCAGACTTGCAGTAGTCGGAGGAAATCTAGATGCAAATGCAATAAAGACTGTTGCTGAGGTGGCAGAAAAATATGGCCATGGCTATGTGCACATGACTAGCCGCCAGGGCATAGAGATTCCATTTATTCATGTGAATGATTTGGAAAAGGTAAAGGAAGAACTTAAAGCTGGCGGCGTATACACAGGCGTATGTGGTCCGAGAGTTCGTACAATTACAGCTTGCCAAGGCTCTGAAATCTGTCCAAGTGGTTGTATAGATACATATACCTTGGCACAGGAACTAAATGATAGATATTTTGGTAGGGAGCTGCCACATAAGTTTAAGTTTGGCGTAACTGGATGCCAGAATAACTGTTTGAAGGCAGAGGAGAATGATGTTGGTATCAAGGGTGGCATGACTGTTGAATACAAAGAGGATGCCTGCATTTCCTGTGGAGTATGTGTAAAAGCTTGTCGTGAACAGGCGCTTACAATGAAGGATGGCAAGATAGAAATTGACAGAACCAAGTGTAACAATTGCGCTCGCTGTGTAAAGAGTTGCCCTACTGATGCATGGGAAGGAACACCAGGATATATCGTATCCTTTGGAGGAACTTTCGGAAACAAGATTTATAAGGCTGAGCAGATGTTGCCAATAATCCGCGACAAAGAAACTCTGTTTAAGGTAACTGACGCAGCCATAGATTACTTTGAGGCAAATGCAAATCCTTCAGAGCGTTTCCGTGCAACCCTTACTCGCCTCGGCGACGAAGGGCTTCGCAAAGCGCTGGAATCAGCGTACCAAGGCTGAGAAAATCCTACGCTGGTTACGGGTACAAGCCTTAGTATTTCTCCGCTCGACTACATGTCTCGCTTAAGAAATCTAAGAGCTTGTCACCTACCAGCTTGTGTTAAAGAGACTCACACAAAATCTAGGCAAGCGCGAGCAAGAGGGCCCCATGCCGAGTGAGGAGCAACTGCACCGCAACGAGAGTATGGGAGATGGCTTGCGGGAGCATGTTGTTCTAGGAGTGAGTCTCTATATACTAAGCATACGAGGAGGTTTAACATGAGTGAAGTTTTAGAATTTGATGAGCAGGTAGATATTACGGATAAGGTATGCCCGCTGACATTTGTTACTGCGAAGGTAGCTATTGAGGAGCTAGATGACGGCCAGGTGCTTGCAGTGCGTATGAATGATGGCGAGCCAGTGCAAAATGTGCCACGTTCCTTTAAGGAGGATGGTCATAAGATACTCAAGCTTGCAGATAATGAAGATGGAACCTATACACTGTATGTAAGAAAGGTAGAAGAATAATATGGCTGCTAGAATTTATACAGAAGATTTTGACGAAAAGGTAATTGAAAATCAGCTTCCAGTGCTTGTGGACTTTTATTCTGATTCATGTATTTCATGCAAAAAACTGGCACCAACTTTGTGTGATATCGAAGAGGAGTATGAGGGAAAGCTCAATGTCTTCAAGGTAAACACAGCTTATGATACTAAGCTTGTTGAGGAATTTGAGATAAAGGCAAATCCTACATTGATTCTATTTAAGGCAGGTAAGCCAATTGGCAAGCAGATTGGTCCAAGAGATTATGAGGAATTAGTTGACTGGATTGAAGATTTAATATAAACAGGAGGATAATGCAATGACTTTAACTGTAGCAGGAGAGAAAAAGGAATATAAGGATGGGCTTACACTTCCAGAGCTTATTGAGCTTGAGGATGTGGAAATGCCACAATATGTAACAGTTTCTATTAATGATGAGTTTGTTCAGACAGAAGATAAAGAGACAACAGTTTTGAAGGAAGGGGATTCGGTAGAGTTTCTGTATTTCATGGGAGGTGGCTGCTAATGGCAATGACAGATGAGCAAATCGAACGTTATAGCCGCCATATCATATTGAAGGAGGTAGGCGCAAAGGGCCAAAAGAAGCTGCTTAATGCTAGTGTTTTGATAATAGGCGCAGGTGGCTTGGGTGCGCCAGCAGCTATGTATTTGGCAGCAGCTGGTGTTGGCAAGATTGGTATTGTAGATGCAGATGAAGTAGATTTATCAAATCTACAAAGACAAATCATTCACAGTACAAACGATATAGGAAAGCCTAAGGTAAAATCAGCTAAAGAGACCATGAACGCAATGAACCCTGATGTGGAAGTGGTTACTTATCACAAATTTGTTGATTCTTCAAATATAAGGGAGCTGATTCGTGAATACGATTTTGTAATTGATGGCACAGATAATTTCCCAGCAAAATTCCTTATTAATGATGCCTGTGTAATGGAAAAGAAGCCATTCAGCCATGCTGGAATAATTCGTTTCAAAGGTCAGCTGATGACTTATGTACCAGGTGAAGGCCCATGCTACAGATGTGTATTTAAAAATCCACCACCAAAGGATGCAGTGCCTACATGTAAGCAGGCAGGTGTAATAGGTGCAATGGGAGGAGTGATTGGCTCACTTCAGGCTATGGAGGCTATTAAATATATTGTTGGTGTGGGAGATTTGCTAACAGGAAAGCTTCTTACCTATGATGCTGTAAATCAGGATTTCAGAAAGATAAAGCTTCCTCATGATACCAGCAAATGCCCTGTGTGTGGAACAAACCCAACTATCACAGAGCTCATTGACTACGAACAGGAAGTGTGTGAGGAGACAGCAGGAAGATTTGAGGTCAAAAATGAGGATAATTAGAATTGAAGCTAATGCATATGATGAAATAGCTTCTTATGCCAGAAAGCAGCTTCCTGAGGAAGCCTGTGGGTTGATAGCAGGTACAGAGGATGAGGATGGAAATCGTCTGGTAGAGAAGGTCTACTTTTTAGAGAATATTGATCATGCTACAGATCATTTCACTTTGGACCCTAGGGAACAGATGGATGCAATTAAGGATATGAGAAAGCAAGGCCTAAAGCCACTTGGAAATTGGCATTCACATCCCGAGTCCCCGTCTAGACCATCAGAGGAGGATATAAAGCTTGCTTATGATTCAAAGGCTAGCTATTTCATATTATCTTTGATGGCTGATAATGCTGTATTAAATTCTTTTCATATAGAGAATGGTAAATGGGAAAAAGAAGATTTAAGAATTTTTTCTGAAAAATATTTTTTTTGAGGCTTCTACTTGACTATAAATTATGCTATGGTTAGAAAAAGCCTTGAGACAACAAGGAGAATAATACTATGAGATTAACAACTAAGGACATAACATTTACAGCACTTTTTGCAGCACTAATTGTAGTTGGAGCATTTTTAAAGGTAGATATTCCCCTACCCCTGTACACAATGCATTTTACCTTGCAATGGTTTTTTGTTTTGATGGCAGGCTTTTTGCTTGGTGCAAAGCTAGGAGCATTTAGTGTAATCACATATATTTTAATTGGACTTACAGGGCTTCCTGTTTTTGCAGCAGGAGGTGGTATTGGCTACGTGCTAAGACCTGGTTTCGGCTTTTTGCTTGGATTTATCTTTGCAGCATTTTTGATTGGATCTTTGACCGAAAAGCTGAAGCCAACAAAGCTATGGCAGTATATTATACCTGCTACGGTTGGATTATTTGCATATTATGCAGTAGGTGCTGTATATTTTTACTTAATAAAAAATCTTTATGTAGGAGAAGCAGTATCATTTTCTGTAGTAGTTGTTCAGTATTGCCTGATTACGGTATTACCTGATTTTATACTATGCGTAGTTGCAGCTGGCTTTGCAACACAGTTAATACCTGTTTTTAGAAAAATGATTACTGTAAGGTTATAGGATGATAATAAAAATTGGAACTCGTGGTTCGCTTCTAGCATTGGCTCAGACAAATATAGTAATTGATAAGCTTAAGAAGGCTTTTCCGGAACACGAATACCAAGCGGTTGTTATTAAGACAACTGGAGATAGAGATTTGACTAGACCCTTGGACCAGATTGGTTCCAAGGGATTATTTGTTGATGAAATAGAGAGAGCTTTATTGGCTGATGAAATACAGCTTGCTGTTCATTCTATGAAAGATATGCCAGATAATCCGTTAGAGGGACTGGTTTTTTCTAAGCCTGTTAAAAGAGCAGATCCAAGGGATGTGCTTATTTTGAAAGAGGGTAATTCATTATCGGATTTACCATATGGCGCCAATGTTGCCACAGGAAGTAAGCGCAGGTCATTTCAGCTATTAAAAATGAGACCCGATTTGCATATTTTACCAATCAGAGGAAATATTGATACTAGAATCAGAAAGCTAAAGGAAGGCTTAGAGGACGGAACCAGGCTAGATGGAATCATAATTGCGGCAGCTGGAATCGAAAGACTTGGATTAGCTGTGGAGCATACCTATTACTTTGATGAAACGGAAATGATTCCAGCTCCGGCTCAGGGGACTATAGCAATAGAGGTTGCAGCTAGTAATACTACCATGCTAGATATGCTTAATTCAATCTCGGATAGCTACACTAATGAAATCACAGAGGTTGAGCGTGGCTTTCTAAAGGCAATAGGCGGAGATTGCCATTTGCCGGTTGGGGCATATGCCACAAAGGATTCAAGTGGATATAAGCTATATGCTCTCTTTGGAAATGAGGATGGCACTAAGCTTGCCAGTACTGTTGCTTGTGAAGCTTCAATAGATTTAGTAATAGAAAAAGCTGTATCAGCTATACATGAAATGCTGGAGGAAAGTTAATGGCTCTTGGAAAAGTGGTTTTGGTGGGGGCAGGTCCAGGAGATATGGATTTGCTCACTATCAAAGCTAAGAAATATATACAGATAGCAGATTGCATAATATATGATAGATTAGTAAATAAAAAGCTACTTGCAATTGGGAGAAAGGATAGCGAAAGGATATTTGTTGGGAAGGCCAACCATCACCACACTATGCCGCAGCAGCAGATTAATGAATTGCTGGTTTCAAAGGCCAGGGAACACAAATTAATCGTTAGGCTAAAGGGCGGCGATCCATATGTCTTTGGACGAGGCGGGGAGGAAGCATTATATCTTTTGGAGAACAACATAGAAGTGGATGTTGTGCCAGGAGTGAGTTCTTCCATTGCTGCCTTAGAAAGTGCTGGAATTCCCATTACTCACAGAGGCTTGTCAAAGGGCTTTCAAGTAATTACTGCCCACAGCAAAAAGGATGAGCCAGCAGATATTGACTACAGTCTTTTGCAGGATGAAACAGTTACCCTTGTCTTTCTGATGGGACTATCTCACGTAAAGGATATTTCAGAGGGGCTGATAAAGGCTGGACGAAGTAAGGATACTCCTGTTGCTGTTATATCCCAGGGAACGGCAAACACTCAGAAAGTTGCAAAAGGTACCCTGGCTACCATCAGGTCTGCGGTAGAACAGGCAGCATTAGAATCCCCTGCCACTATAGTAGTAGGAGAGGTGGTAGGCTTGTCGGATAAGCTCAATTTTTTTGAGCAAAGACCTTTGTTTGGAAAGAAGTTTTTTCTGCCTACAATAGAGGGCTTCGATTATTCATTAGGTAAAGGAAGGTCGCCTCAGATAAATAGCCTGGAAAAAAGCTTAGAGGATGCCGGAGCTCAGGTGCTATCACTTAAGGCAGGACAGATACTTCCTATAGAGCTTGATTTAAGCTTTTTGGCGGATGCTAAGAAACAGACATGCATTGTGTTTACCAGCGCAAACGGGGTGAAAGCTTTCTTCTGGAATCTGTTTGAAATAAATCATTTGGATAACAGAGCTATTTCCTCTTTTAGCTTTGCTGCAATAGGAGAAAAAACTGCTAAGACTCTTAGAGACTTCGGCTTCAATGCAGATATAATCTCAACCAGGCAAACGGGAAAGGATTTGGCAGAAAAGCTTAATAGTAGCCTTGTTGCTGAAACGAGTATATTTTGGTTTTGTCAGTCCAATTCATCAGAGGATTTTGAGTCAACTTTATCTAGCAGCTTTCATATGAAAAAATATATTTGCTATGAACATCGTGGTTTTGATATCGTATATACAGATGAAATAAAGGAAGAAATATCAAAATGTGATGCAGCAGTATTTACCAGCGGAAGTAATGCCAGATTTGCAATAAGCAATTTTTTAGAATATTTGCCTTCAACAATTTATTCCATTGGACCTGCATGCAGCAAAGCAATAGAAAATGCTGGTAAAGAGGTTAAGGAGGCGACCATATCCTCCTATGATGGATTATTACAGCTTGTAAGTGAGATATCTTAAGCTAATTTTATAAAGATTTAGAGGTATTTATGTTAAATCAATTTTCAAGAACTGAGTTACTTCTTGGCAAGTCAGCCATGGAGAGTTTAGAAAATAAGAGAGTTGCCGTATTTGGAATAGGTGGCGTTGGAGGTTATGTTTGTGAAGCTCTTGTAAGAAGCGGTGTGGGACATTTTGATTTAATTGACGACGACAAGGTGTGCCTTACCAACATAAATCGACAGATAATAGCCACACGTAAGACAGTGGGACGAGACAAGGTTGAAGTGATGAAGGAGAGAATGCTTGATATTAACCCAAAGGTTGATGTTACGGTACACAAATGTTTTTTCTTGCCAGAGAACGCCGATACTTTTGATTTTAAGTCCTATGATTATGTAGTTGATGCTGTTGATACAGTGACAGCAAAGATAGAAATAATAATGCGCTGCAAGGAGCTTGATGTTCCTGTTATCAGCTGCATGGGAGCAGGAAATAAATTAGATCCAAGTCGATTTAGGGTCGCAGACATTTACAAAACTACAATGTGCCCTCTTGCTAAGGTAATGCGCCGTGAAATGAAAAAACGTGGTGTCAAAAGTCTTAAGGTTGTATTTTCTGATGAAAAGCCAACCCGTCCTATAGAGGATATGGCTATTAGTTGTAGAACTAACTGTATATGTCCACCTGACGCAGAGCACAAATGTACAGAAAGAAGGGATATTCCTGGCTCTATTGCCTTTACACCAGCGGTGGCAGGACTCGTTCTTGCAAGCGAGGTGCTGAAGGATTTAACTAATGGTTTTGCACGATAATAAGGAAGGTATGACATGACAATTCAACAGGTTTTATATGCACTGACAATAGAGGAATATGGTTCCATGAACAAGGCGGCTGAAAAGCTATTTATTGTCCAGCCTACACTTACCAGCGCCATTCAAGAATTGGAAAATGAAATTGGTATTTCCATTTTTATGCGTACAAATAAGGGTGTAATCGTAACACCTGAAGGTGCAGAATTCCTAGACGACATTAGAGGCTTTTATCGTCAATACGATATTGTTATGCAAAAATATAAAGACGAGGGAACCTACAAGAGAAAGTTTGGTGTTTCTACACAGCACTACACCTTTGCCGTAAGAGCTTTTGTTGATACAGCAAAGGAATATGATATGAATCAATTTGATTTCGCTTTGAGAGAAACAACTACTCAAAATATTATCAAGGATGTGAGTACATTAAAAAGCGAAATAGGAATTTTATATATTAGTGAGCACAATAGAAAGGCTATGACAAAGCTTTTTAATGAGCATTCAGTAGAATTTCATCCTTTGATAAAGTGCCGAGCTTTTGTATATCTTTGGAAGGAGCATCCACTTGCAAAGATGGATGCCATCAGCTTTGAGGATTTAAAGAATTATCCATGTGTATCCTTCGAGCAAGGGGAAAATAGCGAGTTCCTTGCAGAGGAAATTTTAAGCGAGAATATTTATCCACAAACACTTAGGGTTACCGATAGATCAACTATGCTTAATCTGGTAAGGGGATTAAATGGCTACACCCTTTGCTCCGGAATTGTCTGGGGAGATTTAAATGGCGATGGCTATATAGTTGTTCCATACAAGGAGGATGAGGAGAATCCTAACAGTGTTATGGAAATTGGATACATCACAAAGAAAAATTCCGTAATGAGTAAGATTGGAGTTAAATACTTAGAGGAGATAGATGGAGCTCTTTCCCAAATTGATAAATCGGTAATATACGAAGAATAGTTTTTTCACAACTGTATGTTATGATGCTTTTAACATTTGTTAGAGGAGGGGACTATGGCTTATTTTCCTATGTTTGTTGATTTGACAGAGGCTAATTGCTTAATAGTTGGAGGAGGGACAGTTGCCTTAAGAAAGGTAAATGTTCTTTTGGATTTTGGTGCAAGAGTACATTTGATTGCAAAAGAGATATCTATGGATATAGCAGCTCTATCAGAGGAGACAGACCATTTACTTCTTGAACAAAGAGAGTTTACTCCTCTTGATTTACAGGAGAGGAAATTAGTTGTTGTTGCTACAAGTGACGAGGAATTAAATGCTCAGATTGCCATGATGTGCAAAGAGGGTGGGATACCTGTAAATGTAGTTGATGACAAGGATAAATGCTCCTTTATTTTCCCCTCCTATATTAAAGAGCAAAATTTGGTGGGGGCCTTTTCAAGTAGTGGAAATAGCCCGGCACTTACTCAATACCTGAAAAATAAAGAAAAAGAAATACTCACCCCTAAATTGGGTGAGCTTAATGAAATGCTCGGCAGATGGAGACAGCCAATAACTGAGCTTTTCCCACTTGAGGCCAGCAGGAAAAGTGCCTTTGAGCAGCTAATAGATTATGCACTTTGCTATGATGGTATTCCTACAGACGAGGAGGTTGAGGAGCTGCTTGGTGCAATAAGTATGACTCTTTAGCCTGAGCATTTACTATATTTCCAAGAATATAATTTCAACATCATCAGGTCCTACAATGGACATGGTCTTTTGCTTAGTAAAAATATCGTTTTTGAAGTCACTTACAGGAATGTTATGTTTCTGCAGGTGGCTTCTTAATTTTTCAAGATTTTTGTATGAGATTGTAATAGATTGCTTTGGAATTTTTTCATCCCTATTCAGGCAATGCACCTCTATTTGAGTCTTCCCGGTGGAAAATAGAAAATAACTGTCACTTGAAGCTTCTGGAATAACTATATTTTTAGGCTGAAAGCCTAGTAGCTTTGTATAGAAATTCCACACATTTTCTTCGTCAGAGGCAAGCAAGCTGACTCTTGTAACGCTAAATTTGCCAACATAGTGAAACAGAATACCTGATTTAGCAAGCTTTCTCCAGTGTAGGTAGTTGCGATATTCCTTGCGCCAGTTTGGATTTGTAAGAATGTATGCAAACTGAATGTAAAGGGCTGAGCCTATGAGACTGCCAAGGGTGTTGGCTATAACATCAGAGCTGTCATATGTACCTCGTTTAGTCATAAGCTGTAGGTTCTCAATGAGAACTGAAACCAAAAAAGAGGCAATAAGTGGTTTGATTATAGCTCTCCTACGGAAAAACTTATATACGTATGGAAGCAGATATCCCATTGGGATAAAAAGCATCAGGTTTAGATAAAACTCCATAAATTCCATGGCTGGCATATCTATTCCCTGCCAGCTCATAATAAACAGCCTTATGCCGGAATTGCGTACCAGATAGTCCTCGTTTACGCTTCTAGCAAAAATTACAATATACACCAGTATGGCAAGATAGAGTATAAAGGTCAGGTTCAAAATGATAAATCGATATCTATTGATAGCTGCAGCAGAGACATTGTCCTCTAATCCTCCCTGTAGGCTGATGCCAAGCTTTTTTGAAATTTGCTTATCAATCAGAGGCAGAACTATAGACAAAAATATAGCAATAAATGTGGCTGAAAGCACAAGCACAATATTAGTTAGCTGACTATTTTCATATAAATTATAAAAACTATTTAATTCCATAAAATTCCTTTATACTAACATATTTAATGAGTAATCTAAGTCAATTATAGATAAGGTAAAGCACTTTTTTCAATATTTGTTCTGCAAAACGTAATGATTTATGGTAGTATATACAGGTAAGATTTTATTCAGGAGGAATAGTTATGTGCGGAATAGTTGGCTTTGTTGGCAAGAAACAAGCTGCACCAGTCCTTTTAGAGGGCTTGTCAAAGTTAGAATATAGAGGTTACGATTCAGCAGGAATTGCTGTTAGAGATGGAGATCATACACCAGAAATAGTTAAGACATCAGGAGTTTTAGCAAATCTTAAGGAAAAGACTAATGACGGCAAGGCAATTGTTGGTTCTTGCGGTATTGGTCACACTAGATGGGCTACTCACGGAGGTCCTTCTCAGATTAATGCCCACCCACACGTTTCTGGAAAATATATCGAGAATACTGCAGGCCCAGTGGAGGCAGATGTTGTAGGTGTTCACAATGGTATCATAGAAAACTATCAGGAGTTAAAGGATAAGCTATTAAAGAAGGGCTATGAGTTTTATAGTGATACAGATACAGAGGTAGTCATTAAGCTTATTGATTACTACTACAAGAAATACAATGTTGGTCCTATCGATGCTATTGCTAAGACAATGGTCAGAGTTCGTGGTTCATATGCTCTTGAGGTAATGTTTTCAGATTATCCAGGTGAGATTTATGTTGCACGTAAGGACAGCCCTATGATTATCGGTATAGCAGATGGGGAGTCATATATTGCATCTGATGTACCTGCAATCTTAAATCATACTAGAAATGTATATTACATTGGCAACAACGAAATGGGACGTATTGTTGCAGGTAAGGTTGAGTTCTACGATTTAAATGGAGACATCATTGAAAAAGAGCTAGTTGAAATTAAATATGATGTTAAGGCTGCTGAAAAAGGTGGCTATGAGCACTTCATGATGAAGGAGATTCATGAGCAGCCAAAGGTAGTTAAGGACACAATCAATTCTCTTATAAAGGATGGTCAGGTAGATTTATCAGCAACTGGTTTGACAGATGAAGATATTGCAAATATTTCTGGAATCTGTATAGTTGCTTGTGGTTCTGCATGGCATGTAGGTATGGCAGCTCAGTACGTAATAGAGGATTTGGCAGATATACCTGTTAGAGTAGAGCTTGCATCAGAATACAGATATCGTAAAAACGTATTAGATCCAAACTGCCTTGTTATTGTAATTTCACAGTCTGGTGAGACAGCAGATAGCTTGGCAGCACTTCGTGAGTCTAAAAAGCTTGGGCTTAAGACACTTGCTATTGTAAATGTAGTAGGTTCATCTATTGCCAGAGAGGCAGATTATGTGCTTTACACGCTTGCAGGTCCAGAGATTTCTGTTGCAACTACAAAGGCATATAGCTGTCAGTTGGTAGCTTCATATTTGTTGGCTATCAAATTAGGCTGTGTCCGTGGCAAGATTTCTAAGGAATTATGCCAGACTTACATAAAAGAAATTAAAACTATTCCTGGTAATATCGAAAAGATATTAGAGGATAAGGAACGGATACAATGGTTTGCTGCAAAAAATGCAAATGCAAAGGATGTATTCTTTGTAGGGCGTGGAATTGATTATGCTATCTCTCTTGAGGGAAGCCTTAAGATGAAGGAGATTTCATATATTCACTCAGAAGCATATGCAGCAGGTGAATTAAAGCACGGAACAATCAGTCTTATAGAGGACAACACATTGGTAATTGGTGTTCTTGGACAAAGCGGATTGTTTGAAAAGACAAAATCAAATATGATGGAGTGCAAGTCTCGTGGAGCATTTTTGATGGCTCTTACAGCTAAGGGCAATTATGAGGTTGAGGACACAGTTGATTTCACAACATATGTGCCTAATATGGACGAGCACTTTATAGGCAGCTTACTGGTTATTCCACTACAGCTTCTTGGTTACTACATTTCTGTTGCTAAGGGCTTGGATGTTGATAAACCACGTAATCTTGCAAAGAGCGTAACAGTTGAGTAGTAGATTTTAAAATTAAAGCGGAGAAGGTATTGTTCTTTCTTCGCTTTTTTTAAAATTGTAGGTTGCATAAAGTAGCTGGCACAAGGAGATGGGTATGAAAATATTTGAATGTGAAGCGAAAATTGAAAATCTCGACAAGGCTACAGCATTTGTTGAAGAAGAGCTGGAAAAAAACGAAGTAGGTATGAAACAAACTATACAGCTCACTGTTGCCTTAGAGGAAATATTTGTAAACATTGCTCATTATGCCTATTCTAAGACTGATGCAAAGGGCAAGCCTATCCCAGACACAGGTACTGGTCCTATGAAGCTGGCTTTAGAGGTTTCTAATAATCAAGTGCAGATGACCTTCGAGGATGAGGGAATGCCATACAATCCCCTTGAAAAAGCAGATCCGGATATTACATTGTCCGCTGAAGAAAGAGAAATCGGGGGTCTTGGCATCTACATGGTGAAGAAAAGCATGGATGATGTTATCTATAACAGGGACGGCAAAAAAAACATCCTTACTTTGGTGAAAAAACTGTGAATCTTAAATATTCCAATCTAAAAAAAGGTATACTAATTATTGACTAAATTAGAAAGGAGCGGATTAAATGCAATCAGAACATGTAGCGATTGGACAAATTAAAGAACAGTTTGACAGGGTTGAAAGCATACTTGATGATTATATGTTCAGATTAGATATCACAGGCAAAAATGCACTTCGTTTTTCATTGTTAACGGAGGAAGCATTACGTTTGGCAAAATCTATAGCTGGAGAAAAAACTGGTGTGGAATTATGGTTCGATGGCAATGCCAGAGTTTCGCATATATGTCTTCAGTTGGAGACTACTATTGATGCAAACAAAAAGCAGGAATTTTTGTCAATTTCCTCAACAGGAGAGAATAAAGCTGATAGAACTTTCTTTGACGGCTTGAGAGATTTTTTCATTAAACCAGAAGCTCCAACATGGTCACTGGTGGAGTATGAAGCTGAGTTGATGAAGAAGAGAAAAGACGATAAGTATTCTATGGAAGCTTGGGATAACTTGGAGCGTTCACTTCTTGCTAGTTTGGCAGATGATATAACTGTTGGAGTAAAGGATAATCATGTGCTTATGATTATCACAAAGGATTTCAGTAAATCCCTCAGCAATGTAGGTTCAAGAAAGCCTATAGTTATATCTAATCAAATTTATCTTAATTCAGAAGAGTCAATTCTTGAGGCTGCTTACAAGAAAGTGGATGGCTGTGTGGAAAGCGTCAATCTCTCAGGTAAGGACAAGCTTCGGGTAAAGCTTCTTTTGGAAGAGACTATTGGCATGTTTGAAGAGATGACTGGCGAGTTTACTGCCTTGATGTGGATTGAAAAGTACGACGGTCAATGTGCCATTAGACTGGTAGGTAATACTAAGATAGATGCAGATAAGAAATATGATTTGCTTTCTATGTCAACAAGTGGTGAAAATGCATTAGTTCACGGCTTCATGGGCAAGGTAAAGGATATTATCCAAACTGGAATATTGAATTACGAAAGTGTTATGAAGCTAAAGCAGGAATATAACGGTGTTTCTGTTAACTATGCGGGCTTGGGTGTTTATAGTGATGTTGGAGTGGCAACAAATCCTACAGCATTTTCTGGTATGATGTGGTCTATGATAGATTACAAGAATGAGCTTGAGCATGGAAAGGCTGAAAACGAAGGAATGATGGCTGCATGGGACGAACTAGAAAAGTCAATTGTAGCAAGCGTCGCAGATGATGTTATAGTTGGGGTAAAAGATAATAAGGTTCAGATGACTATTATTTACAAGATGAAGGAGGAATAAATATGTTAAACATCAACGAAACAAAAAATGGGGCTAGCCTGGTATTAGCTCTTGAGGGAAGACTTGATACATCTACAGCACCACAGCTTGAAGAAAAGGTAAATGGCCTAATTGAAGGCGTTGCAGATTTTACGTTTGATTTTTCTAAGCTAGAGTATATTTCCAGTGCAGGACTTAGAGTTCTTCTTTCTACACAAAAGACTATGAACAAGCAGGGAAAGCTTGTTATTAAGAACGTATCTGATGAAGTAATGGAAATCTTTGATGTTACAGGATTCTCTGATATTCTTACAATTGAAAAGTAAAGCGGATTTGTGGCAAGGCCAGCTCAGTAGAGCTGGTCTTTTTATTTTGTGAAACCTTTGTGAAATATGGTTGCTTATTAGACTTGTGTGGAATAATTATTGATAAAATGTATCTAGAAAAATTTGAAGTATGAGGGGATAAAAAGTGAGGGGCTTATCTGGAATAAAAAGAAATGACATTATCGCTAGCATGTTCATTCCTGCAGCTATTTCTATGATTTTTACATCCATTGCAAGATTTCTAGCAGGAGCAGTGGATGGAATTATAACAAGCAAGTTTTTAGGGGCAGAAGCATATGCTGGAGTTTCCCTGTTTTTCCCAATGGTCAATATAATTTTATTGTTTGCTACCTTTATTGCTATCGGTTGCCAGGTGCTTTGCTCAGTAGAAATCGGAGCAGGTAATAAAAAGGTGGCAAACTCCTTATTCACATTTGCCATTCTCACAGGAATTGCAGTTGCCATTGTTTTTATTTTGCTAGGCTGTTTCGCCCCTGATATTCTGGTGAAAATATGTGGAATAGAGCAGGGAGATAATCCTGAAATATATATGCATATGATTGATTATTTGAATGGGTATTTGCTTGGTATTCCGGCAGTCATTCTTGTTCAGGTAATAAGTCCTTTTATAATAATAGACAATGGAAAGAAATTGATTACTATTTCTTCCATAGTGCTATTCTTAGGAGATTTAGTAGGGGATTTACTGGATGTATTTGTTTTTGAGGGCGGCGTGTTTGGAATGGGAATAGCCACCTCCATTTCCTTATGGTTACAGTTGTTGTGCTTATGTACTCATTTTATATTTGGCAGTGGCTATTTCCACATGTCCTTAAGTGGCTTTGACCCTAAATTTCTGCTAGATATTTTTAAGAACGGGGTTTTGGTATTCTTAAGAACACTTGCTACCATTTTAAGAGACCTTTTTACAAATTATTTAAATCTATCCTTGGCTACCACAACTGCAGCAATAGCTGCCAGGGGAATTCAAAATGATTTAAACACCGTAATGTTTTGTATAGGTATAGGTATTAGCAATGCTCTGCTTCCTATAGTTGCCTTGTTTTACGGAGCTGAAGACAGACAAGGAATGAAGCGGCTTTTTGTTTGCTCTATGAAAACCAGTGCCACGATATCTGGAGGAATGGGGTTAATTGTTTTGATTGTAGCACCTTTAATATCAGTGCTGTACACAAGTGACCCGCAGGTTGCCTCGCTTGCCACCTTTGGTATTAGATGCATGGCAATAGGCTTGGTGTTGGATTGCTTAGCAATGGCCTTCCAAAGCTATCTACAGGGCATACAAAGGCTAAAGCTGGTTAATTTCTTGTGCTTTGCGGAGAGATTTTTCGTACCTGTAGTGGTTGCATTTGTAATGGGGGCAGGCTTTGGCTCAAAGGGAGTACTTGCATCAATAGCAGTTGGAAAGCTTGTTTTAGTTATTATTATTTTCATTATTATTTGTGGGTATAAGAAAGGTATCCCAAGTAAGGTTGAGGATTATATGCTGTTGAAGAATGATTTTGGTGCCGAGGAAGGCTTTGAACAGTATGGATACATTCAAACCATTGATGATGCAATAGCTAAAAGTGAGGAGGCTAGAGTGTTTTGTTTGAATCACGGGGGTGATAAGCGAAAAGCAAACCTTATGGCATTATACGTAGAAGAGATGGCTACAAATATTGTGAGACATGGCAAAACCAAAAGCAGAAAAGGTCTGTGCGTGGACTATAGGCTATATGTAAAGGAGAATAGAATATGCCTGACACTTAGAGATTATTGTGAGGCTTTTGATCCTACCAGATATTATGAAATACATGAGGGGGATGATGTTACCAGAAATATTGGGATTCGCATGGTAATGAAGCTGGCAGATGAGGTTAACTATTCATATACATTTAATAGTAATTGCACAATGATATTGATATAGCAGCATAATAGGAGGAAGGCCTAGTGAGAGATTTAGTTTATGTTAACACTTGTGTGTTTGGGGCAGAAAAAATGCATTTAGTACCAGATTATATTGAAAGGTATAAGGGAAAAATAGGCTTTGAGATTTTGTCTATGTTTGACCTTCCAGATTTTGAGGAGGAACTAAAAAAATGTATACCTTTATTTAAAAGCTGTCCAATTTCTTTTCATGGACCAGTGTTTTGCGTAGAACATTCCGCTGCAAAGGGGACTCCAGAGTATGATGAGTCTATGTGGCACATTAATAAAACTATTGAGTACGCTAAGATTCTTGGCTCAACACATATGACAATGCATCTTAACAACTGCGTTGTGGAGGCAGAGGCCAAGGAGCGAATGTTAGGAAATGCACTAGAAAACTACAAGGAGCTTGAGGCTTTATTCGGAGATTTTGGCTGCAAGATTTTTGTGGAAAATACTGGAACCAAGCTACAAAAAAACGTGCTCCTTAATCAGGATGAATTTACGGAGCTTTGCATTAATAAAGGCTTTGATGTGCTGATAGATGTAGGACATGCATTTGCAAACAACTGGGACATACCAGAGTTGATAAAGAATCTTAAAGGGCAGATTAGGGCATATCATTTACACAATAATGACGGCATCCATGATAGCCATTCAAGACTTTTTGAAGGGAATATGGACATGGCGTATATATTAAAGTGTATACAGGAAATGACTCCAGAGGCTGAGCTAATCATTGAATATACGAGAAAAGACAAAGAGGGAGATGGTCTGAGGGAAGATATTGAGAAGATTTTGAATTTGTAAGTGAGGAGAGACTAGGTATGAGTTTTGATTTAACACAGGATGATTTTAATTACATATTTACCAGCATGGATGATGCAGTTTGTGTAATGAATAGTAAAGGAGTATTGGTATCTGCTAACGCTTCTGCACAAAAGCTTTTTGGAATTAATCAGGATAATTTATCTAAAGAGAAGATTTGGAAGTATATTCCATATACCCCAAAAAATGATGATTTAATACAGATGTTTATTGACGCCTCTAATCAAAAGCTTAGGAATCATCAGGGCTATGTGGATTACGAAAACGAAGCTGGGAAAGTTTTTAAGCTTAGGGTAAGTATGTCTGCAACACGAGCTGCAGATGGTGAGGTTCTGTACATAATTATTATAAGTGACCTTACAGAATTTATCAGGGTCAATATGGCATTTGAGCGATATACCTCTAGAGAGATTGCGGACTATGTATTGCATAATCCTAATGGAGAATTGCTAGGTGGAAAGCAGTGTGAATGTTCAATTCTGATGAGTGATCTTAGAGGCTTCACGGCTCTAAGTACGAAGCTTTCGCCGGCAGATTTGATTATAGTTTTAAACCACTATTTTGAAAATATGGTGGAGGTTATTGAAAAAAACGGTGGCAGTGTCATTGAATTTTTGGGCGATGGAATATTTGTTATATTTGGTGCTCCAAAAGAAGATAAGGATCACGCACTTCATAGTGTTCGCTGCGCTGTAGAGATGCAAAATGCCATGGAGGCGGTAAATAAATGGAATGAAGAAAATAATTATCCAGCCTTGGAAATGGGAATAGGAATCAACTCTGGAAAAGTAGTTGTGGGAAATATAGGCTCTCTAAAGAAAACCAAGTATGGCTGCATGGGAGAAAATGTTAATCTGGCTGGTCGTGTGGAAACCTATACTGTGGGAGGACAGATTTACATTTCAGAGCATACCAGAAAGAGGATTACAGAAAGGCTAGATATTGCAAGTGAAGATAGCTTCATGCCAAAGGGTGGAAAGGAACCGCTAAAGATATATGAAATTCAGGGAGTTGGACAACTTCAAATAAATGTGGCTAATAGTGAAATCAACTGGGAAAATACCAAGCAAAATGAAGAAGTTGTA
Organism: Pseudobutyrivibrio ruminis; assembly: GCA_015057305.1. Classification (GTDB taxonomy): domain Bacteria; phylum Bacillota; class Clostridia; order Lachnospirales; family Lachnospiraceae; genus Pseudobutyrivibrio; species Pseudobutyrivibrio ruminis_F. The sequence continues at coordinate 30,490 of SVES01000017.1, read as the reverse complement.
TTTTATGCATTAGAAGGAAAGTCTGTTGGTGGTGACAAAAACAAGGGCACCATCAAAGCATTATCAGAAGATAGACGTTTTGGACTTCTTGAGACAGGGGTAAAGCTATCAGACAAACAGAATATAATGCTTGATATTGGCGGTGATTTATACGCAAAAGTGATAGATGTGTCGGAGGGAAAATATACCATATGTTTTACAGCAAAGCCTGACGTATTTAAAGCTTGGGAAGAATCAGTTTATAACGTATAAAATCATTGAATATTCACACATTTCTATATGTGTGAATGTTATTATTTAATAAAATCAAATAATCTATAAAGCAAATGTATTGAGGAGGCAATTATGGCAGAGAAAAATTATAAAACAAATGATGTGATTTTTAAACAAAATGCAGTAGGAAACAGCATGTACCAGATAATAGATGGCACTGTGGGAATTTATGTTAATTATGGAATGGCTGACCAGAATATGCTGACAGAGCTAAACAAGGGACAGTTCTTTGGGGAGATGGCAGTTATTGAGGCATATCCACGTAGTGCAACTGCTGTAGCTCTCACAGATGTAAAGGCTCAGGAAATATCCGCAGATGACATTAGTGAATATTTTAAATCTAATCCAGACAGGATTATTGAGATTATGCAGCATATCGCTGGCAGATTACGTGATTTGACAAATGATTATACGGAGGTTAATGCAACTATAAAAGCGATTACTCCAGGGGAGGACACTTCTAAGCGAGGCGCTGGTCTTCTGGATAAAATTAAGAAGTTTGCTAATATATACAGCCGCACCAAGAATGTATCAAAAATCGAAAGCGTTGAATCCTTGAAAAAGATAAACAAGGTTTCTCATTCTGCAGGCTACAAGGATAATGTAGAGGAATATAAGAAGGGCACCATACTCTTTAAAGAAGGAGAAATTGGTGAATGCATGTATGACATTCATTGCGGTAAAATAGGAATTTTTACAGGCTACGGCACAGAAAAAGAAAAGTGCTTAACTGAGCTTCATGCAGATGAGTTCTTTGGTGAGATGGGTATGATTGATAATGTGAAGCGCAGTGCAACAGCTGTTGTTTTAGAGGATGGCACCGTTGTTGAGACTATTTATTTAAATGGTATGAAAAATCTGTTCAAGGAGAATCCTCCAAAGGTTGAAATGATTTTGGCTCATCTTTCATACAGACTGCGTAAATTAACTAATGAATATAATGATGCCTGTAAAGTTGTCTTTGATATTTATAATGCAGAAAGTGGTGGCGCAGTAGGGGATGATTTAAAAAAGAGAGTTGAAAGTTACAAGAATAATCTTTAATGATTAATTCTAAGACAGGAGGTTATGAGGTATGAAGAAACTATTTTTAAAACAAAAACTTGAGTTTTCAGCGGTAGAAAAATTTACAGTCAAAAATGAAAATGAGGAGGACTGCTACATTGTACAGGGGAATGCAGTGCAGGTTGGTGGTAAGACACTTCACGTTTTAGATATGAATGAAAATAAACTGCTGAGCGTTCATCAAAAGCTTTTGGCATTGATGCCTAAGTTTTTTGTTTATAAAGGAGAATCTCAGGAGCAGGTAGCAGAGATTCAAAAAAAGATGGCTTTTCTTGGAAGCAAGTATATTATTGAAGGTCCTGGCTGGGAGGTTAAAGGCAAGTTTACAGACCATGACTACAACATTACAAAGGATGGAAATCAAGTAGCATCCCTTCATAAAGCATGGATTTCCTTAGGAGATTGCTACGAGATTGATATTGAAGACGGTGTAGATGACACACTGGTGCTTGCAGTAGTTCTTGCTATAAACATGGTGCTTGAAAACGAGGCTATGGCAGCTGATTCATAAATCTATTAGGACGTAAGAAGCTTTTTGAGGGGAGGAACTGAGTATGCTAATTCAGAATCAGATTAAACGGTCCGATATGATTTCCTGTTTGCTGTGCATGGATGCTCCCTGTAGTAAAGCCTGCGATAGCTTTAATCCAGGAGATGCCCTTAGAAGTATTTGGTTTGACAACGAAGATGTTGCTTCACTAAAAATTCCAGAGGACAATCCTTGTGTGAACTGTAGTGCCCCATGTGAGGGAGTTTGCATTAGTGATTCGAAAGTGCCAGTTAAGGCACTGATGTCTGAACTGGCATGGAGCATCAGAACCAAGGCAGAGATAGCAATGCCTTCTGATGAAGAACGTTTAAAGTGCGATATTTGCGGAGTGCCACTGGAAAATCCTTTTTTCCTTTCATCTTCGGTGGTGGCATCAACCTATGATATGTGCGCTAGAGCTTTTGAGGCAGGCTGGGCTGGGATAAGCTTTAAAACAGTATGCTCCTTGGATATTCATGAGGCATCACCTAGATTTTCAGCGATAACTGGTGATAATGGAAGCATTATTGGCTTCAAAAATATAGAACAGCTTTCAGATCACAGTGTGGCTGAAAATATGCAAATATTCAGGGAACTGAAAAAAAATTATCCAACAAAATTTATATTGGCATCAATTATGGGACAGAATGAAGAAGAATGGGAGTCTCTGGCCAAGCTCTGTGAAGAAAACGGGGCAGATGCTATTGAGCTCAATTTTTCATGCCCTAATATGCAGGAAGATGGCTTGGGATCTGATATAGGTCAAATCCCAGAGCTTGTTGAAAAATACACGAAAGCAGCAAAACGGAGTACGACTATTCCAGTGCTTGCGAAATTAACACCAAATGTGGCAAATATGTCTCCAGCAGCAGAGGCTGCTTTTCGAGGGGGCGCAGATGGAATAGCTGCAATCAATACAATAAAAAGTGTTATAGGTGTCAATCCACTTACCTATGTTTCAGCACCTGCTGTAAAGGGTAAGTCTGCGGTAGGTGGATACAGTGGCAATGCAGTAAAGCCAATTGCACTTCGTTTTATTTCAGAGCTTGGACAAAATCCAAATCTTAAGGGGATGCACATAAGTGGAATGGGCGGCATAGAAACCTGGCGAGATTCTCTTGAGTTTATTTTAATGGGGGCTGGCTCAATACAAATTACTACAGCAGTAATGCAGTATGGCTATAGGATTATTGACGATTTGAAATCTGGCCTTAACTATTATCTGGCTCAAATGGGTATCAAATCAGTGAAGGATATAGTAGGGGCAGGTCTTGATTCCATTAGTGATACCACGGATGTGTTAGAGCGTGATACAGTGCTGTTCCCTAAATTTGACTTAGACAAATGCGTGGGCTGCGGTAGATGTGTTATATCTTGCAACGACGGTGGACATCAGGCAATTAAATTTGAAAATCGCAGGCCAAAGCTGGATGGAAGTAAATGTGTTGGTTGCCATCTGTGTCTTTTGGTTTGTAGACAGGACGCAATTTCCTCTAGTAAAAAGAGGATTAGTAGATAAGGTTTTAGAAGGAGTGGAGCTATGAAAAAACTATTGGCAGTTACAATTATAGGCTGTTTAACCTTTAGCTTTGTAGGCTGCGGCAAAAGCAACCAGGAGGCTAATAATGCCCAAACAAGTACCGAGGTAGATGGTACTGAGACTGTGCTTAAAGAAGACGAAACTGACTACGCAGCTTTAAATGAAAATGTGCTGCCCCTCTTTTCTTACAATACCTTGTATTCCTTTGAAGGCTATGACAGTATGGAGGCTGCGGCATATGACTATCTCTCATTTGATTACGATATGGAATGTGATGGAGAAAATGTAATAATTCCTTATGTTGATATCTTAGGCGCTGATGATACTAATGCTGATGATGTACTGGTATATGGAAACTATTATTTATGGCAGTATACAAAAAATGCGGACACAATAGAGGCTGTTTCTGGCGGAAGCTATCCAGGCGTTATACATATGGAGATGATTGGTGACAAGGATAATGCATTGTATTCTGCGAATAGCTTTGATGAAGGACTGACTGATGAAGATACAAAGGAGATAATGGGTGACTATTACGACGCTTATATCGAGGCAAATTCGGACCAGGAAAAAATCGAAACTGAAATAGCTCAGGTTCTTGCAGATTATGTTAGTGCTAATAATCTGCAGATAACAAAATATAAGTTGTTTGGACAAGATGCTAAGGAACTGCCAGCATCACATGCTGGTGTGATACCACCTGACATTAATTATGGTTCTTCTGAACTATATACAGTAGAAGAAATGGACGAAGCAATTGCCCTGATATATGACGAGTTCTACACATGGGAAGGCTGCGAACTCCACTCTATCGAATATGCTGGAGACGAGTGCAATAACGAAGAAAATTTAGAGTGGGCTAATAGTATGGTTGAAGGACAAAATTTCACCCAATATATTGAATTTACCAGTAGCTTCCACAGCCCTGTAGAAGGTGGCGGAGCATGGGAGCCTGATGAGGAATACGAAGACTATAAGTGGTCTTTAGCACGTGCCGATGGTGGTGAGTGGCAGTTGATATCATGGGGATATGCGTGATAAAGTAAGAGCATTAATAAAACTAGGAGAATAAATTATGAAATATGGGTTATTTTTAAAGGATGGTGGAACCATTGGACTGGTTGCTCCATCCTTTGGCTGTACTTTTGAGCCATACACAAGTTGTATGGATGAGGCTATCAAGAGATTTAAAGCTTTGGGCTATTCTGTCATTGAAGGTCCAAACTGCAGAAAGGCAGATGGGATAGGTATTAGCTCATCTCCTGAAAATTGCGGAAAGGAGCTTACATCATTTTACTGTGACGATAAAACGGACGTGTTGATTTCCTGTGGCGGTGGAGAATTAATGTGCGAAATCCTGGACTATGTGGATTTTGATGCCATAAAAGCTGCAAAACCGAAATGGTTTATGGGCTACTCAGATAATACTAATTTCACCTTTTTGCTAAATACTATTTGTGACACAGCATCAATTTATGGTCCATGTGTAGGTGCCTTTGGAACAGAAGAACTTCATCAGGCCCATAATGATGCGATAGGGGTATTACAGGGTAAGTTGAATCGTGTTTCAGGATACGAAAAATTTGAACTGGAGTCTTTAAAGGATGAAGAGCATCCACTTGCTAAATATAATTTAACAGAGCCAAAGGAGCTAAAATTGTTCATGGGAAGCACTCAGATGAATCGTGTTTCAACATTCTCTGGAAGGCTCACGGGAGGCTGCTTAGATTGTCTTGCTAATTTGGTTGGCACAAAATATGACAATGTAAAAGCTTTTAACGAAAAATATAAGGATGACGGAATCATCTGGTTTTTGGAAGCCTGCGATTTGAATGTGATGTCTATAAGGAGAGCACTTTGGAATTTGGATGCAGCTGGTTGGTTCAAACAGGCTAAGGGCTTTATAATTGGCCGCCCTCTTGCATCATGGAAGCAGGAAATGATGGGACTGGATCAGTATAATGCGGTAACAGGAATACTGGGAAAATATAAGGTGCCTATCATTATGGATGCAGATATAGGACATTTGCCACCGGCAATGCCGATAATTTCAGGAGCCTTGGGGAAGGTTTTTGTAGAGAACGAAAATATATTAGTGGAATATTCATATAAATAATTTCCACTAAGTTTACATCGATTTCTTGACGAATTTAAGGAGTTCTGTTAATCTACTAATGGTTAGTATCTGCTAACCATGTGTAAATCATTGCAGAACTCCTTTTTTGTTTATAGAGTTGCTACCTCTTAAAAAGGAGTTCTATTATTGAAAAGGAGGCAGTAATTTATGGATTACTTAGAGATTGAAAAGGTAGTAGGTAGAGAAATACTTGATTCCAGAGGAAACCCTACTGTAGAGTGCGAGGTTACACTTGTGGACGGTACTGTAGGTCGTGGTATGGCTCCATCAGGTGCTTCAACAGGTGAGTTTGAAGCATTAGAGCTTCGCGATGGTGATAAGAGTAGATATTTAGGTAAGGGCGTTACAAAGGCTGTTGCTAATATCAACGGACCAATTGCTGATGTAATCTGTGGTATGGATGCATCTGATATCTATGCTATTGATGCAGCTATGATTAAGGCTGATGGCACAAAGGATAAGTCAAACTTTGGTGCAAATGCTATTCTTGCCACATCAATTGCTTGCTGTAGAGCAGCAGCAACAGCTCTTGAGATTCCGCTATATAGATTTTTAGGTGGCGTTCAGGGTACTAAGCTTCCAGTTCCAATGATGAATATTTTGAATGGTGGAGCTCATGCTGATAGCGCTGTCGATACACAGGAATTTATGATTATGCCTGTTGGTGCTCCTTCATTTAGGGAGTGCTTACGTTGGTGTGCTGAGGTTTTCCATGCACTTAAGGCTATTCTTAAGGAAATGGGAGATGTTACAGCAGTAGGTGATGAGGGTGGTTTCGCTCCTAATTCACTAAAGAATGATGAAGAAGCTATTGAGACAATTCTTAAGGCCATCAAGGCAGCAGGCTTTGAGCCAGGTAGGGATTTCATGATTGCTATGGATGCTGCATCTAGTGAGTGGAAGTCAGAAAAGGGCAAGGGCTTCTATCATCAGCCAAAGTCTGGTAAGGACTTTACAACAGACGAGCTTATTGACCACTGGGCAGCTCTTGTTGACAAGTATCCAATTATCTCTATTGAGGATGGTCTTGATGAGGAGGATTGGGAAGGCTGGAAGAAGATGACAGCCAAGATTGGCGATAAGGTACAGCTTGTAGGTGATGATCTTTTCGTTACAAATACAGAGCGTCTTTCAAAGGGTATTGCTAATGGTTGTGGTAACTCAATCCTTATCAAGCTAAATCAGATTGGTTCTGTATCAGAGACACTTGAGGCTATCAAGATGGCTCACAAGGCTGGTTACACAGCTATTTCTTCACACCGCAGCGGTGAGACAGAGGATACAACAATTGCAGATCTTGCTGTAGCTCTTAACACATGCCAGATTAAGACAGGTGCTCCATCTCGTACAGAGCGTGTTGCTAAATACAACCAGCTTCTTCGCATTGAGGAACAGCTTGGTGGCGCTGCTTGCTATCCAGGTAAGGATGCTTTCAACGTAAAATAATAAACAGTAAATAATTATAGGAAGCTCTAGGTAAATGAATCAGCCTAGAGCTTTTTATTGTTACTATTCCCGGATATACTAGCCATAATAGGTGTGGTTTTAGCATATAGCTGGCTGCCAGGCTTGGGAGGACTAGTTGTGTTAAGCTAAAAGGCGCCTGCCCAAGGGTATCAGTATTTGCCTCACGGCATCCCACAGTCAAAGAATTACTGATTTTCTAAATGCCACACTCGCATTCTTTATTACACGTGTTCTTTCAAGGTTTGACAATTCTGTCGGTACTGTATGCATATCGCAGACACCCCTCAACCTAAAATCAATAGCAGTGGCGGTAAAATTAGTATTAATTGCATGATTTTGAAATGAGCCTAGTAGAATCTTAAAGCAGTTTTTGAATGTTTTCATATGGGCTGCCACGGACGGCAGCCCAAGGCTGATAGCGAAACGGACTGAGCTTGAAGCCGGTAGGAAAACATCAAAAAACTGCTTTTAATTCTACTTGGCGAATGTAATATGAATGCAGTTAATACTAATTTTACTGCTACTGCTATTAAGTAAACGCATCAAGTGTCTGCGAGATACATACAGTGCCTTCGAATAGTCAAAGCCGTGAAAGTACACGTGACATATGCTCGTTTGTGGCATTAAGATAATTAGTAATTCTTCTCCAATGATGGGATGCCGTGAGGCAAATACTGATACCCTTGGGCAGGCGCCTATTAAATAAAATCGCTAGTCCTCCCAAGCCTGGCAGCCAGCTGTATGCTAAAACTACACTTCCAGAGTTTATGAATATCCGTGAATAGTAACTTTTCATTCTAATTAGCGGTTTACGAAATATTTAATTGGTGTTATCATTAAATGGATTTTTGATTTTTTTAGGTGTGTTGTTAATTAATGAAATAGAGGTGTTATAGAATGAGAAAAACTAAGATTATTTGTACAATCGGTCCAGCTTCCATGAATGAGGAAACTCTAACAGCTATGGCAAAGGCTGGTATGAATGTTGCTCGTATGAATTTTTCCCATGGTGACCATGAGGAGCAGGGCATGAAGATGGATTTGGTTAAGAAGGTTCGTAAAAAGCTTAATCTTCCTATTTCCATTCTTCTTGATACAAAGGGGCCTGAGTATCGTATCGGCACATTTAAGAATGGTTCTGTTACCGTTAAGGAAGGAGACACTTTTACATTTACAGTAGATGATGTAGAAGGTGACGAGACACGTGTTTCAGTTAGCCATAAGCAGCTTAATAAGGATCTATCTGTTGGTGATACACTTTCTGTATGTAACGGTATTGTGTTCTTTGAGGTTACAGAAATCAAAGGAAACGATGTAATTACAAAATGTACAGCAGGCGGAACTATGTCAAACAAGAAGTCTATGAGCTTCCCAAACAAGGTTATGTCTGGCCCATATCTTTCTGAGCAGGATAAGAAGGATATCTTGTTTGGTATTGAGAATGATGTAGATTTTATCGCGGCTTCATTCGTTTCTACAAAGCAGGATATGATTGAGCTTAAGGATTTCTTGCATGCTAACGGTGGTGATGATATTGATGTTATCGCAAAAATAGAGAATCAGCCAGGTGTTGATAATATAGAAGAAATCTGTGAAATCGCTGATGGTATCATGGTTGCCCGTGGTGACCTTGGTGTAGAGATTCCATTTGTTAAGCTTCCAGCTGTACAAAAGGAGCTTATTTCTAAGTGCCGTGTCCTTGGCAAGCGTGTTATCACAGCTACAGAGATGCTAGAGTCTATGATTTCTAACCCACGTCCTACACGTGCTGAGATTTCAGATGTGGCAAATGCTGTATATGATGGAACAAGTGCTATCATGCTTTCAGGAGAAAGTGCACAGGGTAAATATCCAGTTCAGGCTGTTGCTACAATGGCTGAAATTGCTGAGGAAACAGAGAATGATATTTCTTACACAAGACGTTTCCACAAGGAGGATGTAGAAATCCGTTCTACACAGGATGCTGTAAGCCACGCTACTTGCGCAATGGCAATAGATGTTAATGCAAAGACAATCGTTGCTTGTACAATGAGTGGACGTACAGCTAGAATGGTTAGCCGTTTCCGTTGTCCAGTTGATATCGTAGCTATGACTACAGATAAAAAGGTTTGGAGAAAGCTTGGACTTAGCTGGGGTGTTACACCAGTTCTTGTAGACAAGTTCACTTCACTTGATGTTATGTTCTACTATGCTGTTGGTCGTGTTAAGCAGATGATGAACCTAAAGAAGGGAGACAATGTAGTTCTCACAGGCGGCCCTATTGATGGCAATGTAGGAAATACCAATACTATAAAGGTTGAGACAATAAATTAATGAATGAATGCGAGCAGATTTCTTTCAGAAATCTGCTCGCATTCATAATTGTAAGCTTCGCTTACTAGAACGCTGCGAGATTTCTTTCAGAAATCTGCTCGCATTCATTTCACAGAATATTCACACTATTTACACTACTAGTACAAAATTATCAGGTAATATATAATCATCTCGAAAGAGATACAATTTTTTCATAACATTATTCTCCCTTTTGAAAGAGACGCTCCGCTGGCGTCTCTTTCGTACGTTTATGGGACGTGGATGAACTCTAGGGGATAAATAAAAAAACATCTGGTAATTCGCAAGCTCTAATATTTATCAAGCTTCACGTGCTGTGAAGCGGAGAAATCATTAGGCTTGTGAATGTAACCAGATGTTTTTTTATTTATAGAATATTTTAGTCATCCAATTGCTCAGACGCCAACTCAAGTACGGTACGCTTACGAGCCATTTCATCTGACTCAAGGTACTCATCATAAGTGGTCATCTTATCTATCATCTGTCCGTTTGGAAGGATTTCGATGATACGATTTGCAGTAGTCTGTACAATTTCGTGGTCACGAGAAGAAAATAGGATTACACCTGAAAACTTCTGAAGACCAGTATTAAGTGCAGTGATACTTTCCATATCAAGGTGGTCAGTAGGCTCATCAAGCATGAGAACGTTACTGTTTTCAATCATCATACGAGAGAGAAGTACACGTACCTTTTCACCACCGGATAAGACCTTCATCTTTTTAGCGCCGTCATCACCAGCAAAAAGCATTCTGCCAAGGAAACCGCGGACGTAAGTAGCATCCTTAATTTCAGAATATTGTGTAAGCCAGTCAACAATAAGTAAATCTGTATCGAATATAGCGGTGTTGTCCTTAGGGAAGTATGACTGAGATGTAGTAACACCCCATTTGTAGCTTCCTTCGTCTGGCTCCATTTCTCCAGCAAGAATCTGGAATAATACTGTCTTGGCACGCTCGTTTGAGCCAACGAAAGCGATTTTGTCTTCACGACCTACATTAAAGGTAAGGTGATCAAGAATTAATTCACCATCAATTGTCTTTGTAAGGTTTTCAACTGAAAGAACCTCGTTACCGATTTCTCTAGCTGGTCTGAAATCGATGTATGGGTATTTACGGCTAGAAGGACGAATGTCATCAAGCTGAATCTTCTCAAGGGCACGCTTTCTAGATGTAGCCTGCTTAGACTTAGAAGCGTTGGCAGAGAATCTTTGAATGAATTCCTGCAATTCTTTGATTTGTTCTTCCTTTTTCTTGTTGGCTTCCTTGCGCTGCTGGATAATCAGCTGTGAAGACTGATACCAGAAATCGTAATTACCAGCATAGAGCTGTATCTTGCCGTAATCAATGTCCGCTGTGTGAGTACATACCTTATTTAAGAAATAGCGGTCATGGGATACAACTATAACTGTATTTTCGAAATTAATAAGGAATTCCTCTAACCATGCAATAGCATCCAAATCCAAGTGGTTAGTAGGCTCATCAAGAAGCAATACATCTGGTGAACCAAATAGAGCTCTTGCTAAAAGAACCTTGACCTTTAATGCACCTGGAAGCTCTGCCATCTGTGTATAGTGGAATTCTGTATCTACACCAAGACCGTTAAGAAGTGTAGCTGCATCAGCCTCGGCGTTCCAACCATCCATTTCTGCAAATTCGCTTTCAAGCTCGGCAGCACGAATACCGTCCTCGTCAGAAAAGTCTTCCTTCATATAAATGGCGTCCTTTTCCTTCATAATGTCGTAAAGACGCTGATTTCCCATGATGACTGTATCTAGAACAGTAAATTCGTCATATTTGAAGTGATCCTGCTCTAAGAAAGAAAGACGGTTGCCAGGGCTCATTGTTATTTCACCGCTGGTAGGCTCCAGCTGACCTGATAAAATCTTGAGAAAAGTAGATTTTCCCGCGCCGTTGGCACCAATAATACCGTAACAGTTGCCTTCAGTAAATTTGATATTAACCTCCTCGAAAAGGGCTTTTTTGCCAAAACGAAGAGTAACGTTATTAGCTTGAATCATTAATTTATTCCTTTCAAACTCAATTAAAATAAACCTGAAATAGTTTATCAAAAAAATGCTTAAATGTCTAGAAAAAAGGCAATTTTGGAAGCTGTTATTGTTGCTTTTTAGCCAGTTAAATTATATAATGATTAATAAAATTTTGAAAGGTGGTGATATCATGGCGGCTCATAATCAGAACGAATTAGAACAGCTTGAAAGCAAAGTTGCTATGGAAAACCATGGTGTCATCGCTACGACAGATTTTGTTGACCCTGATGAGCTATACAAGGAGCTTATTGACAGGGTACGCAAATATCACCCAAACACCGACATTTCTATGATTGAAAAGGGCTATAATCTTGCTCGCACAGCCCATCAGGGACAGGTGCGCAAATCTGGAGAGCCTTATATCATTCATCCCCTTTGTGTTGCAATTATTCTTGCAGATTTGGAACTTGATAAAGAAACTATCGTGGCCGGACTTCTTCATGATGTTGTGGAAGACACCATATATACAAAGGAACAGATTGCTGAGGAATTCTCTGATGAAGTGGCAGAGCTTGTTGATGGTGTCACCAAATTAGGTCAGTTAAACTATGCTGCTGACAAGGTAGAGGTGCAGGCTGAAAATCTCAGGAAGATGTTCCTTGCAATGGCAAAGGATATCCGTGTCATTCTTATAAAGCTTGCAGATAGACTTCATAACATGCGTACCTTAAAGTATATGAAGCCTGAAAAGCAAAAGGAAAAGGCCAGAGAGACAATGGAGATATATGCTCCCCTGGCCCAAAGACTTGGTATCAGCAAAATCAAGATAGAGCTTGATGATTTATCTTTGAAATATTTAGAGCCAGATGCATATTATGATTTGGTCGAAAAGGTTGCCCTTAGAAAGACTCAGAGAAATGAGTATATCAACTCATTGGTCGTTGATGTTTCTAAGCATATCAAAGAAGCTGACATTGAAGCTGAGGTATATGGTAGAGCAAAGCATTTCTTTAGCATCTACAAAAAAATGGTCAATCAGCACAAGACAATTGACCAGATATATGATTTGTTTGCTGTTCGTATTATCGTGGATTCTATTAAGGATTGTTATGCAGCCTTAGGTGTTATCCATGAGATGTACACTCCAATACCAGGCCGATTCAAGGACTATATAGCTATGCCTAAGCCAAATATGTATCAGTCCTTGCACACCACTGTAATCGGTCCTAATGGTTCACCATTCGAAATACAGATACGTACCTACGAAATGCACCGTACCAGCGAGTACGGTATCGCTGCACACTGGAAATACAAGGAAAGTGGAGAGGGCTCCACAGTTGTTGGTGAGGAAGAAAAGCTGTCATGGCTTCGAGAAATTCTCGAGTGGCAGAAGGAAATATCTGATAATAAAGAATTTTCATCTCTTTTAAAATCAGACCTTAACCTTTTTTCTGACACGGTATTTTGCTTCACACCATCGGGAGATGTTAAAAATCTTCCAAATGGCTCTACGCCTATAGATTTTGCTTACGCAATCCATTCCGCTGTTGGAAACAGAATGATTGGCGCCAAGGTCAATGGTAAACTTGTACCGATTGATTATGAAATTCAAAATGGTGATAGAATCGAAATTGTCACATCACAGAATACAAATGGCCCTAGCCGTGATTGGCTTAATATAGTCAAAAGCTCACAGGCTAAAAACAAGATAAACCAATGGTTTAGAAGTCAATCTAAGGACGAGAATATTTCAAAGGGCAAGGAGCTTATCGTAAACTCTGCCAAGCAAAAGGGTATTGATTTAGGCGAAATCAATAAGCCTAAGTACCAGGAGCTTATCAAGAACAAATACGGCTTCCATAGCTGGGATGATTGCCTGGCTGCAGTTGGTCAAGGAGCAATTAAAGAAGGCGCTGTAATCAACCGAATGTATTCTGAGTGGCAGAAGGATCATCCAATAAAGGTTACAGACGAAGATGTATTGGCTGAACATTCTGGCGGCAATGAAAAAATCAAGCCAAAATCAAAGAACGGCATAACCGTTAGCGGAATCTATGATGTTTCAGTTCGCTTTTCAAAATGCTGTAATCCTGTGCCAGGGGACGAAATAGTTGGTTTTGTTACAAGAGGTCGTGGTGTATCAATCCACCGTACCGATTGCATCAATATGATTAATCTTCCTGATTTTGAAAAGGAAAGGCTGATTGAGGCAGAGTGGGCTACTGATTCCGAGGATGCTGGCAATAAGGGTGGAGTATATCTCACAGAAATCAATATCTACGGCAACAATCGTACAGGACTTCTGGTGGATATCACTCGAATCTTTACTGAAAGAGAAATCGATATCGATTCAATCCATTCCAAGACCAGCAAGCAAGGGGTAGCTACAATCACAATCAAGTTTGGCACTCAAAGCAAGGAGCAGCTTCGTTCTTTGGTAGAAAAGATTAAGCAGGTAGAATCCATAATCGATGTAGAAAGACCTAGAGGATAGGCATTTAAAACAAATATATTTTTAGCATAGAACAGCTATTACTCTTAAGGATAGCTGTTCTAACATTTTGGAGAAGAATTATGAAAGTAGCAAAGATATTATTACCAGCTGCAGCTGAAAATTGTTATATCGCTATAAATGAAGAGACAAAGGAATCTATTATCATCGATCCGGGTTCAGCAGCTGAGAGAGTAAAGTCAGCTGTTGCTCAAACTGGCTCAAAGCCAGTGGCAGTGCTTCTTACCCATGGACATTTTGATCATGCGGGAGAGGCCGCTGCTATTGCAGATGAATATGGAATAAAGATATATACCCACGAGGCTTGTGCTGAGGAATTAAAGAATCCATCAATCAATTTATCAGGTGATATGTATGGTAGTAGCGAAATATATCGTGCCGACATTTTTCTTAAGGATGATGAGGAGATAGAGCTTGCAGGGCTAAAGGTGAAATGTTTATTTACACCAGGCCATACACCGGGAGGTTGTTGCTTCTATTTTGAAAAAGAAGGTATAGTATTTACAGGTGACACTCTGTTTTGCGGTTCAGTTGGTCGCACCGATTTTCCAGGAGGCTCTATGAGTCAGCTGGTTAACAGTATTCGCAGCAAACTGTTGGCGCTACCTGATGATACAATTTGTTATCCAGGGCACAACGAGCCAACAACCATTGGCGAAGAACGATTATACAATCCTTATTTGGGTTAAATATTTAGAAGTGTAAATCGTAGTAGACAAGCTATATATATACTTAAGCGAGACATGTTGTCGAGTGAAGTATATATATGCTTGTCTACGTAACGGTTTACGGAGTCAAGATATGATATATGTAAAATTAAACGAAGATAATTTTGAATATGACATTTATTCTCTGGTTAAGGCTTTCTATCCAAAGGAGGAAGTGAAAATCGGCACAGGGGACGCTCCAGCTGACGAAGAAATCCTTTTTAACATGGATGTAAAATACGCAGATCACAAGTTGACCTTGGATGGCAGAGAAATCGAGATAGATTACTCCAACAGACCTGATACCAAAAATCGCCTTAAGCTTGCCATTTACGAAAGCTTAAGTAAGCGCACAGGCAAGAGGCTGCCATGGGGAACACTTACTGGCATTCGTCCTACTAAAATCAGCCTTGGTATGATAGAAGCTGGCGCATCAGATGAAGAAATCTCTGATTATATGAAAAAGACATATCTTACCTCTGATGAAAAGATTGCCTTAAGCCTTGCAGTTTCCCACAAGGAGCATGAGCTTTTATCAAAGATAGATTACGACAATGGTTATTCATTATATATAGGAATTCCATTCTGTCCTAGCACATGTCTTTATTGCTCCTTTACATCATATCCTATAGGTCTTTGGAAAAATGGCTTAGATGATTATTTGATGGCTCTTGAAAAGGAAATGGCATTTACAGCGGAGGCTTGTAAGGGCAAAAAACTAACCACTATCTATATTGGCGGTGGCACGCCTACCTCCTTAGATGAGGAGCATCTTGAGAAGCTTTTGGAACTGGTTGATAGATATTTCAACATCGCAGATTTGCTGGAATACACAATAGAAGCTGGCCGCCCGGATTCCATTACTTATGAGAAGCTTCAGATTATAAAGAAGCATCCTATTACCCGTATTTCAATCAATCCACAAACCATGAATCAAAAGACTCTTGATTTGATAGGCAGATTCCACAAGGTGGAGGACATCTACAAGGTATACGGTTGGGCTAGAGAGCTAGGATTTGACGATATAAATATGGATTTGATCCTAGGGTTACCAGGAGAAACTATTGATGATGTGCGCTATACCTTATCGGAAATAGAAAAGCTTGCCCCTGATAATCTTACAGTTCATTCACTTGCACTTAAACATTCTGCTAGACTGAATATAGATAGGGAAGCCTATGACGATTACCTTATTGAGAACTCTCAGGCTCATATGGATGCATGCCTAGAAACAGCGGGGAAGCTTAACTTGACACCATATTATCTATACAGACAAAAGAATATGGCGGCAAATTTGGAAAACATAGGATATGCCACAACGGGTAAAGAGGGACTTTATAACATCTTGATAATGGAAGAGAAACAAACTATAATGGCACTTGGCGCAGGCTGTTCATGCAAATTTGTTGCAGACCATGGCGCTACAGTTACAAGATGCGAAAATGTCAAGGACGTCAAGCTTTATATAGACAGAATTGATGAAATGATAGATAGAAAAAGAGAAAGACTGAAAGAGGATTTAAAATGGCTTTAAACAAGAAACCAGTTAACGGAATGAAGGATATACTACCTTATGAGATGGAGGTTAGGGATTACGTCACCTCAATCATTAAGGATACCTATCGTTCATTTGGATTTACACCAATTGAGACACCTGCAATGGAGTCTATAGGTAATCTTTCCAACAAGCAGGGCGGCGAGAATGAAAAGCTTATCTTTAAGGTAATGAAGCGTGGAGAAAAGCTCAACATTCCTGAGGCTATGACAGAGGATGATGTTGTGGATTTTGGTATGAGATATGACCTTACAGTTCCACTTTGCAGATTCTATTCAAATCATGCAAATGAGCTTACATCACCATTTAAGGCACTTCAGATTGGCTCTGTTTGGAGAGCAGACAGACCACAGCGTGGACGTTATCGCCAGTTCACACAGTGTGATATTGATATTTTAGGTGAGCCAAGCAACCTTGCTGAAATCGAGCTTATACTTGCAACAACTACTACACTTGGTCGTATTGGCTTTAAAAACTTTGAAATCCGTATCAATGAGCGTAGAATTCTAAAGGCAATGGCTGCCTATGCTGGCTTTGCAGAGTCAGATTACGATTCTATTTTCATCACCTTGGACAAGATGGACAAAATCGGACTCGAAGGAGTATCAAAGGAGCTTTTAGAGGCTGGATATCCACAGGAGTCTATAGATAAGTATGTTGGACTTTTTGCTGCACTTGATAATGTTAAGGATGTTGCAGAGGGAATGAACATACTTCTTGAAAAGCTAGGCGAATTCCTTGATGTGGAAGTGGCAGATTGGATGCGTGAAATAGCTACAGCGGTAAATGCTACAAAGGAAGCTGAGTTTGAGCTTGTATTCGACCCAACACTTGTACGTGGAATGAGCTATTACACAGGCACAATCTTCGAGATTGCAATTCCAGAGTTTGGTGGAAGCTGCGGTGGTGGCGGACGCTACGATAAAATGATTGGCAATTTCACTGGTCAGAACACACCAGCTTGCGGTTTTTCAATCGGCTTTGAGCGTATCATCCTTCTCCTTATGGAGCAGGGCTTCAAGGTACCTGGCGCCAACAAGAAGGTTGCCTACCTTGTAGAAAAGGGCTATCCAGCAGATAAGCTTGCTGAGGTAATGGCTCAGGCTAAGGCTGCCCGTGCAAATGGGGAGACAGTACTTGTAGTACGTATGAACAAAAACAAGAAATTCCAAAAAGAACAGCTCACAAACGAAGGCTACGAAGAATTCGTAGAGTTCTTTAACCGCTAAATCACACACCACGCCCTGCCGTTTTTCGGCAGGGCTTTTTTGCGCCCGCCACAAAACACCCCAAGCCTCTTTGCTTCTGTGGTACTCTAGGCCCGCCTGATTCTATGGCTTGTGCCCCTGGGAAATGACGATTGACGAAGAATTATAGATTTTCTTATGCTGCTGGCGAAGCTTTTATGTGTGTACTTTCACAGCTTTTACAATTCGTTAGAATGTTGCTCCTGTGGCTGACACGGAAGTTACTTATTAAATCCTTCAAAAATGTATTTGCTATAGTTGTTTTTCTATTACATTCGCTAAGTAGAACAAATAAAATGAGTTTTGCAGATATGGGTACCACTCGAGATTCACGTCCATGTTCAGCTCTCGTTCTCCTCGCCATCCGTGGCTCGTCGTACCCATATCTGTCAAAACATCATTTTATGTTCTACTAAGCTCACTCCAAAAGAAAAACAACTAAAGCAAATATTTTTGAATGATTTGTTTTTTTCATGAAAATGTGTCAGCCTACAGGCGCACATTCTAAGCAGAATTGTAAAACTTTGAAAGAACACACATGAATAAAGAAGCTGAGCGCAGCATTAGAAAATCATAATTCTTGCGGCTGTCATTTCCCAGGGGCACAAGCCATAGAATCAGGCGGGCAATAGCAGTGTATTGAAGCAAAGAGGCAATGAGATTGCAGTTATTAGCGGGCGCAAAAAAGCCCCTAGGTTTTCTAGGGGCGTGGTGTGTGGCTTTAGCGAGCTCTAATATCTAGAATCTCTCCGATATACATGGTATGGAAGTCATCTAGGTGGCGCTCGGTGTATTGTTTGTTTAGGATAGCGTCATCCAGTATTGTGTTTTCGGTCATTGGTACGGCGGCTATCTTTCGGCAAAGGATAATGAAATTTGCATCATCTATGTAGGGAACCTTCATTGCATGCTCAACATCCACGCGACATAGCTTGAGCTTATCCTCGTTGCGTCCGCTAAGCTGATCTAAAACCTTCATAAGCTGCACATTATTTTTGTCATTCATATCGAAAAAGCATGCGCTAAAGTAATCGCTTTTGTCTAAGAGCTCCTTTGTGAAGCGTGTGTTTCTGAGAAATGCATATACCACGTTTTTGCCCCAAATATGGCCTACACCACCGTTGTGAGAAGATGTGGCATTGGCCTTTCCATCTGCTTCGGCTACTATAGCAACACCCTCTTCTGCTAATTTCTTAATTGGATTCCACTCTAGCATGTTAATTGGATAAGGTTGAAATGTATGCATATTGTTCTCCTTCTAATTAATTTATAGGTTGTTTGTTTGAATAAATTTTAGGTATTCATGCTCTGGTAGAGGTTTGGAAAAATAATAACCTTGTATATAATCAACCCCTAGCTTCTTCATTGCCTCAACTTCTTCCTTTGTTTCAATTCCTTCAGCTATGATTTTTAGTTTCATTGAGTGAGCCATTTCAATTACGGCTTTAACAATAGCTTTTGCCTTGGTGTTCTTAAAATATTCTTCGGTTAGATGCTTGTCTAGCTTTACTATAGAAATAGGCAAATCAATTATATAGTTAAGGTTGGAATTTCCAGAACCAAAGTCGTCTAAAGAAAATGTAAGACCATGCTCCTGCAATTTCTTCATATTGTTTACAAGGATTTCCTTGCTGGTTAATGAGCTGGTCTCGGTAACCTCCAGGTTAACTAATTCAGGTGATATTTTGTTCTTCTTTAGCTGTTCTAGGAGTCTCGATACAAATACAGGGCTTTCCCCTTGCTTGACAGAAAGGTTTAACTCTACCCGCTCCACACCTAATCGCTCGATTCGGTACGATTTAATAAAGGAAAATGTCTTTTTGTAAATTCCATCAGATAAAGGAATAATTCGTCCTGAATCCTCAGCAATTGGAATAAATTCCTTTGGAAAAATGAGTGAACCATCTGCAAGACGTATACGTACTAAAGCTTCGGCGCCAGTGAAAGAGTCGGTTGCTATATTGTAAATAGGCTGGTAGTGTACTTCAATGCGGTCATTTTCCATTGCATCAATGACAAGCTTTTCGATTTTCTTACGATGTCTAAGCTGTGAAATAGCATCAGCATTGATTATTGTTTCATTTTTTAACTCAGAGGTCCGACGCAGGGTTGCTGCATTTGAAAGTAGCATCATTAGTTCATCTGCATCCTCTGCAACATTACAGTTTGGTATGACGGTGTAGTAAGGATTTAGCAGGGTGACAGCATTTTCAATATCAGGATTATCTTCCACAGATTGGAAATAAGTGGCTATCTTAAATTTGGTGCTTTCCATAAAGTCCGTGTTATAAAAAACAAGCAGGAAATAGCCCTCGGCTGTGTCAAATACCTTTGCTTCTTCAATATTAAATAGGAAATCAGAAAGCATTTCGATTGTCTTTCGAAGCATTTTGTTTTCCACACCAGATTCGGCAATGGTTCTGAAGGAAATCATCATGACCGAGAAGGTTTTTTTGTGCTGATATAGATAGTCAAAATAATCTCTGATTACGGCAGAACTGAAATGGCCAGTTTTTCTTGAAATGGCTCCCTGAGGATTTTCCAATTCAAAAAACATTATCAGTGCCCCAATGCATGCTGCAAAGCTAACAATTAAAAGCTTTGGCTTGATGTATTGTAGTATGGCAGCAAAAGCCCATATTGCCATCCAAATAAGCAAAGCGGTGATTTTTGCATGCTTTATGTGTTTTTTTAAAAGGATGGTTACTACTACAATCGTTAAAATGTAAAAAGCAACAAAGCCGTAGGTTAGTATTGCGGAAATACCATATGAGTACAGTGAATTTCCGTCATAATAATAGTCTAAGGGCAGATACAAGGTTATAATTATGCCTATGGTATAAACGCCTAGGTATATATATTCCAGCATTTTTTCATGGCGACTGCCAAGAGTTTCTATAATGTCAGAAACTGCATAGCGCAAGGCAAAAAAGGAAACTGATTGTAATGATGCAAGGTACAGCTTACAAATCATGGTTACTATAATTGGATTGTATCTACTAGAATTGACTATGAAGTAGCAGGATGCAATATCAAGCAACACGCAGCCCAAAATTGAGTATAAAGTTGTAATAAAACGGTGCTCTGAACTAAGCCCCATAGTTGGTTGCTTCTGATAAAAGTACAAAAGCAAGCCTATGATAATCAGACCACACACTTGAGTATAAATGTTCATAAAGAAATTATATCATTCATTTGTGGCGTATTTTCATAAAACTCAGAAAGTTCAAAGATTGTTCAAAAATAGTCTAAAATAAAATTTAGCAATTTAATGCGTTAAAGTGTTGACTGAGGTGGGCAAAAGTTAGATAATGAATAAAAATATTTTTTTGATAATAGCGGAGGCGCAAAATGGATATCAGATTTGAAAAAAGGGAGCAGTTAAAGGCAAAACCAGATTGGAGTAATCTTGGCTTCGGTAAATACATGACAGACTATATGTTTGTCTGCGATTGGGATAGAGATGAGGGATGGCATGATGCCAGAATAGTTCCAGAGGGACCTATTGAGCTTGACCCAGCATGCATGACTCTTCATTATGCCCAGGAGACCTTCGAGGGTATGAAGGCATATCGTCGTGAGGATGGAAAGATTCAGCTTTTCAGACCAGAAATGAATGCAAAGCGTATGATCAATTCCAACGAAAGACTTTGCATGCCAGGATTTCCAGTAGAGGATTTTGTTCAGGCAGTTAAGGCTTTAGTTAAGACAGAGGAGGCTTGGGTTCCATCTGAAAAGGACACATCACTTTACATTAGACCTTTTATGTTTGCCACAGAGGCAGCACTTGGTGTTCATATGGCAAAATCGTACAAATTTATGATTCTTTGTTGTCCAGTTGGTGCATATTATGCTACAGGACTTGACCCAGTCAAGATTTTAGTAGAAAATGAGTTAGTACGAGCAGTTGCAGGTGGTACTGGCTTCACAAAATGCGGTGGAAACTATGCTGGCTCCATTGCAGGTCAGGTAAAGGCTGAAAAGCTTGGCTATTCTCAGGTTCTCTGGCTTGACGGCAATGAGAGAAAGTACGTTGAAGAAGTAGGTACAATGAACATCATGTTTAAAATCGATGGAGAAATTTGGACAGCTCCAACAGTTGGAACTGTACTTCCAGGTGTTACCAGAGATTCAATGATTCATTTGCTTAGGGATTGGGGCTACACTGTACGTGAGGAAAGACTTGCAATTGATGACCTTATGAAAGCAGGACACGATGGAAAGCTTGAAGAGGTCTTCGGTACTGGAACAGCAGCAGTCATCTCTCCAGTAGGAGAATTAAGATACAAGGATGATGTTGTTGTAATAAATGGAGGTAAAACCGGCGAGCTTACCCAAAAGCTTTATGATACACTTACAGGTATCCAGTGGGGTAGACTCGAGGACAAGTATGGATGGACACAAGTTATAGAGTAAATGAAAATCTTGACATTAATGCAGATGAGATGCAGTCTATGCAGGATGCTTTTTGCAAATCTAATGATATGTATCTTATGTGTATTAGCAGAAATCGTGGTCAAATTACGTCCTTCTCAGGCACAAAGCCTGAGGAGGATTTTGTTGATGCAAATTTTACTTCAGAGCTGAGGCGGGAAATAATGGACTCCTTTATTGATGGTACGGCGGAGAACATTGTGGAACGCTATGGAACTGAAGAATATCTCATTTACAGAGGGGTTGCAGTGCGAGGACTTGAAGGCAAATTCCTAGGTGTTTGGCTGTGTTTTGGTATTGATAAAAATAAAATACCTGAAGGGAAAATCCTGCCAGAGGAGCTCAAGCTTACAACCTTAGATTCATTCGATAAATCTATCTTATTACTGGAAACACTCACAAAGTATTATTTTGCAGAAAAGATTAAAACTCAGACCTTGCGTCAGCAGCTTAGCATTGAAAAAAAGGCTGAATATGAAATTCAATATAAGCTGAAAAAGAATGAAATAATGACAGATATCCTGCGATTTATGGAGTCAGAGGATTCATTTACAGTAATCGCTGACAACATTTTGCATGAAGCAGGTAGATATATAGATTGTACAAATACAGCCCTACTACAGATATCAGAGAATGGAATAACCGTAGATATGATTTCTGAATGGGCAAAGGAAGGCGAGGATTGCTCTTTAATTTCCAAGTTTCAGGGAATATCACTTGTAGAGCTACCATTTATGAACGGCAAGCCATACACCATTTCATCAGATGCTACCTTGCCGGAAGCCTTCGAAATGTTTTTTATCAAATATGGAATCAAAGCAGCAATCTTTTTGCCTATAAATGTAAATGATTCTGCTGCCATATATTTATGTTTTCTTTCAATTGGGATTGAGAGAAGATGGAGCGTTGATGATTTGCGCTTTGCAAATGACATCAAGCGTATATTACATACAGTTTTGCTAAAGAAAATTACAGCAAATTCATTAGCAAGCTCCTACAATGCTTTAGAGGCTATTTTACAAAATGCTGGCTATGGTGTGGTTGTAACTAACCATGCCCTAGGACAGATTCTCTATACTAACGAAACCTTCGATAGAATGTTTGAAAATGAAATAGATAGAGTTGCTGTACAGGAGCTGATTTTTGATGATAAATACACCAAAACTGAATACAGTGGCTATTCTGCCAATGGTTCAGGAAAATGGTTTGATATATCCATCAATTCAACTAAATGGGTAGACGGCAGTGATGTCAGAATGTATACCTTCTACGATATAACTGATTTGCGCCTATACCAAAAGAAGGTTGAAAAGCAAGCACAGGAGGATATCCTTACAGGTTTATATAACAGGCAGGCATGTGAAAAGGATATTGCAATGGAGTTCCATGTGGCTAAAAAGCTAGGCAAGGACTTTGCAGTTCTTATGGTTGACCTGGATGATTTTGCCAGTGTTAATGAAGGCCTTGGCTATAAGGTGGGGGACGATTTGCTGGAGTATGTGGCTCACAGCATTAATGATATCTCCTACATAAGAGGTAAATGCTACCGTGTTGGTGGAGACGAATTCGCAGTAATCATTGAGCATGATAATTACGACAATCTTGAATTCATTATAAAAAGAATAATGAATCTATTTGATAATCCATGGCTATTAAATGGAGAAGAGTACTTCTGCACAATGAGCATGGGCTGTGTCAAGGGGCCTGGTGATATAGAAAATGCCACTGACATACTTACAAGACTTAATATTGCCGTTCATGGTGCAAAGAACAAGGGTAAGAACCGTTTTGAGTATTACAGCGAGCAGTCCAAAGAGGTTATGGCTGAAAAGGTTAGACTGGAACAGGCTCTCAGAAAGGCTGTTGATGATGGCTGTGATGAGTTTGAGGTATATTTCCAGCCAATAATGGAATTTGTCGGTGGAGTGTCCAGCTGCTGCGGAGCGGAGGCATTGGTTAGATGGAATTCCTCTGAGTATGGGCTGGTGGAGCCTGACAAATTCATTCCACAGGCGGAAAAGCTCAGACTAATCGTCGCCATTGGTGACCACGTTATGGCTGAGGCGGCAAAGGCTTGTAAGCATTGGAACGATTTTGGACAGCCTGATTATAAAGTAAATATTAACCTTTCTGTAGTTCAACTGACTCAGAATGATATTGTAGATAAAATAAAAAGAATACTGGAAGAGACAGCAATTGACCCTAGAAATCTCACTTTTGAGGTAACAGAATCCTTAGCTGTCAATGATATTGATAGAATGGCTAGCATCCTAAAAGCCATACGGTCATTGGGCTGTAGGGTTGCACTTGACGATTTTGGCACAGGTTATTCGTCTCTTAATTATATTCGTAGCATGCCTATTGATACCATCAAAATAGACAAAGCTTTTGTTTCGGACATGGATTCTGATGACTTCTCAGAAGCATTCATCAAGACTATAGCTGAGCTGGCAGAGTCATTAGATGTGGATGTATGCGTAGAGGGAGTGGAGTTTGACAAGCAAATAGATATGATAGGTAAGTTTTCTGTGAACTTGGCCCAGGGTTACTACTTCGATAAACCACTCATAAGAGCTGATTTTGAGAAGAAATATTTATAAAAGAAAGGTTAGGGAAAATAATGTACACACTTGAGGACATCAGAAAGACAGATTCAGAGGTTGCGGAGGCGATAGTTAAGGAATATAATCGCCAGTCTGAACACATTGAGTTGATTGCATCAGAAAACTGGGTATCACCAGCGGTAATGTCTGCAATGGGCTCTGTACTTACTAATAAGTATGCTGAGGGCTATCCAGGAAAGCGTTATTATGGCGGCTGTGCTGAGGTAGATGTTATTGAAGAATTGGCTATCAAGCGAGCAAAGGAATTATTTGGGGCAGAATATGTTAACGTTCAGCCGCATTCAGGTGCTCAGGCTAACATGGCAGTTCAATTTGCAGTTTTAAAGCCAGGTGACACTGTTATGGGTATGAACCTTGACCACGGCGGACATCTTACTCATGGTTCTCCAGCTAATTTCTCTGGTACTTATTTCAACATTGTTCCTTATGGTGTGAATGATAATGGCTTTATTGATTATGATGACGTGGAGCGTATCGCCCTAGAATGTAAGCCAAAGATGATTATTGCAGGTGCGTCTGCATATTGTAGAAAGATTGACTTCAAGAGATTTAGAGAAATCTGCGACAAGGTTGATGCAGTATTGTTTGTAGATATGGCACATATTGCTGGTCTTGTTGCAGCAGGTGTACATGAAAGCCCTATTCCATATGCTGATATTGTTACAACTACCACACACAAGACTCTTCGTGGACCAAGAGGTGGTATGATTATGTCAACTGCAGCTGCCAATGAAAAATACAATTTCAATAAGGCTGTATTTCCTGGTATTCAGGGTGGTCCATTAATGCATGTAATAGCTGGCAAGGCTGTATGCTTTAAGGAAGCCCTAGACCCTTCATTCAAGGAATACGGACAGCAGATTGTAAAGAATGCCAAGGCTTTGTGCAAGGGCTTGCAGGATAGAGGCATCAAAATTGTTTCTGATGGAACAGACAATCATTTAATGCTTATTGATTTGACACCTTTTGAACTTACTGGTAAAGTAGTCGAGAAACTTCTTGATGAAGCACATATTACAGCAAACAAGAACACTATTCCAAACGATCCTAAGTCACCATTTGTTACTTCAGGAATTCGTCTTGGAACACCAGCTGCTACAACTAGAGGTCTTAAGGAAGAAGACTTCGATAAGGTTGCAGAGGCAATTGCTATTGTAATCAAGGAGCAGGAGGCTGGCGTAGAAAAAGCTAGAGCTATTATAAAAAATCTTACAGATAAGTATCCACTTTCTGGAGAAATGTGCTAAAGCAAGTAAAACAAGGAAGGTCCCTATTGTGGGGCACTTCCTTGATATTTAATAGGGGATATGATTAATGTGGAAAAATGCTTTTCTTAGAATGAATGTTAAAAACATAATCTGCTTAGTAATGATGGGTCTTGTAATATCTTTATTTCAAGGCCCTCTTTTAGTAAAGGCTACTAGCGTAGAACCAAAAACTGTAAAAATTGGTTACTATGAAAACGAAATTTTCCAGGAGGGTGCCTCTAATGGCGCAGTAAAATCAGGCTATGCCTACGAATACTATATGAAGCTCTCCGAGTATACCAGCTGGAAATATGAGTATGTATATGGTAGCTTCAACGATTTGTATCAGCAGCTGATTGATGGCGAAATCGATATGATGGCAGGACTTGCTTACAGGGAAGAACGTACGGAATTTATTAGCTATCCAGAGCTTCCAATGGGGAGTGAATCCTACAATCTGGTAAAGCGTGTGGGAGACGATACCATATCTGACCTTGCCAGTATAAGCGGACGCAACATAGGTGTACTGGATAGTGCGGTAGCTGATTCCTTGGAGGAATATCTTTTAAATCATAGCATCAGTGCGAATATAACCCGCTACTCTGATGCAACCAAGATGTCTGAAGCGTTTGAAGCTGGTGATGTGGATTTGCTGGCGGTTGAGGGTGAAGGAACTAATAAACGTTCTGGCTATGAGTCTATTATGGCCTTTGCCATCACTGATTATTACGTGTGTGTAAATAATAGCCGTCAGGATTTGTTGGATGAATTAAACATTGCCCAGACATACATGCTTAATGACGAGCCTTATTATCAAAGTGCATTAAGCTCAAAGTATCATGGCACCAGTGTGTCGGCAACAGCCTTATCACCCCTTGAAAGAGCCTGGATAGATGAACACGACACTATAAATGTAGGTTATTTGAATAATTATTTGCCTTATAGTGATACCACCGTGGCAGGAAATGCCACAGGCGTTGTAAAGGAGCTGATGCCTAATATTTTCCATCTATTAGGTTTAGATAACCTTAAGATTAACTATGTAGGCTATGATACATATGATGCAATGATTTCAGCCATAAATGCTGACGAGGTGGATGTTGTATTTACAGTAGGCGGAGGAATATATTTCTCAGAGCAAAACGGTATTCATCAAACTGGTACGTTGGTATCAGCCAGTACAGAGTTAGTTTATAAGGATGTGGTGGTAAATCCAGACACAGCTACCTTTGCAATAAATGAAAACAACAATTTGCAGTACTACTATGTTAGGACATACTATCCAAATGCAGAGATTATATACTACGATGGCATAGAGCGTTGCCTTGATGCGGTAGTGGCAAAAGAGGCGGATTGTGCCATCCTTGATGGTCTAAGGGCATCAGAATTACTTAAAAACTTTAAATATAAAAACCTGTTTTCAAGACAATTATCTGGTAGAGACGATAGATGTCTTGGGGTAAAAATTGGTAATGATGGTCTTTTGAGATTACTCAATAGAGGTGTTCAGCTTTTAGAGGATGACTATGTAGATAATAATGCCTATAAGTATAATAAAGGGCTCTATATATCTTCATTTTCAAATTGGATATACAATCATTTAATTGTGATAATGCTTTCTATTGCTGTATTTATTGTGGCAATTATAGTATTCCAAATTATCAGGCTGAAAAAATTGCACCTTAGAATAGAGGGCTTGACCAATTCTAATAGGAATCAAATAATTCTTCTTAATAGCATAGCCACCAGCATTAATGAACCAATTAATGAAATATATGGCATTTCAAGTGCGATTTCTAATTCGCTGGATGATGAAAAGCTTGTTGGTGATGGTCTAGAGGCTATTGCTACTAAAAGTGGTAATATAAAAGCTGTTTCTGATATGATTTTGGATATCAGCCTCCTTGACAGAGGCAAGGTGATACTGGAAAATGACAAAGTCAATATCGTGGATTTAGTAAAGGATGTTGAAAGCTTGTTTATGGCTAAGGCTGAAAAGAATAACATCAACTTAAGCCTGATTTTAGGTGAGATTAAAAACAAGAGCCTGATTATCGACAACAAACGTATGAAGCAAGTGCTATATGTAGTCCTTGACAATGCTATAAAGTATAGCCCTAGTGGCAGCCAGGTTACCTTAAAGGCAATTGAGGAGCCTAGTAAAAATGTAAGCCTTGCCAGAATGGTATTTACCGTAACTGACAATGGCACAGGAATGAGTGATAAGTTTAAGAAAATAGCCTTTGATGCCTTTGCAAGAGGTGATAATGCAGCTGATACAGAGGGTGTTGGTCTTGGACTAACAATTGCTAAGCGCCTTATAGATTTGATGGGAGGTACTATTACCATCGAATCACAAACGAATCAGGGCTGCGAGGTAAAAATTACAGTTGAGTGTAAAATCAACTACAGCTAGAGATAAAAATATTCTTGGGCAGTAAGCTCAAGAATATTTTTTTATAATACAAATTTTGCACAATTTAATTGCAACATTTGGGTTGACTTTTTTTCATTACAGTCTATAATGTACTGGTTTGGACTTTTTTAGTTTCCATATTGGGGAGGCAAGAGTTTGGGGCATAAAGAAGGGAACTATAGATAATGAAAAAGAGGATTATAGCTGTGGCACTGGGGCTTGCTATTATTTTTAGTAGCCTTGGCTCAGATATAGTGCTGCAGGCAGAAGAAATCGACCAGTATACGGAAGATACAGTGGATTCGAAAGCGGTGGAAGAGACTGTTGAGGAAGAAGCTGAAATCGAGGAAGAAGTTGTAGAGGAAGAAGTTACTGATGATACAGAAGAAACAAAAACCACAGAAACTACCACTACACTTAATGGTTCAGAACTTTTTTTGGAAGAATCCGTGGATGCAACTTTAATTGAAGAAAGCAAGGCTACTTCTGTAACTGAAGCTGAAACTACGGAAATTACTGTATCAAGCGTTGAAATGTATATGAATGGGCAGAAGCTGGACGGCAGTAGCACAGATGCTATAGAGATTACTAGTGGTACAGAGTTCAAAGCTGTATATACATTCCCAGATTTGATTCTAAATACATCAGATAAAGGAAGCCTACAAGGTGGAACGACATATACCGTAAAACCGAGTATTACGGGCATTTCCCAGTTTAATCTGACGGATACAATCACTGCGGATGTTAAAGATGAAAATGATACTGTTTATGGAGCTATTACTGTTACTCCAAATGGGGATGAAGCCACAATGACATTTACACCATCAAGTTTAGGCGTAGGTACATTGTCAAACCTAAAGTTTGAAATTTCATTTACACTTAATACTAGTAGCAATACCTCATCCTCACGTGAAGGGGTAGTGCTTCCTGATGGCAATACATATTCATTTGTTTTAACTGACTTGGTTACGACACCACCTACAATCGCAATTGCTGGTAGCCTATCAGCAGATTCATCTGTGGCAGATTGGACTGTAACTATAACTAATGCAACCACACCACAGACCTATAGTGAAGGCTATACAGTTAAGATAGCTCTTAGTAAGGGGGAAAGCTATGTGGATAATTCCGCATCTGGAGCTAGTGCTGTATATGATTCTACAGAAAACACTTTAAGCTTTACCATTGCTAATCCAAGTACAGTATCAAATGCAGTGACTACTATTACATATAAGACTACATCGGAGTTCCCGCTTACAGAGACAATTGTTGAAGAAAATGCTGAAAAAATAGAAGCTACATTGAAAGATACTGCAAATCTTGTTGATTCTAGCAATACAAAAATCAATCATGAAGCTGTATCAGCTGAAGTAACTGTTTCTAAGGAGCTTTCTAAGTGGATGGAAAAGACTGGCGGAACAGTTAGTTCTGATGGAACTGTAGAGTGGACCGTCACAGTTCAAAATAATGGCTATAGTATAAATAATGTTGTACTATATGATGCATTTGACGATTCAATGTCATTGGTGGAAGGTAGTGTTGAGGTAAGCAAAGATGGGGCTACCATATCATATGATGCAGGAACAAATAATTCCAAGTCATATAATTGGAGTGTTAATATTGGCAAATTATCAGGTGATGAGACTGTCACCATTACATACAAAACACAGATAAATAATTACTCGGAGTATCAGAAACAAAATCATGATACTAAGCCATCAAATAGCGCATGGATAAGCTACACTTATGATTTTGGTAGTGGAGAGAAACCTTTTACTGGCCCTACAGTTAGCAAGGAAGCAAGTGTTAACCAGCAGTCTGGTATAAAAATCGAAGGAGCAGGTGTCGATGTCTCCACTCATGAACTTACATGGAAGGTCACTGTAAACTCAGGATATCAAACAGTTTCAGGTATTACCGTTCTAGATATGATTCCTGGCGATCAAGAATATGTGACAGGTTCTTTAAGTGATATTACATTGACTACAAGTGATGGGGAGAGCACGGAACTTACAAAATCTGCTGAAACATACACTAATCCTGACGATTCTTCTGATACAAATAATCTGAGTATAGAAATTGGAGAGTTAACTGGTCAAAAAGCCGTATTTACTTTAAAGACTAAACTTACTGATGATGAAGTTGCAGTTTGGTCAGATAATAATAGTGACACTTACAATAATTATGTAGAACTTATACAGTCAGGCTATGATAAGCAAACACATTCCGCATCTCAGAAATATACAAGTACAGTTTTAAAAACTAATATTGGCAATTATAATTACAACAATCATACCGTTGATGTAACAGTTGAAGTTGACGCTAATCAGATGGCTATGGTGGACACTGTTGTAACAAATAAGCTTAAGTATGACAACTATGAGTTTGATATAAATGAAGCTGTTTATGTAGACGGAGT
>SVES01000106.1 GCA_015057305.1 Pseudobutyrivibrio ruminis | reverse complement strand
CGGCACAATAAAATCCTAGCCTCAGATGCGAGGCCTAAAAATCCCTTATAACTTCAAGTGGTTAGTTATACCTTAACAACAGGGGCTAGAAGTCTGGTGTTTAACTTCATTCCTAGCTTTATGTATAACTTTAACTATTCCACTTGCTATATCTGTAACCTCAACGTCACTGCAAACTAAGCCTACCTGCTTAAGACCCGCAATAGCATTTGTTGCTTTTGCCAACCTATGCTCTTTCAAAACAGGCTTATTCTGCTCTACATATGAAGTTCAGTGGGATATAACATTAAATATAATTCTGCACAGCTTATGTGCTATTGCAACATTGGCTTTCTTTTGCCCTCGTCGCTCTTTTAACTTCTGGTGTACCTCATGTAAATAACCGGTCTTCATTAAACCGATTCCTGAGGCAGCGAAAAGTATGACTGCGCCTTTGACTGGATTAGCTACAAAGGTCTTGCTACATGGTCATACAAAGAAATAATGAAGCAAGAAAAGATGAGACACAAGAGAAAGAAATTAGTCTCCACAATTGACCGCCAGCTTCCGTATTTTTTATTATATTCGCTGGTAGGGAACTGTTTACGCTTACCTGTAATTTTCTATGATTTACAGAAAAACTATTTTAGAGATCCATTGCGATGAGTAATAATAATTCAAAAGATTTTTTACTTGATTGTTATTTTGATCTTAGAAGTTGTTTTGACAACGTAAAGCAAGAATTTGTTTCATACAAAGGAATGCTTGTTCCTTTTACTCAAAATAAAATTCTTTATCATTACTGTACAATTGAATCTTTTTATAACATTATATAATCAAATTGCTTTTGGCTATCTTGTCCAACATATCTTAATGACTTAACAGAATTTAAATACTCTCAAAAAATTTTTTTTGAGAATATTGCCAAATATAAGGAAAGTTTAGTTAAAACTAAAGAGTCAAAAGATGAATCCTGTTTCTCCAATATGTTGAATGACATGCTTTCAAGGTTTTCTAATTACTTTGAAAGTAGAGAGAAAGAACTAGATTATAACAATCAATCCTTTTTAATATGTTTTTCCTCTGAAGGGGACTCTTTGGCAATGTGGAATAGCTATATAAGCAATAATACCGGAGTTTCTATCGGGCTTGATTTTTCCAAAGAGGACTACTTTATAGAGTTAAATTCCGCAGACTTTAGGAAAAAGTTTTCTCCCTTTTACCAGATACCAAAGGGGGCATTTTATGATATCAAGTATTTTGACAAGCCAGTGCTAGAAAATAAAATAGGTGAGCTTTTAGAAAAAATCCGTGAGGTTTATCTCTTAGATTTGATGAAGTTAAAAAAAGCGGATAAATATAGCATAGACAATTTTAATGAATATTTTTCCTCGAACTGTTACTTAAATTTTCTTGATTTATCAATTTACATTAAAGATTCTAATTTTCAATTTGAAAAGGAAACAAGGTTTATATCCTCTAATTTTGAGAAGGATGATATAAAGTTCAGAGTCAAGAATAATTTTATTGTGCCATATATTGAATTTCCAAAATTACCAACTAATTACATGGAAGATAAGTCTGAAACTGAGCGTCGATATTCATATAAAATTCCAATTGTTTCTTTGACACTATCTCCAGGCTGTTCAGAAGCTAACTTAGTTATACATAGTTTAAAATCATATCTGTTTTCAAAAGGTTATGATGTTAATAAAATTCAGTTTAAAGAATCTGAAATTCCTTTTGTTTCTAGATGTTAAATTTCTTTTTAATACTTTTAATGATGACATTTCTTGATATAAGCAGATGGATACGGGGGTAATGGCTTTTCCTGTTGGCAAACAAACCACAGAATCTTGTTCATATCGTAATAAATAACGGTGCTCATGAAACTGTTGTTGGTATGCCTACAGTTGCAGCTGATATTGATGTTGTCGGAGTTGCTAAAGACTGCGGTTATCCGAAAGCTGTCTCTGTTGATTCCTTTGAGTTGTTAGATCGATCTTGATAAGAGTCAAAATCTAGAAAAGAGCTAAGCCTTATTTAAGCGAAAGACTCTATTGATACCAGATATGATCTTGGTTGACCCACAACAAATGCGATCGTGAATAGACAGAACTTTATGGAGTATTTGAAGACGTTATATATATTTTTTGATATTATTAACGGTTTTATTCATAGAGTAGTTATATAACTGATGCTAGTCTGTTTTCATCATTAACTATCACAGCTGCTGATTCTTTAAATAGACGATTGTGGTTGTAAGTATTGTTAAAACTATGAAGTTTTATAAAGGTTGAAGTGCTTAACTATGACATATGGGGTTGTAGATTTATTTTGTGGTGTAGGAGGCCTAACTTGTGGTCTAAGAAAAGCTGGTTTAGATGTCGTTGCTGGTTTTGATTTAGATCGTTCCTGTGAGTACTCATATACCTATAATAATAAAACGATTTTTGTTAATAAAAATATAGAAAATGTTAACGGAAGTGATATAAAGACTTTCTTAAAAGGTTTTGATGTTCAGATTTTAGCAGGGTGTGCTCCTTGTCAACCCTTTTCAAACCATCAGAAAGATAAGAGTAATAGAAAAAAACATAAAGATTGGAAATTGCTTTATCAGTTTGCTCGTCTAGTTAAAGAATCAAATCCTCATATAGTATCCATGGAAAATGTTCCTGAAATTGCTAAAGAACAAGTTTTTAAGGATTTTGTTTCTACTTTGAAAGAGCAAAATTATTATGTTACATATAAGGTAATTAATGCTGCGGATTATGGAGTTCCTCAAAGAAGAAAAAGATTATTATTATTAGCTTCAAAAGGAAGAAGTATTGAATTTATTGCTCCAACACACGAGGTTGCAGTTACAGTTAGAGATGTAATAGGAAAGCTTCCAAAAATTGAAGCAGGTGTACCTAATTTAAAAGATAACCTTCATATTGCATCAAGCTTATCTAAATTAAATCTTGATAGAATAAGACATTCGGTTCCTGGTGGAACTTGGAAAGATTGGCCTAAGGAATTAGTTCTTGAGTGTCATAAAAAAGATACAGGAAAGACATATTCTGCTGTTTATGGCAGAATGAAATGGGATGAAGTTGCTCCAACAATTACAACTCAGTTTATCGGTTATGGTACCGGTAGATTTGGACATCCTGATCAGGATAGAGCTTTAACATTAAGAGAAGGAGCTATGTTACAAACTTTCCCTAAAGATTATTCTTTCATTCCTCTCGGTGAACCTGTAGTTCTTAAAAATGTGGCAAGACATATTGGTAATGCCGTACCGCCTAGATTAGGGGAGATAATTGGATTAAGTATCAAAAAACATTATGAAAAGTCTTAGAAATATAATCATATATTATGAGGTTTTACTGTGAAAGAGTATTCACTTGATGTTGATGTCAGAATTCTAGATTTACTTGGCCCTAGTTTATATACAAATATATATTATGTTTTAGCAGAATTGATCGCTAATGCATATGATGCGGATGCAAACAATGTCTATGTTATTGTTGATGACAACAGAATCGTTGTTGAAGATGACGGTAGAGTGAATATTTCGGACTAAAGGATCAGGTGTTTCAAAAAATTTAAGATGCCATTTCATTGGATGGGATCAGTTGATTTC